>NZ_CP036259.1:4140000-4485833 GCF_007641255.1 Sporomusa termitida
CTCAGCCGCCTTTGCCTGCTAAGTACCGCCATACCGCCATACACAACAATCCACAGCGGTATAATGGTCAGTGCGCCATGCCAGAGGGCGGCATTTGCGTTGCCATAGGCAGGGAGCCCCGGTATATTGTACAGGGTAAAGAATAATACAGTGAGTCCCAGCCACCATTTTTCCGTCTTTTTATACCGTTTTTTCACACTTGTCCCTCCTTTTACTACTGCCCGCCAAGGGAACAACAATATCGCAACCGCTTATTTACCCACAAGCTGCAGGTCGGCCTGCTTGATAATTTCATCCATCTGCCGCAGTATTTCACTGGGTATAGCGATCGGCTCATAGTTTTCTTTTATGGTTTGGTAAACATCTTTGGCCCGCGCCAGCATGTCCTTGCTGCCGGCTTTTACCCAGTTGGGGCGGGAGTCGCGGTTAAAGGTCGGCAATCGCAGCGAATCACGGAAATGATCAAACGTATGATCCATATCAACAAAAGATTCTTTGCCGGTTAATCCCATGATTTCCTGCCAGGCCATCATCTCATCACTGATTTCTAAACCACCCAGCATTTTTTCCGTCATGGCAAAAATGTCATTGTCAATAATGAGCTGCAGCGGACTAATGGTTTTTGCCACCTCCAGCTGCCCGGCGCCGCCCAGCACCGAGGCACCCGCCAGGGCCAGCATATGTGTAAGGGAAGTTCTTTCCGCCATGCACTGGCCGTCCAGGACAAAGCTGTCTGTCCCGCTGCCGTAACTATGGGCGGGAATGTTGTAGCCCTCTTCAAACAACTGTATGGCTGCCATCCGCCCCAAGGTTGTTTCAATCGGCGATTGCAGGGTATAGGTTGTCAGCATATCCATGGCAAACAGCAGCGGCGTGGCAATAACAGGCAGTCCCGGAGTAATGAGCTGAGCCATAATAATCTGGGCCATCACTTCGGCAGCCGACAAAAGCGCTATTCCCTGCGGGGTAACCGGCGCATTGGCCCCGGCCGCCGGCAGGGAGCAAGGCTGGATGGGTACTCCGTACAGGCAGCTTTGGTAGAGAGCTTCCATATCCATATATTTGAACTGGAACGGGGGAACCGAACAGGTAATAAAACTGATAATCGGCCTTTTTCTTAACTGCTCCTTGCCGCCGGCCCGGGCCGCAGCCAAATCCAGCAGGTATTTAACATTGGCTGCTTCGTAAGGCTGTACCCAAATATGTTTCTTGCTATGTTCCAATACCGCCCGGAGCGTGTGAATATCTATGGCTTCCCCCGGAACCGATTTGCCGGAGGTGGAGGGCAGCGCGCAAAAGTGGATAGTATCCAGGGAATTAACCAGCTGTATCCATTCGATTACCTCTGCAATCGTAATATTGTGATAATCGCCATTTTCTGTAAGGTAGTTCATGCCGCCGGTGCAGGTCCTGGTATAGAACTTACCGTCAGGCAGAGGAAAAGTTAAGTCATATTGGGGGTCCGGAGCTGCCAGGGTAAACTGTTTTGGTATACTTTGCAGGGCTTTGGCAATTACAGCTTTCGGAAACCTTACAGCACCTGAGGCCGTTTCCACTTCAGCCCCGGCATTTTGTAAGATTTCCATAACCTGCAGATGGTCAATTTTAACGCCTTTAGTCGATAAAAGGGTTTCGACTTTCTCTTTCATGACTTCGATTTCATTTGGAGTCAGAATTTTTGTGGTAAGTATTCGGGCCATTCTATTAATACCTCCTAAAAGTTTTGTCAAGCATGCCGACTTATTTTTTAATATTACATCGATCATGCCAAAAAAGGTTCTGACAATAACCAATCCCGGGATAAAAGACTGCCAAAAATAGCCTGCGATCATACCTCCCCTGCTTTTTACCTCAAAAACTTTTTTAATGGCAGCTTATCGGATGCTACTTCATTGCAACCCCCCTGTCATACAGTCCCAGCTTAATGAGCAGCAACTGCTACTAATGCAGATACCTTTTACCAATTGTTTGCCGTCAACATAAAAACTTTGACAAAACTCTATAAAGCAATATCTGTGCCAACCAGTTATTTCCCGGCATCGTCAGAAGCAGGCCGTCCCTTTTATCTTGACAGATACACCAAAGATACCCGGTTATTTGTAGTCGCCTGAGTGTATGTCCAGGTAGATTTGTCTGCCAAATTATGCTTTTACAGCTTTGGATTGTACAAATAAATTTGTACAATCCGGATAAATACATTTGTCCATAGAGAACAAACTTACCGCTAATACGCCTGCAAAAAACTATTTTTATTATTGTGATTATTTTGCTTTTTCAGGATGCACAAAATAAATATAAACCCATTATTTAAATGACATTTTTTATACACACCAGGTTTGTACAATACGAATTTGAACATACAACAAAAAAAAAACGTTCAGGCGGCTCCCGGCAGGTTGCCCTAAACGAATTCAATAAACAGTAATTTTTCAATATTGAAAGAATATTGGCGGTATAACAACAGCAATTGAGTAAAATCAGGCAATTGCGGCACTTTCAAGAGTGAAAGGATATTACATTCTTGAAAGTGCCGCACCTGCCGGGACTGAATTTTAATGTAAACCGACTGTATTCCAAACGCCTTTTTGTACAAGAATGAGTCATAGGGAAAAGGGATCCAGGCTTGATTTATGGAAAAATTTGCGTTGTTTCTCTATATCTTTCATCAGAAAAAATAAGTCAATTCCCTGAATGCTTGCATATTCTTGTGCCAATGGGTATAATATAGAAAAAGGACTGACGTGCGCTAACACGCCAGCCCACAGGCTGTCTAACCGGAAAACGGTTAGCCCAATATTTTTAGCTTTTTGAGATAGCCGCACACTTGAGCACAGGGGCGGCTATTTCTTTTTGGTCGTGACTAATACCATGAGAGTTGCAAATGCGATCGCAAATGTCAATGCCTCATAAATCGTCATTTTGACCACCCCCTTCCTAAAAAGGAAGGGGCTAACCGTCCCCGAACAGCCTGTACGCTTATTATAACATATTGTCCCAGATCGAACAGAAAATATTTAGGGAAGCAGGGGGACGTTCTTTTTGCTTCGTAAAAATTGAAATAAATAACGAAGCAAAATGAGCGTCCCCTTGCTTCCCCTAGCCTTTTATAAATCATTAAGAAATTATGCTGATTAACCTTTGTTTTTCTTGTTCTAGTCATACAACACCACTTTAAGTGGTGGCTTGTTATTAGCCCTGTAAGGGCTGATTACTTGCTACGCCTAAAAGGCGGGTATCGCAAGCGTTGTTACATCGGCCTCTGAAAGAGGCTCTTTTAGTTTTTTTCTTCTTTTTTGCCTCTTCCTGTTGTTCCTGGATATGCAGGATATGGGATCAGTAAAATAAGTCAATTTCTAAACAACTCAAGCCTGACCCCGACTTCCCCCGCCTATTCGGCGGTTGGCAGGCCCGTAGTTTAAATTCCTCTATGAGCGATAGCGACCGCAAAAAATCCCCAATGGTTTAGCGGGTTTGCAGCCTATACTTTTAGAAATTTTGCGTCAAACCTCCGGTTTTGCAAATTACCTATAATACATTATCAGCAGGGTCTGGTGTATCAGTTAAAATAGTTCTATTTAGCTTATTGCCATCTGGTAAAGTATATACTACTACAAAATCCTACTACAAAATCAATCTTATTATCAATAACTGGCCGCAGCTCTCCTAATAATTTGTGGATATGGGGGTCAGGCTTGACTTATAGAAAAATTTGCGTTATTTTCCTTATATCTTTCATCAATAAAAATAAGTCAATTTCCAAACAACTCAAGCCTGACCCCGGCTTTTCCTGCTTCCTTTACTTTGCTGTATATACCTGCTTCCCCGGAAAAATTGCCTGGCGGCCCGCTGATCTGCACTTGCAATTCCCCGCAAACAGGCTATAATTAGAAATAGGTGGAAATTAAAGTCGCCGCGACCTGAAAGTGTAACCAGCACTTCCAGGCCCGCGCAAGGTGCAGAGACACCTACACGTAACAGCAAGCTGTCCACGACGACATGTCTATTATACACCGGGCGTCCGCCGCTGCACAAGCGGGAGAGGCACGGTTATAAAAGGCTGTTGCCGCCGGCGCCGGGCTGTGAGTGCGACCAGACGCAGCAGAACATTTATTCTCTCCTCACTAGCCATTATCGGCAGCAGGCCAGCCTGACCTCCGGGTCTGACCCGCTTTGCTGTCCAGGCCGGCTTTGTCCGGCTTATTGGGTATTGAGGCTTTAGCAACCGTCGAAGCCAAGCGCATGTGTAGGGTAACAACCTCGCATGCGCTTTTGATTTCCCCTGTAAAAGCTGGCGGCAGGGCTGCCCGGCAGCCTCCTGCCCAGCCTTACTATAGGGGGGATACATATGTCTCACGAAAAAACACCCCGGCTCAGGCCAACGGTCCACGCTGCCGGCCTGGCCCCGGGCGTCAGGCATCAGGCCGGGGGCGCAGACGCTGTGCTAAAAAGTGTCTTAGACCAGGCTTTTGACCAGTACGTCTTTACCAGAGTCGACCATATCCTCAGACTGGCCGAGGCGAAGGATGACGGCTACCGGCAAACGGTTCGGGATGCCAGTGACGCCCTGGACCGGCTGCTGGCCCTGGCCCGCAAGCTGAAGGCCCAGCACCCGGAAATGCTCGATTTGGTCATGGATTTCGAGGCCTGGGCGGGGCTGGAGTCCGGGAAGACGGCGGAAATTGCCTACAGACAAGGGCTCCGGGACAGCAGCCAGCTCCGCCAGGAGTTCATGACCTACCTCCAGCAGCAGGCTGATGGCAGCACCAACGGCCCAGCCCGAGGGAGAAGCCCTGTTTAGCTGGCAACTACGCCAAATGTTATATGCTCAAACAGGCTTTGACACCGACTATTATTATCCATCAGCCTGACAAGGGTGAAGCGCGGGGATGTTCATTTTGCTTCGCAAAAAACGAAATAAACAACGAAGCAAAATGTTATGTCCCTGCGCTTCACCTAGCAATGTCAACAACTTCGTCCCCGTGACAGTGGATTATGCCCAGTCCCTGGGGCAACCGGCAGAGGCCCAGACAATCCACTTGTAATCAGAAAGCTGTTATTTTACTGCAGCCGGTCCAAGGCCAGCATCAGGCCGTGGATCAGGGCCTGCGGCCGCGGCGGGCAGCCGGGCACATAGATATCGACAGGAACAATGGCGTCAACAGCCCCGCGGATTGCATAGCTGTCGCCGAACACCTGGCCGCTGGCGGCACAGGCCCCGACGGCCATGACCAGTTTCGGCCGGGGTGTGGCTTCATAGGTCATCTGCAAGGCCTGGGTTGAATTCCGGGTAACAACCCCTGTTACCATTAGCAGGTCGGCGTGGCGCGGTGAAGCCACAAAATCAATGCCATACTGCTGGATGTCATAAATCGGATTACAGAGATGGGCCAGCTCGAAATCGCAGGCATTACAGGAACCGATATCAACATGTCTGACATGCAGGGAGCGGCCTAACACGGCCCGGATTTTCCCTTTCAATTCCGGCGCCGTGTCTGCGGCCAGCGCGCCCCCCAGCCTCGCCAGTTTATAGTTGCCGGTCTGTTTAAAACAGGCAGTCTCGCAGGTCTCAACACAAAGCCCGCAAAACACACAGGCCTTTTGGTCAATGCTAATCGCGCCCGGAGCCACCTTAACGGCCCCGGCCGGACAGGCAGCGGCACATTTCTTACAGGCATTGCAATTAGAAGACTGTACCAGCACCTCGCCCCGGGAGCGCCGGGGCGGCAACGCCGTTTCCCAGTCTTCCGTAACTGTACCGGTAGTTATTATTGTCCGTAATACATTTAACATGTCTATTCCTCCTATCGGTCGAGGCAGGCATAAGATAATTCGTAGCTTTTATTAACAAGCGGGAAATCCGGGATAATATTGCCGGGAGCAGCCACAGTCAGTGCCGGCCAGTTAGGATAGGCAGCGGCGCGCACGAACAACCGGTAGATGGTGTTATTCTCGCCGGCCATCAGCCAGTGGAGGCAATGGCCCTGCGGCGATTCACTCCAGCCGAAGCCGGAGCTGTGGGCTTCAATCGCCGGCAGTTCAACCGTAAGCGGCCCGGCCGGCATATTGGCCAGAATCTGACGGATCAGCTTCATCGTTTGATATACCTCATCTACCCTGACCCACAGCCTGGCAGCCACATCGCCTGACGTATACACCGGGACGTCAAACCTGAGCTCAGGATAACACCCATACGGATGATCGCGCCGGCTATCGGCGGCCACCCCGGAAGCCCGCGCCCCGACCCCGACTACACCCAGATCCAGGGCCGCCTGACGGGGTACAATCCCGGTCGTATTTATCCTGTTTAAAAACTCATCATTGTTGCGGAAAAGACCGATCAGCCCGGTAAAATCCGGCTCCAGCTTAGCCAGCAAATCAATAATCATCTCTTCCAGCTCGTCATCAATATCCTGGCGCACCCCGCCGGGAACTACCAGGCCGCGCAGGAACCGATGGCCTGTGACCGCTTCATTAACCCGCATAATATACTCCTTCATGCGGGCCCCGGCCATAATCGCCACCGCAAAGCCCATACCGGCACACAGGTTGCCGATATCCCCGACATGGTTATACAGGCGTTCCAGCTCGGCCACCAGGGCCCGTAAATATTGGGCCCGCCTGGGCACTTGCACACCTGCCAGCGACTCGACCGCCTGGCAGTAAGCCACTGAATGAGCGATCGTACAAACGCCGGAAATACGTTCCACCTGATAAAAAGCCTTTGTTAGCGGCAAGCCTTCTATAGCCTTCTCGATGCCGCGATGAACAAAAAACATTTTAGCATCCAGGCGCAGGATTGTTTCACCGGCCTGGCTGAAGCGAAAATGCCCGGGTTCAATAATACCGGCATGGATCGGACCAACCGGCACCTCAAAAACGCCCTCACCCTCAACGCTGTGCATATGCCACTGTTTATGCATTGTCGGCACTGGCGTGCGGACAGAGAAATCCTTGCGTAAAGGATATATGTCGGCAGGCCAGTTTTCATGCAGGGCCAACGGCCGCAAGTCAGGATGCCCTACCGGTTTCAGGCCGAATAAATCATGAATCTCACGCTCATACCAGGCGGCTGCTGATATTTTGGGTGTTATTGAGGGAAACTCCAGCGCGCCGGCCGGATCTACCAGGGCTTTAACCACCTTAAATTGCTGTCCCGCGGCAAAGGCACAGTAGATAGCATAATTGCCGTTTACGCTGCGTTCATCATTGGCAAACATCGATACAAGGCCGTGTTTGCCCTCCTCATAGACCGCATAAGCAGCTTCTTGCAAATTAGCTGCGAAAACGCTTATATATTCAACCACTGGCTTAACCTCCCAATACAATTTCCGCAGCCTGTACCAGCACGTTATTCACTACCGGGGGCAGATATAATCCACCCAGAATAATAATGGCAAAAGAAAACACCATGGCCATTGTGGTCGTTGGACCAAAGTGGAACTTGGGCTGCGCCTTTGGTATGATGCCAAACCCCATTTTTAAACAATAGTACATCATGCCGGCAAAAACCCCGGTCAGCAAGAGCAGGGTAATGCTGCCAAGCAACCATTGCTGGTTTTCAAACATCGCTAAAACAATATAAAACTTGGTTATGAAGATATTAAACGGCGGGGTTCCGGTTATCGCCAGAATGCCAATAATAAACAGAGTCGCCACCAGCGGCATAACCCGGGCAATGCCAAAAATCTGTTTGATTTCCTTGGTCTTATACTCCTGAGTTACGACGCCGGCCAGATAAAACAGCGCCGATTTGGCGACCGCATGATTGACAATATGCAACAGGGCAGCATAGACCGCCAGCGGCGTCCCAACCCCTAAGCCCAGCGTGATAATCCCCATGTGCTCGACACTGGAATAGGCCAGCAGCCTTTTCACATCATGCTGCACCAGCACAAAGGGGATCGCAATGGCGATTGACAGCAATCCCAGGGCCAGCAGCATATACTGGGCGAATTCAGGGCCAATTGAGCCCTGCACAATAATGATATTGCGAACCAGAGCATACAAAGCGCAGCTTAAGAGGGCCCCTGATAACAGCCCGCTGACCGGGGACGGCGCCTGGCTATGAGCATCAGGCAGCCAGGTATGCATCGGTGCCAGGCCGGCTTTGGTACCGTAGCCAATCAGAATGAACACAAAGGCAATTTTGACAATGGCCGGGTCCAGACTGCCGCTGATTGCTTTGAGTGTTACCCAGTCCAGAGCCTGACCGGCAGCAGCGCCCACACTGACTTGCGCATAATACAGGATCATCGTGCCCAACAGGGCCAGACAAATACCCACTGTGCAGATCATAACATACTTCCAGGCCGCCTCCAGTGAGTCACGGTTAAAATAGAAAGCAACCAGCAAGGCGGAAGCTAACGTGGTTCCCTCGACCGCCACCCACATAAGACCAAGATTACCGACGACAATAACGCTAATCATCGCAAAACTGAAGAGGTTAAGCAGGGCGTAATAACGCGGCAGCATCGCCATTGTGATATGGCCGTTATTTACCTCCTTCTCCATGTAAGACAACGAAAAGAGCGTTGCCGTAAAGGTAAGCAGGGCGACAACAAACAGCATAACCGCGCTAAGATTGTCTAGATGAAAATATTCAGAACTAAATACCTTTTGCTGCGTAATATTATGGATAATCCAGACTAAAACTGTACTTGTTGCCAAACTGCCGGCAAAATTAATTGCTCTAATTGTGGCCTTGCTTCGCTGTAATAAGGTCAACAGCCCGGTAACTATCGGTATTGCCAGCGCAATTAGAATCAGTTGTTGCATAATATCACCCCTTTAACTTTTTAAGCAGGCCTGTGTCGGTAGTAGCAAATGACAGCTTCAGGCGATACGTTAAAATGACCAGGACAACAACAGCGACTAAAACATCGAAGAATATTCCCAGCTCGATGATCAGGGGCAAGCCTTGGGTAATCGACAGCCCCATCAAGTAGAGGCCATTTTCCATAGTGATCAGGCCAATTGTTTGCATTAGCGCCTGGCGGCGGGTCATGATCAGCAACAGGCCGATAAAAGACAAAGCAATCGCTGCCGGCAGAGTGGAATTGGCGGCAAAACCAGGCAGGGCCTTTTCAATCAGGCCATAAGCCAGAATAATCGATAAGATGGCGGTAAAAGTGGTAAAATTGGGGTTAACAAATTCACGCTCCTCCTGGAGATAAGGCAGAACCCGGTATAGGGCGTAAGGGATAAGCCCTACCTTAATGACAACAGTCAGGAAGGCGGCAATATACATATGGACTTCACCGGTATGAATGCCAACAATGGCACAGGCTAAGGCTACAATGACCGACTGAACAACGATGATGTTAATGCCTAGCTTCAGGTTTGTCACTCGTGTCAGGAAAATAGCCGCCGACATGAGCAGGATAGTTAATAGATCCATTGCGATACCTCCCCTTTCTTACTGCGCCACTATTGCCAGCAAGGACAAGCAGCCTGCCGCAACCATGAGGCCCGGCACCCGAAACAGGCGAATTTTATTGGTACTGCTTTCAATACAGGCCAGCACAACGGCCACGGCGACAACCTTTATCCCCATCCCGGCCGCGGCCATAGGCGCGGAATCAAAGCCCGGTATACTCCAGGGGATAAACAGATTGACCAGCAGGAGAATAAATACCAGCTGCTTAATCGCTGAAGCCCAAAAAATCAGCCCTACCGGTCTCCCGGAATACTCTAACACCATGCCTTCATGGACCATCGTCAGCTCAAGGTGAGTGTCAGGGTTATCCACCGGAATACGTCCGGTTTCAGCTACCGTGATAATCATAAAGGCAAAAGCTGCCAAAACCGTGGAAAACGAGATGGCTGTGTTGGCGGCCGTACTGGCCATTGTTGACAATACCGTGGAATTAGCGTTAAATGCCACTGTAAATATAGTAATCATCAAGGCCGGCTCAACAAGTACGCTGATGAACATTTCCCGGGATCCGCCCATGCCCCCGAACGAGCTGCCTGCGTCCAGCGAGGCGGCGGCCAGAAAAAACCTGCCCACGGCCAACAGATACACTAATATAAACAGGTTATCAAATGGTATACCACTGGCGGTAAAGACTGTCGGAACAAGTGCGGCAGCGCCAATGGCTGTTGCGAAATAGATATACGGGGCAAAATGGAAGATCCACGATACCGTTGGCGAAACAACCTGATCTTTTTTCAAAAATTTAATAAAATCAAAGTATGGCTGGCAGTAGCCGGGACCACGCCGGCTTTGCAAACGTCCTTTGGTATTTTTTATCACGCCCTGGATTAGCGGCGCCAGCAAAACTAAGACAATAATCTGAATTATAATCGTCATGTTGTCACCACCTTGTGCCGATGATCATTACTACTACTGTGACTACCATAATATAGCCAATGTATAACTGCAGGCTGCCGGCCTGAATCCGTTTGCAGCTATTGGCCACAAACAGAACCCCGTTTGCCAATGGGCTGTACATGTATTCATTAATGAGATGCCGGATATGGACATCCAGCGACATCTTAACACCATGGTAAGGATTGCAGGCTTGGTCTGCTGAAATTTGGGTGACCGGACGCAGAATGTCACCAAATACCCGGCGAATCGGTTCCGCAAAACCGGTTGCCGTATATTCCATCCGGGCTGTCGGGTTAATACCGCAGGTCCAGGTCTCACCGGCCACCGCTTTCGGGTTTCCTGCCGCCCGGGCCAAGGCGTACGCGGCAATGAGACCGATGACAATAAGAATGGCCACCACCGGCATGGTTATCAGACCAGCAGCGCTGCCGGGCTGTACTTGAAAGCCAACAGCATACCATTGGCTTGTTTGGAATAATCCGTCCATAGACACGCCGGCATGGCCGGCTACCACGGTTTGCAGCATACCAACCATCCATTGGGGCCAAACGCCGGCCGCTACACAAATCAGAGCCAGCGCGCCCATTCCGGTCAACATAAGGCCCGGAACTTCAACTGCCTGTTCAGCCTGCAGGCTGCGCGGCTTGGCAAGGAAGGTAACGCCAAAGGCTTTTACAAAACAGGCGGCCGCCAGGGCCCCTGTCAAACCAAGCAGGGCAATCAAAACAACTGCGCTCAGCTTGCCAACCACACCGCCGATGGCCGCGGGCAGCAAGAACAGCGCCTGAAACGTAAACCACTCGCTGACAAAACCATTAAGCGGCGGCAACGCCGAGATTGCGGCAGCTCCTATTAAGAAGAACAAGGCGGTATAAGGCATCTTTTTGATGAGTCCACCGAGGTGCTCTACCTCTTTAGTATGGGTGGCAGACATCACCGCCCCGGCCCCCATAAACAGCAGTGATTTAAAAATCGCGTGGTTGAATACGTGGTAGAGAGCCGCAGCCCAGGCTAATCCAGCCAGAGTGGGCTGCCCGTAACTCATAAATACCATGCCGGCGCCAACGCCAAGGAGAATAATCCCGATGTTTTCTACGCTATGATAGGCTAAAAGGCGCTTGAGGTCATGCTCCATAATAGCGTACAGAACGCCGAGAACTGAAGAAATAATGGCCAGAACTAATACCAGCCCACCCCACCAGGCGGGTCCTACTCCCAGGAAATCAAGGAAAAACCGGGCCATGCCATAGATTGCCGTTTTAATCATAATCCCGGACATCATGGCGGAAACATGGCTGGGAGCTGCAGGATGCGCCTCCGGCAGCCAGATATGCAGCGGCATAACCCCGGCTTTGGTACCAAAACCAATAAGTGCACACAAGAAGATTGCATTTCTCATCGGTTCCGGCAGGGCACTGCCATTAAGCAACGCAAAGTCCAAACTATCAGACCCTGTTGCCAGCAGCAGAAAAGCGATGGCTATAAAGGCGGTGCCAACATGGGTCATCAAAATATACAGATAAGCAGCATTGGTATTTGCGGTCTTTTCATATTCATGATTGACCAGGAAAAACGAGACTACCGTCATCAGTTCCCAAACAATAACAAACACAACTACCTGACTCATCGTCAATACCAGTACCATCGACAGTAAAAAGGCATTAAATAATGCCGCTAACACAGCAAACCGGCGGCCATAATATTCACGGCTATATCCAATGGCATAAATACTGGTTGCAGTACCGACCACACCCAAGGTTAGCAGAAAATACGCCGCTAAATAGTCAATCCGGACTTTCAGCACCCCTAGCGGTGCCCCCAGGGAAAAGGTGATGACCTGCCCCTGCGTCCCTAATACCGCTATTGCACAAACCGCCGCTGCCAAACACCCTGACGCTGCCAGCCCATGCGCAATATAATTCGTAATTTTGGAATTATCTTGAGTGACAATTGCGGAGATTATGCCCAGACCGAACAAGACGAGCACAACAAGATACAATTGATCAATAAGCACTACATTCACTCCTATCCCAAAGTAAATATTTGTTGCCGGGGGAATTAACTACAACGGGAATATCCCTCTGCCAGCTTCCTGGAGGTATATTGGGTATAGAGCAGACGCTGGCTGTTATAATCATCCAGGAAATATTCATACAGCTTTTGCATCTCCGGATTGTCATGTGATTTTCGGTATTCCGAGTTTTCATCATGGACATAGGCACTACAGGTGCGGCGCTCATAGGCGGTAGTCCGATCACACGGCAACAGTACTTTCGGCTGCCCGCCGCCACTTACGCAGCCATTGGGACAAGTCATTACCTCTATGAAATGAAAATCAGCCCAACCAGCCTTGCTAGCAGCTAGCAATGGCGCCACATTTTTTAAACCGGCAACGACAGCAACCTTGAGTTCGACTTCACCGATTTTGACAGTGGCTATCCTAACGCCCTCGCCGCCCCTGACAAAACTCAAATTCAAATCAGGTATCGACTGTCTTGTGAGTAACTCATAGGCAGTGCGCAACGCAGCTTCCATTACACCGCCGGAAGCTGCAAAAATTGTCCCCGCCCCGCTATATGTCCCCAGCGGCTTATCAAAATCTCCCTCAGCCAGGTTATTAAAATCAATGCCGGCATCTTTAATTAGCTGAGCAAGTTCCCGGGTGGTAATCACAGCATCAACATCCCGATAGCCGCTGTCTTTCATTTCCGGCCGGTCGCTTTCAAACTTTTTACAGGTACAGGGTGTAACAGAAACACTGTAGACCTTGGCCGGATCCACACCATTCACCTGAGCGCCATAGGTCTTAAAGAGGGCGCCGGCCATTTGTTGCGGGGATTTACACGCTGAGAGATGGGCAGTGAGCTCCGGATAGTCCTGCTCAAGATATTTAACCCAGGCCGGGCAGCAGGAGGTAAACATCGGCAGCACCCCACCCTCGGCAATCCGTTCAATTAGTTCATTGGCTTCTTCCATAATGGTTAGATCGGCTGCAAAATTGGTGTCATAAATCCGGTCAAAACCCAGCTTGCGTAAAGCGGCCGCCAGCTTCCCCGGTGTCAGGCTGCCTAGCGGCATGCCAAATTCTTCGGCAATAGCGACCCGGACAGCCGGCGAGCATTGCACCATGGTAAACAGCGCTTTACTCGCCAATACATTTTTAATTTGCGGGGCATTGCCGGTAAAATAGGTGGCAAACATCGGCTCTGTGACCGAAGTCAGCAGATTGCGCTCTTGAATTTTTTGCTCCCGCGAACTAATACCGGCAGCAAATATCGACGCATAGGCACTACAGATCTGAACACATTGGCCACATAGCACACACCGCTCATAATTGATGATTTGTGGCTGCCCTGGTACCCCTTCGATGGCGTCAACCGGGCAAATATCGGCACAGAGCCGGCAACCGGTACACAACTCCTGATCAATCCGGACAATACCCGTGTTATTTACTGACATAACAGCGCCTCCTATATCTTAAAAATATGCCAAACAGTGTCTTGGCAAAGTTAGATGTTAGTTTTAGACAACGTAGATTTGCAAGGCGGAGGAGCCGTGCAGATCGGACATATGCAAGGTGCCGACAACGAAGCAGGGCGGGAAAAGACCGCAATATAAGCCAGACTTTTAAGTGACGCACGGTACTAGTATTTGGCCAATAAATTTTTTTGCCGAATCAAACAAGGGTCAGGGGCGCTGCAAATATTGTGCCGCTTCAGACAAACAATCTCAATCGCCTGCTTAGGGCAGGCATTAATACAGGCCGGTCTATCGGCAGAGCACTCTATGCATAAATCACATTTGCTTGCTACCATAAAATTCTTTTCAATTAGACCCGCCTTAGCTTCAGCTGTAATCCCGGCTGTCTTTATAAACAGGTGTGGTATAACCGGTATATCCATAGCCCCGGCCACCTTCGTGTTAGGGCCGGCACGGACAACCGCACAGGCCAGCTCACAAGCCTTACAGCCGATGCACTTCGCGGAATCGACAATAACAAAAGCTTTTAATTTTGCAGCCATTGATATCCCTCCCAACATTGAATTGATTAGCCATTGCTCCACTACCAAATGCAATGGCTAATCAGCCAGCGTTGGGAGCGTGTCAGATACTGGAGTTCACTATTGATAAAGAGTTGTCTCAGGAATTCGCAAACACTAACGCCGCTATAGCGGCTACTTTTTCACTGCAGTCGTTGGCGCTGAAGCACAGTTGCCCGCATCACTGGCAGGATTGCGCAGGTAACTATACCAGTAGAAGGCGGCGACAAACAGGCCAAGACCAACGATATTACCTAATACGGCAGGAATCCAGTTGGCCACAACCATACTTTCAATTGTTAAGGTATCCACCTTAGCCCCTAAATTACTTGCCTCGACAACCGCCGGCAGCGTTTTTGCAAATAGACCGGCAGGCAGATAATACATGTTGGCAATACTATGTTCAAAACCACTCATAACAAATGTCATGATCGGGATATAACAGGTGGCGACTTTACTGATAATATCTTTTGAGGAGAAACTCATCCAGACGGCAAGGCCTACCAACCAGTTACATAAGATTGCGCGGAAAAACACCTCAGTCCAGGTAAGGTTTACTTTAGTAACGGCAATGGCCACAGCAGATGCCCCCAGCAAATTATTGTTGAACTTAAAAAGTCCGGTCATATGCATAAGCCAGGCAATTAATACCGCCCCTACCATATTTCCAATCAACACAATCGTCCAGTTCCGCAAGACAGCCAGCAAACTAATCCTGCCGGCGAAGAGCGCAGTCAGCATCAAAACATTACCTGTAAATAACTCGGCACCACAGATAACAACATACATAAGGCCCACTGAAAATACAGAACCAGTAATAAATCGCTGCCACCCGGCACCGAGTGATGTAAGATCATGGGCGGCCATGGTTGAGCCTTCCGCACCAAAGGCAATGAAACAGCCGGCAAGGATGCCTAAGATAAACAGCTTCCCCGTAGACATTGTCGCTCTTTTTACTTGTGCTTCCATACAATTCTGAGCAATCTCGGGGGGTGTACAATAATTCATAGAAACTCCTCCTTTTTTTAGTACGTTACATAGTGGTGTCTATTCCTACCTCCTCGATTTTAATCGTTGGCATAAACTGTTCGGAATTGTTTCGCCTGGCTACCGCCCAGCCATGATGTTTTATTATAATTGCAAAAAGCATGCCAATAAGGCATGCTCTTGCAACAATTGAGCTATTGTTTTTTGATTTGTCTAAAAAGTCTATATTTATCAGGAACTTTCGGAAAATTACGGTTGTTGAAATAATTCATTTTACTATTAAACAAAACGCTTATTTTCAGGGTACTCCTTTGCACAGTCTGCAATAATTGCACACTTTCTGCCGGCAGTCTGCAAAAATTACATAGTCGGATGAATTTTTCAGACTTTATCCGCCGGCGCGCTTCTTTTTCATCTTGCCCAGGCGGTAATAAAGTGTTCTTACAGATATACCAAGGTACTGGGCAGCTTTGGTCTTATTGCCCCCGCACTTTGTCAGGGCCTCGGCCACAAGATGGTCAAAATGCTCCTGTAAGACATAATGTTCAGCCGGCGAACCGCTTTTTTCCGGCTGTACAGGCGCTGCTTCCTTGGCCGCCTTCACACTGTTGCCGCTAATCAGATTACTCAGATGTTCGGTTTTGAGCTCATCAGCATCATGCATAAATGAAACCCATTCCATTGCATTTCGCAGTTCCCGGACATTACCCGGCCAGTGATACTGCAGCAAAAACTCGGCAGCGGCCTGACCGATACGGGTGAAACGCTTGCCGCGGCGCTCGGAAAAGTCCTGCAGAAACATAAGGGCCAGCGGCAGAATATCCTCTTGCCGTTCCCGCAGGGGCGGGATAACAATCTGGCCTACCTTCAGACGATAATACAGGTCTTTGCGAAATAACCCCTGTTCAATCCGCTTTTCAAAATCAAGATTGGTGGCGCATATAATGCGCAAATCTGTTTTAATCTTCTTTAAGCCGCCAACCCGGTAAAAGCTCTTTTCCTCCAGTACCCGCAGCAGCTTGGCCTGCAGTTCTATCGGAATCTCGGCTATTTCATCCAGAAATAAGGTTCCACCCATAGCCATATCGAGTTTTCCTTTACTGCCGCGGGCTGTGCCACCGGTGAAAGAGCCTGCTTCATAACCAAAAAGCTCACTCTCAAACAGGCTTGGGGTTATCGCCGTACAATTTATATCCACAAAAGGCCCGGCATTCTGCATTTTGCCGTAGTGAACCATTCTGGCAATGATTTCTTTCCCGGCCCCGGTTTCCCCCTGAATTAAAACAGGCAGCGAACGATCGGTATGGTATTTCTCAGCCTGTTGAACAATCCGCTTCATTTGCTCAGAAAATATCCCTACCCTGGCAATGCCGGCTTGCTCGGCAGCCAATTTGGGGAGTTGCTCCAAGTGGCTATCTAACCCTGGTACCGGATGTTTGGCCCTCTCTTCCAGGGTCTGGGTAACAATATATTTTTCCGGCATTGACGCCTGGTGTTCTTCCACCCGGCTTAGAACCGCCTTGAGCTCCTGCACATTAATCGGCTTAGTCAGATAGTCATAGGCCCCGGCTCTCAGGGCCCCGATTGCCAGTGCAATATCGATAAAGCCGGTATACAGTACAAGATCGGCTTCCCGCTGCTGCTTAAGGGACTTTATCTCACGTATTAAGTCAATCCCCGAGATCCCGCCCATTTTAATATCAGACAAAACCATCTGGAAGTTATTACCTCGATAGAGTTGCAGGGCCTCTTCGCCGGAAGAACTCTCGACCACCTGATGCCCAAGCAGTAATAAATAATCTGCCAGAAAAGACCTGCTTTCACTTTCATCATCAACAAGTAGAATACGCACTAATGCCCTCCTCCCTGCTAGTACTTCATCTTTCTTACAATCAATAGAATAGTTTGCGTAGATTTTTTCGCAATGCAAGGCGGAGGAGCCTTACATTCGGGAATATGCAAGGCGACGACAACGAAGCCGTGTGGGAAAAGCTGCGCAAATTATCATTGGTTTGGAGGTAGATAAAGTACTAGGTCCCACAGTATACCGGGAATGACACCTTAATTGCAGCACCGCCGCAAGAGCTGTTGCCTACACTAATCAAGCCATTGCTGGCGATAATTATCGAATGAACGATGGATAAGCCCAACCCCATCGAGTCGCCTGATTTGGTTGAAAAAAACGGCTCAAAAATCCGGTCTTTGATCTTATCATCAATACCAGGCCCGTTATCGCTCACCTCCAGATAGACGTTATCCTCATCATAGGCAGTATGAATAATAAGTTCTCTGGCACTCGCATCAACGGCATCCAGGGCCTGCATTGAGTTCATTAACAGGTTGAGCAATACCTCTTCCAGACGAATCGTTGAGCCATAGACATAAGGCAAATTGGAAGCCAACTGTTTTTTTACCTCAATTTGCCGGGAGAACAGTTGATTGCTTACTAGCGACAGTGCCTTTTCAATAATATCATTCAAATTGCAAGGTATATAATCATAATTTTGACTATTCCGCAGAAATGAGCGTAAATGATTCACTATATTATCAATTCTATCTACTTGCTGGGAAATATTCAATATGCTTTTAATAACCTCTCCGGCCGGCAATTTACCTTTGGACTGATGACGCAAAAGAATTGTTTCCGCCAAAAGCCGGATGGCGTTTAAGGGCTGATTTATTTCATGGGCAATACCGCCGCCGATAATTGCCAGGGTTGTCACCCTTGCGGCCCGTTCGATCGCGGCCCTCGCTTCAGCAATCCTGATTTCGGCTTCTTTCTGGGCGGTAATATCGCGCCCTACCGACTGGTACTCAACGATCTCCCCCTGCTCATTAAAAAGCGCGCGATTATTCCATTGTACCCAGCGATTACCCTGAGCAGTACCAAACTGGTATTCAGAAAAGGCCACCGGGTTTTCCGGCGTTAGCAGGTTAAACATCCGCAGAATCGACTCCCGGTGAGCAGGCGGTACAAAGTGAATAAAATTCTCACCAATAATCTCATTCATACTTTTGCCAAAATACCGGCAAAACGCACTGTTCACAAAAGTTAATTTACCATCCGGCAAAATCCGGCGGATTAAATCCACCTGGTCCTCAACCACGACCCGATAGCGGGCCTCGCTTTCCGTGAGCTGCTGTTCCACCAGCTTTTGGGCGGTAATATCCCTGCCCACAGACTGAAACTCCAGCAGCCGGCCGCAGTCAGCAAAAATGGCCCGGTTTACCCACTGCTGCCACCGAACCTGAGAATCGCGGCCAACCAGCCTGCGCTCAGCCATTGCTACCGGGCTGTCAACTGTCAGCGAAAATATTTGCTCTTGAAACCGGTCCCGGTCATCCTCAGCAATAAGCTCCATCACATTGGTGCCGATAAGCTCGTCCATCGGCTTATTAAAATAACGGCAAAACGCGCTGTTGACAAAGGTCAGGCTGCCATCAGGCAAAAACCGGCGAATTAAATCCACCTGATCCTCTACTACCGCCCGATAGCGCGCCTCACTTTTTTTCAGGGCTTCTTCCGCCTGCCGCCCGGTCGTAACATCGGAGGTAATAATCTGCAGGCATCCATCGGCAAATGCCGTTATGCTCAGTTCCACCGGCAAACCGGTGCCATCTGCCCGCAGGCAGGTTACCGTACCGGCTGCCGGTTGCCCCTGCCGGGCTGCCTTAATAAACCGCCTGGCCGGTGAAACATTGCCGGCAGCGATAAACTCATAGATGCTTCTGCCGGTCATACCGGCCGCAGTCTCGCCAAACATCCTTAACCCGCTTGGATTGACACTGACTAAACAGTCATCCGCATCAATACAGAGAACCCCGTTAGCGGTTTTCTCCACCAGCAGCCTGTATTGCGCTTCAATGCCCTGCCTGTCCTTAGTGCATCGCTTCTTACTGCTCATACCAAATCTCCGATCTGTTTTATAAAGCTGCCTGGACCGTCCCTGTAAAACCTATTGGTTGATGATTCGCACCAGCCGTACTGCAAAGCACTGCTTTATTGCCGGTAAAAACCGGCTCAGCAGAATTGATCTGTACATTTCCCGTTTCGTAATCAGCAATAACTGATCATCTACTTGCCGCAGCGAAACCAGGGTGTTAATGTACCTCTCAAAGTCAGCCTCTCCCATCACGCTCCGCAACTCTGCCAAGGCCGCCGCCAGTTGCGGCGCTTCCAGGGCAATCCGCTCGGTGAGGGGGGAAAAAGGAACCGAATATCTTACAGGCGCCATGTGATCATTCCACCTTATTAATTGGTATTTTGTAAATTTTTTGCCATCAGAACAGGGGCATTTCTGCTTCCATAAACCCTGCGGATATAGGTTGCCAGCCTAACTTATGATAGAAATGCTCGCCATAGCTTTGTCAAACACTGAATCTAATACTTTTCATTCGCCATCACCAGGGCCTCTTCCTCTATAGCAGGCCGCCGGGCAATCGGATATTTACAGCGCCCGGGAGATCAGCTAGTATTATAATCAATAAGCCCAAGCCAGAATAATGACTGATCGTAATTTTATTTTCCGGCGCCAGCTGCCGGCGGCTGTTCCCGGCTGCCGGCCCTGTCCCCATTCATGCCAGCAGAGGAGACGCTCTATGAAACGTTTATTGCCCCAAACCTTACGCAATAAGATGATTTTATTTGCTTTGATCATTGTCAGTATACCAATACTGCTCACCGGCTATGTCACCAAACTCGAAACCCAGGAGGCACTCCTGCTGGAAAAGCAGGCGAAATTGTTTGGTATTGCTTTATTGCTGGATAACTACCTGGGCGAAGGCTATCAGGAGCTGTTACAGGCCCAAAACGCGCCCCCTGCCGACCGGGCAGCCCAAATAAAAGTGTTGAATGATTCTTTAAAAAAGGTTACCGATACCGTGACCGGTGTTCACCCCGGCGTCGGCGCCGGTTATTACAGCAGGGAGCTTGACGCTATTATTACCTATGGCCCCAGCAGCAATTACGCCGATAAGGTCGGGCTTGCCATCGACCCGGCTCATCCCGGCCGGGAGGTTATGAGTACCGGTGAACGCCTGGTGGCGTTTGCCCCCATGGTCAGAGGCGATATCATGAATGCCATGGTGCCGATTGTGCGTCACGGCGAAGTGATCGGCTATATCTGGGCTAACGAGCTGACAGACGACATCCATGCCCAGATGGCAGCCATGGACTATAATATCTATCTTTCAGTAAGTCTCGGCATTATTGTCAGCCTGCTGCTGATCTTCTGGATGACCGGGGGTTTTATTCACAATGTGGAGACAATCAAAAACAGCCTGGAACTGCTGCGATTTGATTTGCGCCACCGGATCGTACCCATGACCGGCGAAATGGGGCAGATCAGTGAGGCCATCAATTATATGGCCCACTCCTTGCTCAATGCCCAGACATTGAACGAAAATATCCTCCACAGCATTGCCGACGGCGTTATTACCGTGGATATTAACGGTACAATAACAAGTGCCAATAAATCGGCAGAAAACCTGACCGGTTTTATCTGTGCCGAGATTGTCGATAAGCCCTATAAGGAAATCTTTTGCGAAGGCCGGCATTTTAACAGCCTGCTGTTAGATACCCTGGCCACAGGCACCAACTATATCGGTATCGAAATGGATTACCCGGTCAAAAATAAGGACATTTATATCAGTATCAGCACCAGCCGCCTGAAAGACAGCAACGATAAAATCATTGGCGCCGTTGTCGTTTTCAAAGACCTGACCGAGCAACACCGCCTGCAGGCCCAGATGCTGCGCGCCGAACGCCTGGCCTCGCTGGGTGAGCTTATGGCCGGCGTCGCCCATGAGATCCGCAACCCGCTTACGGCGATTAAAGGCTTTGTGCAATATTTGCAGAGCGCCGACAATGAGGCCGAGCGGCAGGAATATATGCCGGTAATTATTAAAGAAGTTGACCGGATAAACCGGGTTATTGAGACCCTGCTGTACTTTGCCCGCCCCTGCAAAACCAATTATCAGCCAATGGACATCAACAGTTTGCTTGAGGAAACCCTGGTATTGGTCAAAAATACAGGCACTCAGCACAAGGTGGGCTTCAGGCTGCACCTTGACAGAACCTTGCCGCTCATAGAAGGCGATGCCGAACAGCTGAAACAGGTCTTTCTCAATCTGCTGATCAATGCGGTCCAGGCTACTTTGGAGCAGGGAACCATTGAAATTGTGACCTGGCAGGAACACAGCGATTTTGTCCACATACGGATAACAGACACCGGGACCGGCATTACCAGCGCCGATTTAGACAAGATATTTGATCCCTTTTTTACTACCAAAGCCACAGGCACCGGTTTAGGACTGGCCGTGGTCCAGCGGATTATTAACACGCACTACGGACGCATTAACATTCAAAGTGAGCCTGGCAGCGGCACGGTGGTTACCCTGCAGCTGCCGGTCACCCATCAGGGAGGCGAGACTGATAAATAACAATTATACAATTATGGTTGTTGACGATGAAGACAGTGTGCGCAAATTATTGTCTGCTGTTTTGAAACGCGAAGGGTATCAGGTGGTGTGCGCTGAAAGCGGCGAAGAGGCGCTGCGCAAATTCAGGGCCCTCCCGCCTGATCTGATTATTATGGATATCCGGATGCCGAATATTGATGGCATCACCGCTTTTAAAGAACTGCGAAAGCTAAGCCAGAATGTTACTGTCATATTGATGACAGCCTATGCGGCTGTAGAAACAGCTGTAGAAGCCATCAAGCTAGGGGCCTTCGATTATGTGATTAAGCCGTTTGACATTGAAGAGGTTAAATTACTGACTAACCGCGCCATTCAGTTACAGAAAATGACGGAAAAAATCTTTGATCTAAACCAGCAGCTGATTGACAGCTACCGGTTGGACAAAATTATTACCAACAGTCCCAAAATGCGGGAGTTATGCCAGAATATCGCGAAAATCGCCCAGAGTAACGCCACGGTGCTGATTACCGGTGAAAGCGGCACAGGCAAAGAGCTGATTGCCAATACCATCCATTATAACAGCCGGCGCAACAGCGGCCCTTTTATCAAGATCAACTGCGGGGCGCTGCCGGAAAGCCTGCTGGACAGTGAGTTGTTCGGCCATGAGAAAGGCGCCTTTACCGGTGCGGTCATGCGCCGTCCGGGCCGGTTCGAACAGGCCGATCACGGGACCCTGCTGCTGGATGAGATTGGTGAAATTTCGCCCAACCTGCAGGTAAAACTGCTCAGGGTATTGCAGGAGCGGGAATTTGAACGGGTCGGCGGCAATACAACAATTAAAACCGACATCCGCGTACTGGCGGCAACAAACCGGAATTTGGCGGAAATGGTCAAACAGGGCCGCTTCCGGCAGGACCTGTATTACCGCCTGAATGTTGTCTCCCTGTCAGCCCCGCCCCTGCGGGAGCGGCGGGAGGACATTGAGCTGCTGGCCGGTTACTTTTTGCAGAAATTCACCGCCGAAAACGAAAAAGAGATTATGGATTTTGACCCTGATGTTGTCAAATTACTGGAAAACTACAACTGGCCGGGCAATGTGCGCGAATTGGCCAATGTTGTGGAGCGGGCTGTTATTATGAGTACAGGCAGCCGCATATTTCCGGAAGATCTGCCGGATAATCTCCGGTACAGCAGCGAAAGCGACCTCATCAGCACCCTGGGCCTGGAAAAGATTTCCGGCAAAACTTTAAAAGAAATGATTAAAAAAACGGAATGCCTGCTCATCAAGGAAGCATTACAGCGCAATCATGGCAATAAGGTAAAAACGGCCAAGGAACTGGGCGTAAGCCGGCGTTCTATTTTATACAAGATCCAGGAGTATGAGCTCGAATAAGTGTGAAAAAAAATGCTCACTGCGCAAAAAAATGCGCATCTTAGCCCTGTGAAAGCAGGTATTATTGTTTAGAGTACTCTGGTTACAGAAATCTTCAATCTAGTATTTGTAAGTATTCACAAGCTCTGTCGATTTTTCGGCAGACTTTTTTTTATTGTTTGGCACGGATTGTGCGTAATGTAGGGACAGCTTGAAATTCTTGTCGTTTAATATCGAATTTTGCAAGCACCAGTGCCTTGCCCACATTATATTTTTAGTTTGCTGACGGCCAAAATAGCCAATGGCGGCGTCAGCCCTAAAACTAAAAGCTAAATGGTCAAGACACGCGAACAGGCTGCATTGCACCTACAATTCATTCAGCAGGAGGTTAGTATGACAAACAAGCAAGCAAGTATTGAGCAGGTTACGGGCTATGTAAAAGACGGCATGACGATTATGGCCGGTGGCTTTTTAGCGGTCGGCACCCCGGACAACCTCATTCAGGCCCTTATTGATCAAAAAATTCAAAACCTGACCCTGATTGCCAATGACACCGGCTTTCCCGACAAAGGGCTCGGCCGCCTTGTTGTCAGCCGTCAGGTCAGCAGGGTAATTGCCTCCCATATCGGCACCAATCCGGCAACAGGCCAACAGATGATTGCCCGGGAGCTGGCGGTTGAGCTGGTACCCCAGGGCACACTGGCCGAAAGAGTACGCTGCGGCGGGGCCGGTCTGGGCGGCGTCCTTACCCCCACCGGTGTGGGCACGGTTGTCGAAGAGGGCAAGCAAAAGCTTAGTGTCGGCGGCGTGGAGTATTTGCTGGAAACACCCCTCCGGGCGGATGTGGCCCTGATCCGGGCCAAAAAAGCCGATAAAGCCGGCAATCTTGTCTATGATAAATCGGCCCGCAACTTTAATCCGCTGATGGCGCTGGCCGCCGACTTAGTCATTGCGGAGGTGGATGAGCTGGTGGAAGTGGGAGAAATCGGCCCTGACGAGGTCATGACCCCGGGCGTGGTTGTCGATAAAATTGTTTTTTTAGGAGGTTGTTAGGATGAACGCAAAAGAAATCATTGCCAGACGGGTTGCCCGGGAGCTGGAAAATGGTAATATTGTTAACCTCGGCATCGGCCTGCCGACAATGGTAGTTAATTACCTGCCGGCCGAAGTTGACGTAACTCTCCAGTCTGAGAACGGGTTCGTCGGCTTAGGTTCCCTCGCCGGGGAAATCGATCCCAATCTGACCAATGCCGGCGGCCAGCCCTGCGGCCTGATCCCCGGGGCGGCAATGTTTGACAGTGCGACATCATTTATGCTGATCCGCGGCGGCCATGTCGACGTTACCGTGTTAGGTGGCCTGGAGGTGGATCAGGCCGGCAATCTGGCCAACTGGATGGTTCCCGGCAAAATGGTGCCCGGTATGGGCGGGGCCATGGACCTGGTAACAGGGGCCAAAAAAGTCATTATTGCTATGGAGCATTGCGCTAAAGACGGTTCGGCCAAACTGCTGCGCCAATGCCGCCTGCCCCTGACCGGCAAAGGTGTGGTTGACCTCATTGTGACCGAGCTGGGCGTATTCCGGGTAACCGGAGACAGTCTTGTCCTGGAGGAAATTGCCGCCGGTGTGGATGTTGAGTTCGTGCAGGCCCGCACCGAGGCGGCCCTGATCATCAGCCCGGATCTGAAACCGATGCAGAACATTTCGTAGGAGGAAAACAGCAATGGTAGGAGTTATTTCCCGTTTTTTCACCAGTATCGTTAATAAATATTTGCCTGACCCGTTAGTCTTTGCCATCCTGCTTACTATCATTACCTTCGTGCTTGGCATTACAATAACGCCGCATTCGGCCCTGGACATGGTCAATATGTGGGGCGACGGCTTCTGGAACCTATTGGCCTTTGCCATGCAAATGTCGCTGGTTCTCGTAACCGGCCATGCCCTGGCCAGCTCCGGTCCGGTAAAAAGAGGCATGACCGCGCTGGCGTCGGTGGCGAAAACCCCGGCCCAGGGGGTCATGCTGGTCGGGTTCTGTTCCGCCGTGGCCTGTGTCATTAACTGGGGTTTCGGCCTGGTAGTGGGAGCCATGTTTGCCCGGGAAGTGGCCCGCCGGATCCCGAAATCCGATTACCGCCTGCTCATCGCCACCGCTTATATGGGCTTTTTATCCTGGCATGGCGGCTTTTCCGCCTCGGTGCCGCTGGTAGCGGCCACCGCCGGCAACCCGATGGAAAAAATGGTGGGCCTGATCCCCATCGCCGACACCATTTTTACCGGCTACAACCTGTTCATTACCGTGGGCCTGATCATTCTGGTGCCCCTGATTGCCCGCATGATGATGCCCAAAGAACATGAGATCGTGGCTATTGATCCGGCCCTGCTGCAGGAAGAGGTTTCCGTCGCCAAAAAATTAGGCCCTGACGCCACCTGGGCGCAAAAGATCGAAGAAAGCCCGATACTGGCCTGGGTTGTCGGCCTGCTTGGCATTGTCTATCTGGGCACCTACTTTGTTCAGAAAGGGTTTAACCTCAATGTCAACACCGTAAACCTGATGTTCCTGACTGCCGGTATCCTGCTGCACAAAACCCCGATGGCTTATGTGCGGGCCGTCAGCGCCGCCGCCAAGGGCACAGCCGGCATCCTGATTCAGTTCCCGTTTTACGCCGGCATTCAGATTATGATGGAACACTCCGGCCTGGGCGGGATTATTACCAATTGGTTTGTTGATGTGGCCACAGCCGAGACCTTCCCCCTGATGGCCTTCTTCAGCTCGGCGCTTATTAACTTTGCCGTGCCCTCCGGCGGCGGCCACTGGGTTGTTCAGGGCCCCTTTGTCATGCCTGCCGCTCAGGCCTTAGGGGCTGATATGGGTAAAGCCGCGATGGCGATCGCCTATGGTGAAGCCTGGATGAATATGGCCCAGCCGTTCTGGGCGCTGCCGGCCCTGGCGATTGCCGGCCTCGGTGTGCGTGACATCATGGGCTATTGCGTTACCGCCCTGTTATTTTCCGGCGTGATCTTTATTATTGGTCTGCATTTCTTCTAACCGTATACGATAATCCACAATTTTGAACCATTGGAGGTAGATACACATGAGAGAAGTAGTGATTGCCAGTGCCGTCCGCACCGCGATCGGCAGTTTTAACGGGGCCCTGGCGCCGTTTTCAGCCGTCGAGCTGGGAGCCCATGTCATCAGCGAGGCCGTCGCCCGGGCCGGTATCGGCAAAGACAGTATCGATGAGGTCATATTCGGCAATGTGCTGCAGGCCGGTCTTGGGCAAAACCCGGCCCGCCAGGCGGCGGTCAAAGCCGGTCTGGCTGTGGCAACACCGGCCTATACCATCAATAAGGTCTGCGGTTCCGGCTTAAAAACCGTCAACCTGGCGGCCCAGGCCATTCTGGCCGGCGATGCCGATATTGTGGTTGCCGGCGGCATGGAAAGCATGACCAATGCCCCCTATGTCCTGGACGCCAAAGCCCGCTGGGGTTATCGCATGGGCAACGGCAAGCTCACCGATGTCATGATTCAGGATGGCCTCTGGTGCGCCTTCAACGACTATCATATGGGCATTACCGCTGAAAACGTCGCGGAAAAATACGGTATCAGCCGCCAGGAGCAGGATCAGCTGGCCGCCGACTCCCAGCGCAAGGCCGTGGCCGCCATTGCTGCCGGTGCCTTTAAACAGGAGATTGCCCCCATTGCCGTCAAGACCAGAAAAGGCGAGGTTATCGTTGATACTGACGAATATCCCCGGGCCGGCACCACTTTTGAGGCTTTGAGCAAATTAAAACCGGCCTTTAAAAAAGACGGTACCGTAACCGCCGGCAACGCCTCCGGTATTAATGACGGCGGCGCGGCCCTTGTGATCATGGCCGGTGATAAAGCCCGGGCACTGGGCATTAAACCGCTGGCCCGGATTCGGGCCTATGCGGCCGGCGGCGTTGACCCCAGCCTCATGGGTGTCGGCCCGGTGCCGGCAACCCGTAAAGCCCTGGCTAAAGCCGGTTTAACCATTGATGACATTGATCTGATTGAAGCCAATGAAGCCTTTGCCGCCCAGTTTCTGGCCGTAGGCAAGGAACTGGGCTTCGCTCCGGCAAAAGTAAATATTTACGGTGGCGCCATTGCGCTGGGCCATCCAATCGGCGCCAGCGGTGCCCGTATCCTGGTCACCCTGCTGCACGCGCTGGAACACAACGATAAAAAACTGGGACTGGCTACCCTCTGCATCGGCGGCGGCCAGGGTGTCGCCACCATTGTAGAGAAAATATAATAGACTGTTGCCAATGAATAGTACCGGCAAATTATCGGCATAAAAAAATGCTCTCCCTGGTCAGTCCGGGGGGAGCAATCTTTTTATACAGATAAGGCCGTCCTCCGCCAACAGGGGAACAGGGATCTTGTTGCATTATCAATTTACCGCTCCCCTTACCGTGCCGGAATAAAAAGAGAGTCCCCTCAAGCTTCCCGAATGCCGTGCCCTATTACCTCATAAAATTCCGGTAATAAAGCGCTCCAGTTGTTCGATATTGGCACATTGATACACACCGGTACAGCCAGGACGGTATTTTTCCATAATACAGTCACTGCGCCCCCATAACTCCCGGTCTAAAGGGTTAAGCCAATATAAAGCGTTGGCCTGATCCCTGATTGCCGGTAACGTTTCACTACCATCTACCGCATTCCAGTTATTTTTGGCATCGCCCAGTATCAGGACGGTGGTGCTTTTACTTAAAACAGGGAGATACTGACCGGCAAATTGATGAAATACATTGCCGTAATGCGAAAAGCCTGTACGGTTAAAGCCTTTTAACCTGCCTATTGCTGCCAGGGCACTGTCTGCATCCTGTTCTTTAAAATAGTCGGTAACCTCCAGTAACGTATCAATGAACAGAAAGGACCGGATATTGCTGAATTTTTTCTGCAGGGTATACACAAACAGCAGCATAAAATAGCTGAATCTCCGGACCGAATTGGACATATCACACAATAGGCAAAGATCAGGCTTGGACGGTTTTCTGTTCATCCTGACCAGTGTAAAGGCTATACCGCCGGTCTTCATAGCCGCTTTTATGCTCCGGTTGATGCTAATCCGGCCCCGGTTGGCCACCTGCCGGCGCCGGCCTCTTTTTACGGCCAGCCTTTGTGCCAGCTTTGCCACTTCCCGGGACATGACGGCCAGCTGGTCATCCGCACCAAGAAAGCTAACGTAAAAAGGGTTTTGTTGCTTCAGCAGCCGGCTCAAATAATCCCGGCTCATCATTTTTACTTGCAAACGCTCTATTTCATCCATCAGCAGGTTCGTCCAGGCCGTCAGGCTGTTCTGGGCACACTGATATTCGCTGTCGGCAATCCCGCCCTCCCGGTAAGCCGCCTCGATGCGGCCGGCTACCTGAAACCAGCCGCTGCCCTGCCGGAGGGCCTGAAGAGCCTCCTCGCGCTTGTCGCTTATATACTCCAGACCATAGGTATGGCTTTTAACAATAGCATAGATTACGTCCATTTCCTGGTGTAATACCGCTTCTGTCAGCTGTTGCAGCAGGGCACCGCCGCCGCCGGTGCCGCCGGAACCGCCCTCCCCATAACCCGCTTCCCCGGCCGGACAGCCGGGAAGGGAAAGCACCCCGGTGCGGTCGGCCACAATTTCCGGGTCCGGTTCCAAAAAGAGTTCAACCAGCCGCTGCAAATAACCGGCGCCCCATTCGGTTTTCACCATTGTCGCATTTAATAATTGATATAGCCTATACTTATCCAGTTGCTTGCCGTTTACCAGTTGCAGAGCCTGTATGCTGTCGGCGATTTCCCGGGTACTGACATTAACGCCCGCCTGCCGGAGTATCCTGGCAATATCAAAGATTAGGTATTCCACGCAACCAGTCCTTTTGAGTGACTTTCTCGGTAATGGCCTGACAGTCTTCGCGGTACTTTAAAAGAATGTTTACCGTATTTATAATCAAATCAGCGGAAAGCCCCGTCACGCGCAGATGACTGAGAACAGTTACCCAGTCAAGCACTTCACTGATACTGGGATGCTTTTTTAGCTTCTCCAGTCTTACCCGTCTGACAAAAGCCACCACTTGTTGACCCAATACCTCGTTAAGCGCCGGAAAGTACAGTTTCAGGATTTCAAGCTCCCGCTGCTCACTGGGATAATCCAGGTATAGATATAAACAGCGGCGGCGCAGGGCATGGCTTAACCGGCGGGTATTATTGCTGGTAAGGATGACGGACGGGATGCTGGCAGCTGCTATTGTTCCGGTCTCGGGAATGGATATTTGCCAGTCGGAAAGGACCTCCAGCAGGAAACTCTCAAATTCCTCATCGCTTTTGTCAATTTCATCAATAAGCAGAACGGCAGCAGTGGAACTGCTGATAGCCGCCAGCAGCGGTCTTGCCAGCAGAAACTCTCTGCCATAGATATTCTGACTCAGATTAGACCAGTCTTGCCGGTTTGCCGCCTGAGACTGGATATATAGCAATTGCTTCTGATAATTCCAGTCATACAGCGCTTTGGTTTCGTCAATCCCCTCATAACATTGCAGCCGGATAAGCCGGCGGCCCAGGTATTGGCTCCAGGCCTTTGCCAGTTCAGTTTTACCGGCTCCCGCCGGCCCTTCAATCAGTATCGGTTTGTTTAACAACACGGCTATCCGGAGCAGCATTGCCGTATTATCATCGGCAATGTAGCCTTGCTCTTTCAATCCCTGCCGTAACTCTTCCTGTTCATTTACCATCATTTCCTGTCCCCTGCCCTGCACAAAATCTTTACGTCAGGCTTCCACTGCATTGGCCGTTTTTACCAGTATAGCAAATAATCTGCTGGTTGACCAATATACCTTGGTAAGCCAAAAACGACACAGCGATGCGGGCAGGCTTGAGCTACGCGGGTGCCATTGACTACGCCTTGGCGCTGCGGCTCCAGGTAGCGGTCCAGGTTATTCGCAGCCTATACCTGTGTCGCGAGAACCGTCCCCATGACAAAAATTAAAACTGCTCTGCATAGGTTTGTTCCATTATTTTAATCAGTTTATACAGCAACTCATTGTTTGGCGTCGAAACTCCCAGCCGCAAGCCTTCCCGATAAACAGCACCATTAATAAATTCCACCTCGGTCTGAGTTTTGTTTTTCATGTCCAGCGCAGTGGATGGCAGATGAGCATATAACTCAGGGTTAATCGGTGTTTTGCCCTTGTTCACGCTCAGTTGTTCATCGGTAAAACAAATTCCTTTCGCTTTGGCTACCGCAATAACCTCATCTCTAACCGCCTGCATAACTTCGGCCATGCCTTCAGCCGCCAGGGCCTGCCCCATACTTAACCGTAGTAAACCAAACACGGCATTGGTGGAGTTGTTTCTTAGCTTGATCCATACTTCACTGTCAATATCTTCCTCTACAATGACCTTGATACCGCTGGCCCCGAACAAGCCGGCAATTTTCTTCATATCATCATTAATAATTTTTTGGGCGGAGCCAAAACAAATCTTAGAATGATTGCTGATAAACGCCCGGATATGTCCGGCATCAACTGCCTTGCCGGCAAATTCCATAATCCCGTAAAGGATCTTTTCCCGCCCATAGTAGTTAGCCAAAATCTCAACATTGCCGATCCCGTTTTGCAGGGTCATAATATATGTATTCTCTCCGGCAATACATTGGGCTGATTGCGCCGCCGCTTCGGTACAACAACTTTTTACTAAAAACAGGATAACATCCATTGGCTCCTGAATCTCACCGGGTGACTGTACTATGTTTATCTCGATATGCTCTTCTCTGTCATGACTGCTTATCTGTAAACCCTTATGCTGAATATGCCTGACGAGAGCCGGGTTAGAATCAACCAGCCACACGTCTGCACCGGCATTTTTCAGCATAGCGCCTGCCAGACAGCCCATGACCCCGGCGCCAATAATCGCAAATCGCACCTGAATCCCTCCTAAATGCTCCGATTGACCCTGCCAGTCTGCTAACAGGCATTTTTTTGCGTGGCCGCAGCAATTCGGCCTTTAAAATAGCTGATAATGGCTGAGGTTATGAGAACGGACAAAATCGAATACAGACCCTTCTCCGCCCCAACCGAATAGAAATAGGCAACCACAATGCTGCCATCAACCCAAAAGGTTACTCTGCCCGGATCACAGCCGAATCTTTTTTGCAGGTAAAGGGCTAATACATTAACCCCCCCTAACGATGCCCCATTCCAAAATAACAGGGATAACCCCAGGCCTAATAAGCCACCGCCGGCAATGGCCCCCATGTAGCCCGGCAAAATAAAATCCGGTAGCCAGCGATTAATTTCCGTAAAAAGAGCAAGCGTTAACACCGCAAAAAATGTCGATAGCGTAAACTGCCAGCCCATACGGAAAATAGACAGCAGATAAAAAGGGATACTGGTCACCAGTAAGGCAACAGCGAATGTGGTATGAAACAAATAAGTGATACCAAGGGCAATGCCTGTTGTTCCCCCGGTTACCAGCTGGGAATGACTGAGAAATATGACCCCGCCGCAAACAATCCCACAGCCCAGAATTACGTTCAGGATTTTCCGGAAAATATGCATCCCTCCTTCCGTCAGCCCTTTTCCCTATGATATAGCCTCCAGTTACTGGAGAGTCAATAGTTTAACAGGAATCTGAATCTCTGTAACATGCAGGTGTTTCTCGGCCGTAATATAGTCATCAATCAGTGTACATTCGATGGCATGGCCGGCAATCTCATAACCGCTATTGTTAATAAAGGCTAATAATATATCGTAATATCTGGAGGACTGGCTATGATTTCCCCGATAATAAATACAGGCATACTCCCCTTCTGCCAAATACCGGACAAATGCATGATTATGACCGGCCAGAGAATCTTCCCAGAATATAAAGACCGAGCTGTATTCCTGAAATCTCCCGGCCTTTAGGTTTACCCCCGCTACAGTCAGGCCGACCCTGCCGATAAATAACGAAGGGGTAATGCCGGTTTCATTCTCCAGTTTGCGTAAAGCAAGCTCCCATTCCGGTTCTGTACAGATATATTCATCAATACATATAATTCGCCGCTTGGTAATATTTTTCAGGAAAGGCTGCTCTACTGCCTCAATAGCTAAGGCTTGTTCAAGATCATCAATTCTATTGGCGAACTGGCTGCTGACTGCATTGAGGCTCCTTATCCGGTCGTGGGTAATGCGCTGCCGGTGTTTTAATAGCTTGATAAAAGACTGAATGTCCCTGCTGCCCAGGTGCTTTTGGATTTCTTTTAAAGAAAATCCCAGAAATTTAAGGTACTTAATTGTATTTAATTGTTCAAACTGTTCGGTTGAATAATAGCGATAACCATTATTTTGATCCACTTCAATCGCCTTAAATAATCCTATCTCATCATAATAACGCAGCGTTTTTACCGGGATATTATGCAATTTTGACATTTCGCCGATTGTAAACCTGTTTTTCATTTTCTGCCCCCTTCTCTATAACTGAACCTGCACGGCTAAGAGATTTGTCACCCTAAATAAAGCACAACTTCGGTGCAAGTTGTGCCTTATTTTCTCTACAGCATTCATTTGTCCTGCAAAAATTGCTAATATGACAAACCTCTGTCATATTTAGTGTTATAATTACCTGGGGTGATAAAGTATGAAAATAAACCGGCTATTTGAGATAACAACCATTTTACTTAATAAAGGAAGTGTTACTGCCCAGGAACTTGCTGATCGGTTTGGCGTCTCAACCAGAACAATTTACCGGGATATTGATGTGCTATCGTCGGCAGGCGTGCCGGTGTATATGAATAAGGGAAATGGCGGCGGCATTCATTTACTTGAAAACTACGCGCTAAGCAGAACGCTTATTTCTGAGCAGGAAAGTGAAAGCTTACTGCTGACAATTAAAACACTGCAGGCAACTCATTATCCTGAACTTGATAGAGTGCTCGAAAAACTTGGGTCCATATTTAAAAATACACCGGTTTATGATTGGGTAGAAATCGACTTTTCGCCCTGGAGCAGTTCGCCCAATGAAAACCATAAGTTTAATCACATCAAACAGGCCCTGCTGCAGAGCAAAGTCATTCGCTTTGACTATGTAAACGGTGAAGGGAGGAAAAGTAATCGTCTGGCAGAACCGGAAAAATTGATTTTCAAAAACAATGCCTGGTATTTAGCCGCCTATTGCCGGCAGCGCCAGGAACAACGGACCTTCCGGATTTCCCGGCTGAAAAACTTAACCGTAATGTCTGCAACATTTGCCCGCAGGCTTTTGCCTGCACAAAACCCCAAAGAGTCAAATAACAATGCTGCTCCAACGCTTATTCCATTAAAACTCCGCGTTCAGGCCAAGGCCCTCAACCGGCTCTATGACTATTTTGATGATTCCTATTTTATGCCCAACGCTGACGGCAGTTTTACGCTGGCGGCAGCACTGCCTGCGGGTGAGTGGCTATTCAGCTATATTCTGTCCTTTGGCAGCTTCGTTGAGGTGCTTGAGCCGGAACAGGTCAGACAAACAGTCGTCAAGCGAATGAAGCAAACGTTACAGATTTATGAATTGTAAAGGGAATGGGGTACTGCTTGATAACAAGACAGTACCACCGTTCCTCCGTCTTTCCTTTTTTCTTATTTGGCTGAGTCTATGCTCATACAGGGAGTGTTCAGGCCCTGGCAATAACGCCTGCATTATAGAACAGTAGTATGTGTTACCAAATACTGCCGGTGAAAGCCGCACCTCGCAAGATCTAAGCCCTAAAAAAATATAGGGATGTAAATCTTCCGTGTTTTATATTAAAATAGAATTAACCGGGTAGTCCCTTCTGCCTAGCTGTAAGTGAAACAAAACTATTAAAATCAGCAACTGAGTTGCAAATCACTTCAGCATAATATTTTGAGAGGAGATAAGATATGCGAGGAAATTTACAGTATTTCTTCTTAAAAATGCTCAGTCGACTGATTTGCTTATTGCCATATCGTTTGGTATGCTGGCTTGGCCGGCAACTGGGGATTATCGTCTATGTAGCCGCCAAGCGGCAGCGGGAGCGGGGCATAATGCAGGTGACCGACAGCCTGAAGCTTACCCAGGCGGAAGCAAGCGCTCTGATTCGCCGCATGTTCTGTAATCTGGGGCAAACGGTAATGGAAGTGCTGTACACACCTGCGTTAACTCCGCAAAACATCCGGCAGTATGTATCCATTTCTGGCTTGGAACATCTGCAAAAAGCGTTAAGCCAAGGACATGGGGTAGTTTTTCTGACCGCTCATATGGGTAACTGGGAATGGATGGCCGCCGCATTGTGTTATGCAGGTTTTCCCATAACTACAATAGCCAAACCACAACCCAATCCGCAGCACACCCGTATTTTAAATGAATTCCGGACTATGGTTGGACTGGAAGTATTCAACCGGGGAACATCGGACATGATTAAGGCGGCCCGGGCCCTAAAAAAAGGCAAGGTTTTGGGGTTCCTGGCTGATCAGGATGGCGGCACTGATGGCGTATTCTTTGATTTCCTCGGCAAAAATGCCTCGTCGCCTGTTGGCCCGGCCTATTTCGCCAAAACCTTTAAGTCTGTTATTGTCCCGGCCTTTACCTATCATCGGCCCCAGGGCGGCCACCATGTGGTTATTAAGCCGCCTGTGGCCTATCAGCATTACGATGATCCTGACCAGGAAATCTACCATAACACGCTGCAAATGACTAAAGTCATTGAAGAGGCCATACTAGCATATCCTGACGAATGGATATGGTTCATGAGACGCTGGAATACACAAAAGCCCGCGGCCTCTTCCGAGGTACATGACAGATTTGCTTAAAAAACTTTAGCGAGGCCCGGACTGCTTGTCCGGGCCTCGCTGTTTCAAGCTGCCGCATTAGGCACATGCTCTGCCTTACTAAGGAGCGTACCGGGAGAGATCTCCTCTACAGGAAAAATGCAGGGGTTGTCAGCCCATGGGATAATGGCAGGTTTTAGCGGCTCACTTTAGTGATAACGTCGGCAGTGATATCTGTGCCGCCATAGATGACAATCGCAGCATCAAGGATTACATGCAAGCCCTTCGCTGCCGCTATCGCCTTGATGGCCGCCTCAATCTTAGCTCTCACCGGGTCCATCAGCTCATCTTCGCGCTGAGCCTGCTGCAGCGCCAGCCTGTCGCTGTAAGCTTTCTTGTCTGCCACCGGCAGGTCTTTGGTATTGGTGTCATAATCTTTTTGGGCCTCAGCCCTCAAGTCCTGGATACGCTGCATGATCTCCTGGATGCCGGGATAGCCGGAAAAAACTTGCTGTCTGTCGACATAGCCAATTGTTTGCTCGTTTTTGGCTTTGGCGGCCAATACCGGCGCCGGCGTTAAAACACCAAACATACCGAAGGCGAAAAACGCAGCAATACTTATGGTTATCTGCTTACATATTTTGCTGTTTGCCTGTTTCATAATAAATACACTCCAATCTCTATTCATTTAGCTTTGCGGTCGTCCCGCCCGCTGCAGCAATCAGCAAAACTTGGCTTGTGCCAAGTCCTGCAGGACGCCGGCAGCAAATCTGTCTATATTTGTTCCTTTATTTGGCTAAATTCTATCATAGCCGCTTCCTGTTGTCGAGTTGTTTGTTGCTTTTTGGGAAGTAAGCATCGACAAGTGCTAAGCTCACTGCATCTTGAATCTAATTCCTGATTAACGGAAGTTTTTTTTGCTCATCCGAATTTTTACTTAGTTCGGTAATTTTTAGTCTCTTCGGCTGGCCAAATTCGTCATAATCTTCTTTAAAGGTATCATATTTATAAGGATTCCAAGCCACTTTCATCAAGGCATAAGTTACAAACGCCAACAAGATTAATGTGGGAATACCTCCCAAATTAGATAATGCCTTTAGTCCGTCCAGGCCGGCGAAACTCATGGTGATCCAGGCAACTGTACCCAGGATAGCACCCCAGATGATTTTCAAAATGGCCGGTGGCTCCGGACTGTCCGGAGAAATACCGAAGGTGCTTAATCCGGCTAAAGTAGCACACATAGCATCGGCCCCGGCAACATAGGTCAAATACGCAGTAGCAACAAAAATTGCACTGATCAAAGCACCGAGGGGTAAATGACTAAAGAAAGCATAATTGACCATTTCCGCCCCCTTGTTGGCCAGGATATCTCCCAGTCCGGCTTTCTGGAAAATTTGCATATGAATGGCGGTACCACTGAAAAACGTAAACCAAATCACATTAAACAAGCTCGCAAAAAATACATTGACAGTTACTACCGCCCGGACAGAATATCCATAGGAAACTCGGCCTAAAAACACAGCGCTGATAGGTGCCCAGGCCATCCAAGCCGCGAAATACCAAATAGTCCACCAAATTGGCCACTGATCTTCTGCTACTACTCCGGTAAATAAACTTTTGGAGAAGAAATTGTCCAGCATGTGGGCAAAGGACTCTATCCCCAGGTTGATATTAAAGAGCGTCGATCCAAATAGAATAACCCATGCGATAAAGAAAAAGAACACCCATAGGTTAATTTCAGCCAGTTTCTTCACACCATTAGACAGGCCTGTAATAGCGGAAATAACAAAAGCCACCACAATCGCACTCATGACAATCAACCATACAAACATGTTGCTGGGAACACCCCAAATATAATTAAGTCCCCCGGAAATCAATAGTGTACCGACACCTAATGAATTAGCAACTCCTAAAACCAAGGATAAAACAATAGCGGAATCTACTATATCGCCAATAATACCTTCGGTTCTGTTACCAAAAATAGGAGCAAGCATAGATGATACAGCAAAGGGCTTTTTCATGTTGTAGTAAGCAAAGGCAAACATAACGATAGGTATGCCATAAATGGCATATGGTAAAAAACTCCAGTGCATATATACGGTAGAAAGAGCAAAAATAGCGGCTGCAGGTGAGTTGGGTTCAATACCCAGAGAGGCCGGAGGCTGGGTTACATGATATACGGGTTCCAGAGCGGCCCAAAATAGGAGAGCGGTTGCTACTGTGACGGCTAAGCTGACGGCAAACCAGGAAAAAGGCTTTAATAGCGGTTTAGCATTGGAGCCACCGATTTTAACTCTGCCAAAGGGCATTACAACAACAGCAATGCAGCCAAAAAACATAATTACAGTAAGCACTTCATATCCTGCTCCGAAGAAACCCATTGACCAAACAGTAACCTTTGAAATCGTGGAAGAAAAGGTTTCTAAATTAACTAAGCTTAAAACTGTTGCAATAACTAGGATAATAAAAGATGGCCAAAATACCACTGATTTAAGTTTAATTGTCATGCTATCCCTCCTTAATCTAATCTTAAATTAGCAATGAATCAGAACTTTTGGATAATTCAGCAAGAACTAAGAACTGGTTTAAAATAGTATTTTACCGATTTTTTCTTCCACATTTCTTATATAATCGCAATCAATAACTTGTTTAGCTACCATTTCAATATAAGGTTCCAAAGGTGAATCGCATTCCATTACAGGAACAACTTTTCTTACCAGATTATAAACAGCCTTTGTTCCGGTAGCAGGTCCGATATTCTCGTAGCAGTCCAAAGCCTGTGCCCCGCAGATTAATTCAATTGCACAAATATACTTCGCCAGTTGAACGCTGTCATACGCTTTTTTTGCTGCATTATAGCCCATATTGACATAGTCTTCTTGATTAGCACAGGTAGCCAGATTATCGACAACCGCCGGATGAGATAAAATTCTAAGTTCACCCATGAGACCTGCTGCAGTATACTGAATCATCATTAAGCCGTTATTATAAGCAGCATTTTTATTCAGAAAGGCCGGTAGCTCACTAACCAGATGGTTCAGCATACGGTCAATACGACAGGCTGACATTTTGCATAAATCTGTAATGGCGATGGCTAAAACATCAGCGGCCATCCCTACGTAAGTACCGTCTGCATTACACCCCATTAGGGCAATGGCGGTGCCATCTGCCTGTTCGAATATTAACGGGTTATCTACCGCTGAGTTAAGTTCAATTTCTAAAACATCGAGACCGGCTTTAATAAATTTTTTTACGGCTCCATGGAGCTGTGGAACACAACGCAGTGAAAGCGCGTCTTGTACGCGGTGTCCTTTATATTTTTCGATAATTGCACTATCTTTTAATAGAGCGCGGATATTGGAAGCTGTCCGTTCCTGGTCAGGATGGGGGCGGACCTTCATAATTCGTTCATCCATTGACATTAACGTACCTTTTAGAACCTCCAGGGTCAACGATGCTGCAATATCCTCTGTTTTAGCAAGTGTTACTGCGTCGTACAAGGCAAGAGCTGTAAATGCAGTTACCGACGTAGTGCCGGAAACAATAGTAAGGCCTTCTTTTGATGATAAAACCGTTGGCTTAAGTCCGGCACTTGCTAATGCTTTTTTTCCGGCCAGGAGCTTTCCCTTGTACCAGGCTTTCCCTTCTCCGATTAGAACCATTCCGATATGGGCTTCTAAAGAGACATAGCCTACTGAGCCGTGCCCAGGCACTCTTGGTACTATATTATTATTTAACATATCCCGCAGCAAATTTAAAGTTTCAAGACGGATTCCCGTATAACCACAACCAAAATGTACCAGCATGATAAACATGATCGCCCGGGTGCACTCCTCATTAATTGGCTCGCCAACTGAACAGGTATGGGCCAGAATATGATTTCTCTGAATGATTTCTCGATCCTTTTCTGGTACGAATTTCCTGCAGTTATCCCCTAATCCGGTTGTCAAACCGTAGATGGCCTGACCTTCTTTGCTGAATTGTTCGACATAGCTCCGGCATTTGTTTACCCGATTGCAATATTCATCAGAAAATTCTACCTGCGCATATCCACGCGCTACACATATAACGTCTTCCATTGTAACTTTTTTTCCAAGAATAATTTTTTCCACTTGCTTCCCCCTTTTTTACTGTTTCATTTAATATAAAGGCCTTTACATGTATTAATAGCAATTATAGTGCCAACCATTAAAAGACCGTCTTTATAGGAAAGTAAAACAAACGGCTGCATTTTTGCTGTTAATTTTTTTTGCATTATGTTATTTTTTTTTGCATTTACATTGAATTTCCATGTGGTTGTGATAAGCTAAATATAAAGAAAAGTGAGTGAGTGGCAGGAAGGTTAAGGAGGGAGCGGCTTGTGAATTTATTCGATTTTGCGTTTGTTATTGGAGAAATGCAGGAAATAAAAGAGATTATTTGGAAGAATTCGTCAATTAAAAAAAAGTACCATTATAGCTGGTCGCTGAAAAAAGGCAGTCAAATGAGTGATATACTGCCGGATATTTCGCCGGATGAACAGGGAAAGATCATGCTTGATAGCGATGTTTATTTGTATGAAAGACTTTCTTTGTCTCCGGCTATGACCGTCTATCTTTTTTCCTTGAAAAATCAAAGGGAAATTTTCTTTGAGCAGGTATTGGAACTACTTACGGAAGGAATACAGATATATGACAAAAAAGGATATATGATTTATTGCAATAAAACAAGCCGTTGCATTTCCACAATACCGGACTCTATGAAAATAATCGGTAACCATATGCTTGACATATGGAATGTTAAAGAGGAGCGAAGTGCCACTCTTTCCTGTTTGAAAAAAAAAGCGCCTGTTAAAAACAGGGTAGACACATTTTCCTCTATTTCAGCCGGAGAGGTAACTACTATCAATACGGCCTATCCACTTTCCCAGAATGGCAAGATCACAGGAGCTGTCCTTTTTGAACGTGATATTTTGACAATTCAAAAGCAAAAAAGCGAGCTTGACACCAGCTTGAAAGCCTTAAAGGAATATACTGCTACCAATCCTTCGATAGAGCTTTCGAGTTATACTTTTGAACATATTATCGGCAATAGTGCTCCTTTACGTTCAGCAGTAGAATTAGCCCACAAATTCGCCTCGCTTGATTTCCATATTCTTTTAATTGGAGAAACCGGAACCGGTAAAGAAATGTTTGCCCAAAGTATTCACCGTGAAAGTGCCCGCAGCCGACAAAATTTTGTTGCGATTAACTGTGCAGCATTACCGGATACGCTTATCGAAAGTATATTGTTTGGAACTACTAAAGGAGCTTTTACCGGTAGTGAAAATAAAGCGGGGTTATTTGAAGAAGCTGATGGTGGAACACTTTTTCTAGACGAATTGAACTCTATGAGCCTGGCGATGCAGTCTAAAATTCTTCGTGTTGTTCAGGAAGGTACCTTTCGAAGAATAGGGGGGAACAAAGACTTAATAACTGATGTACGTATTATCTCATCTTGTAATGAAGATCCTTTTTTATTAGTGGAAAACAGCAAGATGAGGAGAGACTTATTTTATAGATTGTCCTCTGTACAAATTCAAATTCCTCCGCTAAGGGAACGACTGGTCGATTTAGAGCTGCTAATTGAGCGGTACATTAACTTAAAAAAATACCAGTTTGCAAAAGCTATTGATTATGTTGACCCGGAAGTATTAAAACTCTTTTGCAGTTATGATTGGCCCGGAAATGTACGCGAATTATTTCATGTACTCGATTATGCAATGAATGTAATGGCAGGAGGCGTTATTGATATATCTTGTCTCCCTTCCTACATTACGGAGAAGAGTTCCTCAAAAACAATACCATTATTACCAACTTCTGACATTGATATTTTTCATTCCAAACTGGAAAACATAATCGGAGATTATGAAGCTGAACTGCTAAAACAAGTGTTAGAATACTATGGAAACAATATCTCACATGCTGCAAAGTCTTTGGGAATATGTCGTCAGAGTCTCTCCTACCGCCTTCATAAGTATGGAATCGTTGTCTGATCGTAGCCTCTTTCCCTATTAAAGGAGGTTCTTGCTCCGTTCTTCCAGCGGCGTCTTGCTTTTGCCCTTACTTATGTGGACAGCCGGCGCACTCGGTGCAGGCCTAGACCGCTGTCACAATGGCGTTCATGTTTTCTCTAGTTGTAATTTCTTGATTTCCACAAATACGATGCTGCAGCAAAAGACGACTTCCGGCTACTGCCGGTTTGCCGTCTTTGTTTTTAGGGCTGGCTTAGTGCGACAGCCCTTTGGTTCTTTAAATAATATTTTTTATAAGCAGCTGCCCCTTACATATATATTTAGGTCGGTATGCTGTTCCGGTAGGGTCGACTGAAAAGTCAGGCAGGCAAATCTGGCGATTACACCGGGGACAAAGGTTTTCATGACTCCCGGAGCAATAATCTGCTGAGGTACGTCTGTCATCCAGTTTATGCCGTCAGGGCTAAGTTCAAGAGCAACACTGGCACTCTGCGTACCAGTGTTAATTACATAATAGGTATAATTAAAATGTTGGACGTTGAGTTTCGCTGTTGTCCGCACATTGTTGCCGGTTGTTACTCTTGCGTCGGTATCCAGTGTGTGGCCATTGTTATCACCAGGTAGCGGCTCCAAGAATGTTACTTGTAAAAAAGGCCAGCACCGCGAATCAAACGCTCTATTGCTACAAAAGCCTATTAATCCAGGCTCTTGCTGATTTCTTAGTTGTAAAAGCACCCCCAGGTTTGCGCTGACACCGGTATACCAATCGGTAACCAGTGATGTAAGGTCAAAAGTTAAGCAGCCGGCATTGGCCGCAGGTGCAACCGCGCTGGCCGCAGGTTCAGTGTTAAACAGGATTGCTTTTCTTTTACACCAGGCTGAAAATATCTGATGCGCATCAATGGTCGTCTCCTCCTGGAAGCAGGTATTCTTAACCACAAAAACATTGAGAGTACCGCGCAAAATAGTCAGACAAGGCGGCAAAGCGGTAATGTCAAAATCAATAAGCGACTGAAACACCCGTTTCTTACGACCTATTGTCAATATCTTATTGCTAAAGCGCCGTTGCCGGCAGCGGCTATTCACCAGCGTTATATTCTTAACAGGAGGCTTAATGGTTTTCTCCCCCACCTGCTCCGCCCCTCCTTTTTGCCATAGACCCCGCAATTTGATATTATGTACAATTTGCCTCCAAACTGGTCGGAGACAAATTAAGCAGGGCTGAAATCCATAAATCAATAGCTTACGACGATTGCCCCTGGAAGAAGATCGTAAGGTCTACGGCGCTGGCGGCATTAACAGCGGCGTAGTATACTCTGGCATATTTAAGAAAAATACCGGAAACTAACCCGGTGGCAGTATTGGGGCTGAGGGTAACGGCCGCACTGTCGTTAAACCACACCACCCCGTCAGGACTAAGCTGCAACTGAACCGTGGCCTGGGCATCGGGGTCAGATGTAGCTTCGTTCACCAACCCGAACGAATATGTTGCCACCCCCAAGACGGTATATGTTTCGGACGGTGAACCGGCGATATCAATAAGGCCGGTTTTAGCTTCGGCTACATCAGTGGTCGACAAGGTGGAGACAACGGCTAAACCATCGCTGGTGATCAATAAGCCTCCGGTTGGCGGCGTTACACTCAGGCCGGAAGATGGGGCCGTGACAATCAGCCCATTGGCGGGGCCGGTTACGCTCAGGCCTTCCGTCGGCGCCGTCACTAAGAGACCGTTGACAGGGGCCGTTACACTCAGGCCGGACGCCGGCGCCGTGACAATCAGCCCATTGGCGGGGCCGGTTACGCTCAGGCCTTCCGTCGACGCCGTTACTAAGAGACCGTTGACAGGGGCCGTTACACTCAGGCCGGACGCCGGCGCCGTGACAATCAGCCCATTGGCGGGGCCGGTTACGCTCAGGCCTTCCGTCGACGCCGTCACTAAGAGGCCGTTGACAGGGGCCGTTACACTCAGGCCGGACGCCGGCGCTGTGACAATCAGCCCATTGGCGGGACCGGTTACGCTCAGGCCTTCTGTCGACGCCGTTACTAAAAGGCCGTTGACAGGGGCCGTTACACTCAGGCCGGACGCCGGCGCTGTGACAATCAACCCATTAGCGGGACCGGTTACGCTCAGGCCTTCCGTCGACGCCGTCACTAAGAGGCCGTTGACAGGGGCCGTAATACTAAAACCGCCGACTGGAGCTGTTACAGACAAATAACCGCCGTTTTCTGTGATCAGAGCAGCGTTTTCCGAACCATAGATTTTAATTCGCGCCTGATCGGGAACGTCCTGGATAATCTTAAAATTTGGCATTATTGCGTCACTTCCTTTCAAATAATAGCTTTTTGTAGATTTCTCTACCCAACGTATAATATGTCGTGCCAATAACTTATGTGACGGCTTTTTCCTTCTTATGTAAATCTGATCCGGAACGAACGCCGGCCAGCCCCCAGACATATACTAATAATAAAAAATAATGGGGTATGGCTATGAGCAATAAAATCAGCCTGTGCATGATTGTAAAAAATGAAGAGATTAATCTGGCACGTTGTTTGCAGAGCGTGACCGGCACCGTTGATGAAATTATTATTGTCGACACAGGCTCTACAGATCAAACCATCCAGGTAGCCGAACAGGCCGGAGCCCAGGTTGTCTCCTATCTTTGGCAGGATGATTTCAGCGCCGCCCGCAATGTGTCCTTAGAATTAGCTACCGGCGACTGGATCCTCTTCCTGGATGCCGATGAAGCGCTGGAGCCGGGAAGCGCCGGCGGGCTAAGGCAAGCGGCAGCAGCGGACAATGAGGGCTATTTTGTAAAAATCATTAATCTGATTGGTGTGGACGGTAATTATGAAGCCTGCCCGGATTTGGTATTTCGTCTATTCCGCAACAAACCGGAGTATCGGTTCCGCGGGGCCATTCATGAACAGATTGTCGATGTTATTCTCGAGCATAACCGGCAGGCAGCCTTTCAGATCGCTGAAAACATTGTGCTGCGTCATTATGGTTATTTAGACCGGCAGGTTAGCGAAAAAAATAAAAAAAACCGGAACCTGGCCATTATCAAAAAGCAAATAGAATGTGAGCCCAACAACCAGGCGCTGCGTTACCACTACGGCGTGGAGCTGTACCGCATCGACAACTTTGCCGAAGCCGCGGCAGAACTGACCAGGGCGGCTAACAATACTGATCCGGGTACAATATATTATCCCAAACTGCTGCGCTACATTGCCTTAGCCCACTATGGAGCCCGGCAGTATGACCGCGCCCTGGAGGCCATTGCTCTGGGCTTAAAGTTCTTCCCCAATTATGCTGATCTATATTATTATGGCGGCTTAATCCAGCTTGAGCTTAATAATTACGCCGGTGCCTTCGACTGCTTCCAGCATGCAATCTCCATGCCGGAGCAGCCGGCTTACTACGCCCCCTTCAGCGGCAGCCGCGGTTTTCGGGCTTATTATCAGTTGGCCCGGTTAGCAGAGGTTTTTGGTAATGAAGAAGAAGCGCTGCGGTATTACATTCTCAGCCTGCAGGATAATGCGGCTTTCACCCTCCCCTTACCGGCCATTGTCCGGATATTAAACCCCCGGGAAGACCCGGACTATACCAGACAGGCGCTGGAAAAACTGTGTGATTTCTGTACAGGTGATGCCAAACGGCTCATTGGTACTGTATACTTTACCGAAGGAGCGTACCGGCTGGCATTCGAGTATTTCGAACAGCTTGAACCAGCTGCGCTTGATGATTATACCACTATGCTGAAAGCAATATGTCTGATCCAGCAAAAAAGAATACTGGAAGCACTGCGTTTATTAGACGCCATTCCCCTGAATCACCCGCAATACCCGTTAGCAAGAATGAATGAAATTCTCTGCTTCTGGCTAAACAAAAACCGTACAAAAGTTCGCAGGCTGTGTGAGGATTTCCTGGCTGTCGGCCTGTCTGCCGATACCGGTGCTGTTGTCACAATGCTGAAGGATTCTTTATATAAACGAGGCTCGGCCCCGCCTGCGCTCCTTGGACCGGAGGGCATGTCGCTCGTACAGGATATAGTATTACGGGCACTTGATCTGCAGGAATTACAGCTTGCCGAAAGCTTACTTAGCAAAGTTGCCCCAGAAACCAAAAAAGAATATGCCCTGGATATTGCCCGGATTTTTGCCCACTACGAATATTGGGAACAGGCCCGACGGTATGCCGAGCTATACTTGGAAGAACAGCCGGAGGATGCAGCCGCCTGGTGCCAGTTAGGCGAGGCACTGCAGCATAGCCGGCAAACAGCAGAGGCTGGCCTCTGCTACCGGCGGGCCCTATCGCTTGCGCCCCAACAGCCGCAGTATTATGTTAAATTAATACGCCTGTACCAGGCTATGCGCCAGGAACTGCTGGCTGAAGCGGCCCGGAGATATCCGGATATACCCCTGTTTCGCGAGCTACAGGAGGAGGCTGCAAAACAATGACCCAGCCGCGTATTTCTTTGGCGATGATTGTCCGCAATGAAGCCTCCCGTCTTGCCGGGTGCCTGGAATGCGTCAGACAGGCAGTTGATGAAATTGTCATTGTCGATACCGGTTCGTCTGATGCTACGCTGCAGATTGCCCGGACCTATACGCCAAAGGTCTATTCGTACCGGTGGCAGGACGACTTTGCTGCCGCCCGCAATTATGCAATCGAACAAACAACCGGCGACTGGGTACTGTCATTAGATGCCGATGAGCAGCTATCGGTTGCGCCCGGAGATCTGCAGGCATTAATCAGCCGGCCCGGGTATACTGCGTTTTGCCTGCCGCTGCATGCATTAAAGGCCGGCAATGAGGGTTATGAATATGACCGCTATATTGTGCTGCGGCTATTCCGCCAACACTATCGCTTTACCGGTCCTGTTCACGAATATGTGCTTATAGACACCCCTCAGACGATCGGCCATGCCTGGTCGCCGGTAATCTGGCATCAGGCAGTGCCTGCCTCTGAACGAAATTCCCGCCGGGGCCGAAATATTCGTCTGTTAAAGACGGCGCTGGCCCGGACCAGCCCTGCCCCCTGTTTACATTATTATTTAGGGGCCGAATGGCTGGGTCTAAACCGTATAGAGCTGGCGATTCCCGCCTTGCAAACAGCCTTGCGTCAGTTATCGGCCACTCAGGTTATGTTTCGCTCGCCGGCTGTCCGTCATCTCATCAGCTGTTACCGGCAGTCTGCGAAACTGGCGGCGGCGACCCGGCTTTGCCTGGAAGAAAGTGAAAGGTATCCTGAGTATGGCGATCTCTTTTTTGATGGCGCCGTTCTCTTTGAACTACAGGGTGAATACACGCTGGCAATGAAATGGCTCCAGGAGGCAATTCGCTTAGGTCCGCCGCCGCTGGCCTTTTTTCATACCGAAGGAACAGATACCTATCTGGCTTATTATCATCTTGGTTACTGCGCCGAGAAACTGGGATTAGTAAAAGAGGCGCAAACGTACTATGAACAGGCTGTAAATGCCAGTCAAAATTACTATTATCCTTTATATCCATTAATCATGTTAAAGCTGATCCGGCAGCCGGCCGGTGAGGTATTAGCGTTTCTCCGGGAACAGGGTTATCTAACTGTTGGCAGCGTTGCCGAAGAAATGGCGGAACTTTTCCGGACTGCAGGTTTACCCGATATCGGGCTGCAGTGCTTAACCCCTGATCAGACCGGCAACACACCCGTTTCAGAGATACTGATTACCTGTCGGCTGTACAGCGGCGACATCACCGGTGCTTTACAGTCAATTCAACAAATGCGGCGGCTGGGACTGGCGCTTTCCACCACTGCCGCCGTAGATGAAATAATCGCTCTTATGCTTGTACACCGTTTTGAAGCAGCTCGCCAACAGCTTTGGCACCTCCGGCAAACGCCGGACAATCAGCATGTATTCCGGGCAGTATTTTGCCTTTATAAACAATTGTGCCACAATACCACCCTGCCGCTGGCTAATCCCCGGGCAGCTTCTAGCCTGCTGGAGATCAGCAACCGTTGCCTGCAGGTCCGGACAAAAAAAATTTCCGGGCAGCCTGGTTTTGCCGCTATACTGACAGCGATTAAAGACATCCTCGCCGCTGAGGCTGACTCCTTTGCTTTATTTATTCGCAATCTCACGCTCAAAGAACAGGGTGTGAAACAAAGCCTGGCTTACACCTTTTCCCATCTGCGAGGCTTATATCCATGAATAAAACAACTTCTATTTCTTTATGCCTTATTGCTAAAAACGAGGCTCATTGCCTCACTCATTGCCTGACCAGTGTCCGGCAGCTTGTGGATGAGATTATTGTGGTTGATACAGGTTCAACAGATGCCACAGCAGCAATTGCGGCCGACTATGGTGCCGCCGTATTTCAGTTTTCCTGGACAGACGACTTTTCCGCCGCCCGTAATTATGCGATCAGCCAAGCCCGGGGGCAGTGGATACTGGTGTTGGATGCCGATGAAGTATTAGAACCGTTATCCCGGCACGAACTGGTCAGTTACCTGCAACGAACCCCGGCAGAGGGATATTACTTTGAGATTATCAGCTATTTGGACGGCGATAATAAGACAGTTAACGATTATGTAGTCCGTCTGTTTAAAAATAAGCCGGCCTATCGCTTTAGCGGTTCGATCCATGAACAGGTAGCCGGCAGTATTCAAACCAGCCAATTGCTGCTTGCGCCTTATACCATCCACCACTATGGCTATCTGCCCCAGGAATCAGCCATTAAACATAAATTCGAGCGCAATACGGCCATTATTCAAAAAGCCCTGCGGCACAATCCTCAGGACCCTTTTTTGCACTATAGCCTGGCCATTGAGCATTTACAGCGCAAAGACTTCCGTCAGGCCGGCGTATTACTGGAAAGCACCCTGTCCCGGCTGCAGGGGACGGAAGGCTACATCCCCCAGGTTTTAGCGGCATTATTGCTGACAAAATTGGCCCAACCCGACGACGCTGGCGCTGAGGCCTTATTTGGCAACTGCCTGCAGGCGCTGCCTGACCAGGGTGACTTGTACTGCCTGTACGGGGTATGGCTCATGCAGCATAATCGGTGGCCCGAGGCAGCCCCGATGTTGGCAGGTGCATTATCAGGAAAACTGACCATGGTAACTCCCGGGCAGGTCCATTGCTGCCTGGGGGATGTTTACTTTTTTATCGGTCTGTTTGCGCAGGCCAGTGAGCATTATATCACGGCCTTTACCGAAACAACGGTGGGCTTATATCCATTGCGCAGATTATTAGCCATGTTGAGCGACCGGGCTGCTCTGCAGGCCTGTGAACCGGCGCTGACTAAAGTTCCCCCGGCGGCGGTAACAGGATTATTAGCGCAGATAATCCAGGCCGGCCAGTCCGATCTGGCCATTGCCGTTCTTTTGCTGTCTATCCTGGAAAGCATCAGTGCCCGGGATCTCCCGCGGATTATTTCCGCCTGCGGCACCTATGCGCAGTATTTGGCAACACTGTCCCCGGCGCATTGGCCACAGCCTGAGATTTATGTTCTCCTGGAGCAAAGCAGCAGCAAGCTGCTGCTTCAAAGCCGGCTGCTGGCCTTGTCCGGCGGCTATGCACCCAATCTGCGGCAGGCATTAACGGCGGACGCGCTGCAAAGTTTGCTGCTGCTTGCAGCAGTTGTTCAGCCCAGCGTCCCCACTACTGACCCATTAACATTCTGGGAGGGGGTATTTATCGGTGAAACGCATTTTGCTGGCCAGCCCGATCAGGCAGAAACCAGCCATACTGACTGAGTTTCTTGCTTGCCTGCAACTGCTGGACCAGACAGGTTTTACCCTGGAATTTATGTTTATCGATGATCATGATTCTCCGAGCGTTGAACTGCAGCAGTTTGCTGCCGCCAATGCCGGCGTTACTGTTTTCCAGGGAGCAGAGCAGTCGCAAGCGTATCGTTGCGACGAACAGACCCATTACTGGCAGGAAGATATTGTGTGGAAAGTTGCCAAATATAAGGACTATTTCATCCGCTTGGCCCGGGAGCGGCAATATGACTATCTGTTCCTGGTTGATTCGGACTTAGCGTTGCATCCAAAAACCATTACCCATCTGGTCAGCCTCGGTAAAGACCTTGTCGCTGAGGTTTACTGGACCCAATGGGAGAAGGAACTGATCCCGCTGCCGCAGGTCTGGCTGGGCGGTCAGTATCGCCTGCATGAAACCGGTGACGGCCGGCCGCTGAGTGAAGAGGAAACCGGCCGGCGCCAGCGGGATTTCATTAGCAGTCTCCGCTGCCCCGGAATCTATAAAGTCGGCGGCCTGGGGGCCTGCACCCTGCTTAGCAAAGCAGCACTGGCTGCCGGTATTGCTTTCCGCAAAATCGAAAATCTGGACTTAACCGGCGAAGACCGGCATTTCTGTGTCCGGGCCGCGGTACTGGGCCTTGAACTCTATGCCGATACCTGTTATCCCCCCTACCATATGTACCGGGAATCAGAGCTGGCCGGACTTGTAACGCATAAAGAGCAATATGATTATCGGCAAAATACTCCGCCGCCCCGCCTGACACTGGCCATGCTTGTCCGCAATGAGGAAAACCGCTATCTGGAACAAGTACTGCAACAGGCCGTGGGCTATGCCGATCATGTGATCATTCTCGACGATGCCAGCACCGATAATACAGTTCAGGTTTGCCGCCGCTGCCTGGCTGCTGTGCCGCACCGGATTGTGGTCAACAATGAGGCCGGTTTTCATAACGAGATTGCCCTGCGCAAGCAGCTCTGGTCTTTAGCCGCAGCTACCAACCCGGACTGGATACTCATTCTCGATGCGGACGAAATCTTCGAAGACAGTATTGTCCGCTGGCTGCCGTTTTTGCTGCGCAACCCTCAGGCAGACATCTATCATTTCCGCCTGTATGACATGTGGAACAAAACCCAATACCGGGAAGACAACTGCTGGCAGGCGCATCTGCATTACCGGCCGTTCCTGGTGCGCTATCAGGCCGGTTATGAATATATCTGGCAGGAAACCCCCCAGCACTGCGGCCGGCTGCCCCTGAATCCGGGTCATTTGCGGGCAGTTCCCTGTCAAATCCGGCTGCAGCACTGGGGCTGGTCCCGGCCGGCTGACCGGCTTGACAAATATTACCGCTACAAGCAATTAGATCCGAAGGCCCTGTACGGCAGCAAAGAACAGTATCAGTCGATCCTGGACCCTAAGCCCAATCTGATTACCTGGCAGGACTAATACATACCTGCAGCCCCCCGAATAATTAGGTCAAAGTGACAGCCAGCCGGCAGACAGGAAGCGAAGCAAAATGAACGTCCCCCTGCTTCTCCCTAGGTTTTGTCGATATCTGATTGGTTAACAAAATAATCAGGCCTGATAGGTCCGGCAGCCAGAAGCGAAGCAAAGGGACCCTGTTCTCGAAGCAAAGAGCCTGCCCGGTGGGCAGGCTCGCTATGTGTCATTTACTTTAAGGCCGCTTGAAACCTTCAGGCCAGTTTTTCAGCAGGTATTGCTCTGCTTCTGCGCACCATAGGCCTTTGTTGCGGCCTGTTATTGCCGCCAGTGTGGCAAAATGGGGATTGGCGGCCCCCAGTTTGGCAAAATCCTCAATGGCCGTCAGTTCCATATCAATACCGGTATAAATCAGTTTTTTTCCGCCCGGCAGCTGCGGCAGGGTTAAGGTTGCGCCGGCCGCACTGTCGAGGCCGCCGATGTGGGTGACCATGACAGCCGGATTGATGAGTTTCTTTTCCGTCAGCCGCAGTGACTCAAGCATATCACTGGTATTGCCGCCGGTCGTGCCCATTACATGGGCGGCATTATAATGAACATTATAATAGTTAAGCAAACCGGCAAAGGCCGGATCGGTCGGGCCGGCAAAAAAGTTCAGGCAGCCGTCCCGCCCCAGAATTTGATCAGCCTGCTCTACCACTGCCTTTACCGGTGCATACACATGCACATCATCAAACCCGGTACCGCCGGTAAGTTCCCGCAAATAGGCAGCCCCATCGCGGATCGCCGTAGTGTTGACAAAAATAAGCTCAATGCCGGCTTGCTTAACCTCAGCCGGCGGAAAGATAGCCTTGGCCCGCGCTAGTTTAGCCTCGTCAACATCAGTAACCACAATCATTGCCGGCCGCCGGTCGCTATGCAGGGCATAATCAATGGCTCCCAGCCCCATCGGCCCGGCACCGGCCAGAATAGCCAGTTTGCCGCCGGCAGCGATGCCCATCCGGTGTTCATAAGACCCCATATCAGTATGATAACTGGCATGGAAGGAACCAATAATGCAGGACATAGGCTCGGCCAGCGAGGCATCATAATAGGCCTCCCCCTCGTATTTTAACAAACACCCCAGTTCCATGACCTCCTGCGGTAAGATGGCATAGGTGGCCGCGCCCCCGCAATAGCGGTAAGAGTACCCTGGCGAATCCATACGGCCCTGATAGTTTAGGGCCGGCTGCAGGGCAAACTTCTCCCCCGGCGTAAACCGGGACTGCCATTTGGCCCCCACTGCCACAATATTGCCGGCCATTTCATGGCCGATAATAACCGGATGTTCAGCAACGTCCCGGGGCACGCGTTTGTGCTCAGGCCCGAGCACGGCCGCCTTATAACTGGACATGCAGATGCTGTCGGATATAATCTGAACCAAAATTTCATCCGCTTTTAGTGCCGGCAGCGCGAAGGTTTCCAGACGCAAATCCTTTTTCCCGTATAGTCTTACTGCCCGTGTTTGCATTCTTACCACCTCTTAAGCCCCTATTTGGTATAGCCTGTCAACAGGTCGGTTACTTCCGCCGCTGTTGCACAGGCAAGAATTTTTTCAACAAAACCTTCGCCGGCAATTTTGTCCTGGTCAAGCCCGGCCAAGGCCTGACGCATTTCCGGCAATAATCCCGGCGACATACTCAATTCATCAATCCCCAGCCCGGCAAAGAAAGGCGCCAATACAGGATCGCCGCCGGCCTCGCCGCAGATGCCGGTCCAGATACCGGCGGCCCGGCCGGCCCGGACCACCTGGGCAATCATGCCCAGCACCGCCGGATGGTAGGCCTGATATAAATGGGCAACAGCACTATTCTCCCGGTCAACAGCTACTGCATACTGAATCAGGTCGTTGGTGCCAATGCTAAAGAAATCCACCTCTGACGCCAGCTTGGCGGCCAGCCAGACCGCGGCGGGAACCTCAATCATCATTCCCACCTGCAGAGAGCCAACCGGATAGCCCTGACTGACAACAGCCTCGCGCGCGGTTTCCAGATACTGTTTGGCCTGCCGCAGCTCCTCCAGGGTTGCTATCATCGGGAACATCACGGCAGCCGGCCCGGCCGCCGAAGCCCGCCAGATAGCCCGCAGCTGGGCGGCAAAAAGTTCCGGCCTGTTGAAACACAACCGCAGGGCGCGAACCCCCAGAAAAGGATTTTTTTCTGCAGGCAGCGCCAGCGCCGGCGCCCTTTTATCGCCGCCAATATCAAGTGTCCTGATCACAGTCAGCTGGGGGGCGCAGGCGCTGATTACCCCGGTATAAGCCGCAGCCTGCTCTGCTTCCGTAGGCAAAGCGGTCCCCATAAATAAAAACTCGGTGCGGTACAGGCCCACCCCCTGTGCCTGGAAACGCCGGACCAAAGCAAGGTCAGACGGGTTGCCAATATTGGCAGCCAGCGTTATGGCGGTATAAGCCGGGGCTGGTTCTGCCGGCGTTGATTCAGCAGGTTTTCCCGCTGCTCCCGGCAGCGCGGCCAGGTCGGCCAGCGCCAGCGCACCGATCCACCCCTGCTCACCGTCAAGCTCCACTGCCTCAACCCCGGTCAGTTCTTCCCAGCCGGCCGTTACGCCGACCACCGCCGGAATTCCGTAGGTGCGGGCCAGAATCGCCGCATGGGACGTTTTGCCGCCATTGCGGACAATAAAGGCAGCCACCCGGTCTTTAGGCAGCGTAATAGTTTGGGCCGGTGTTAACTCCTCAGCCATAACTACCCAGCTGCCGGCCGGGGGAAACCGGCTGGCACCGGTACCCTGGCCGTGCAAATGCTGCAGCAGCTGCTGCGAGACATCCTGAATATCAACAGCCCGCTCCCGGAAATAGGCGTCTTCCAAGGCCGCCAGCAGTGTCACCGCTTCGGTCGTTACCTGCTGTACCGCCTGCTCGGCCGGCAGGCCTTTATCCTGAATCCGCAGTGCCATTTCACCGGTGAAGGCCGGATCACTCAATAACAGCCGGTGAGCGGCAAAAATCTGGGCCAGCTCTTCCCCCTGCTCGCGTCTGACCTGGTCTTCCAGCTGCAGAAGCGCCCCGTTTGTCATCACCATGGCCTGTTGCAGCCGGGCCAGCTGACTGGGGCTGTCGATAAGGCCGGGATCAGCAGCCGCCGTTTCGGCAGTTGCCCCGGCCGCTGGCCCGAGCAGCCAGATCCGGCCGGCGGCCAGACCGGCTGAGGCGCCAATTCCCTGCCAGCTTTTTTTATTCATGCCCTGCCTGCTCTCCCGCTGCCGCCAACTCAGCGATCAGCTTCATCAGTTCATTGTCGGCGGCCGTTTCATCAGGTCCGTCCAGCGTCACCTGGACACTGCTGCCTGCTGTCAACCCGAGCGAGAGGACCGCCAGCAGGCTTTTGCCGTCTACTTCCCGGTTGTCTTTTTTAAGCCTGATACTGCTTTGATACCGGCCGGCAGTCTGAACCCACAGGGCAGCAGGCCGTGCATGCAACCCGCTTTTATTATTAATTACGAATTCATGGACAATCATTTTCTCCACCTGCCTTGTAATTAGTAGTCCACCACGCCTAAATCTACAGTGTTCTTGGCGCGATATTTCCCGTCCAGCTTCGTTGTCGTCACCTTACATATGTCCGATATGCGCGGCCCGTGCAAGTAACAAGAGATCCATCACCTACCGGCTTCATTAAAGCAGATCTTACTGAATCAGTTAGCGTCTCCGCCTTGCTGGGCGAAAAATCTCGCGGCAATTCAGCCTATAGCTTTAGACATGGCGGACTACTAGGCTTATTTAAAAACCACTGCTTCCCGGCTGACCTGAACCCGGGACAGTAATTTCTCCACTTCCTGGACCGGACCGGCCTGGGTACCGGGCTGAACGACCGAGGCCGTGGCCGCCGCCGTTCCCAGGCGGGCGCAATCGGCTAACGGCAAGCCCTGGATCTTGCCGACAACAAAACCGGCAGCCATAGCATCGCCGGCCCCGACGGTACTGTTAGCGACAACAGCCGGCGGTGTAACCTGCAGCATTTCTGTTTTGTCGGCCACAATGGCGCCGCGGGCCCCGATAGTCACAATGACTTCCTGGATTCCCCCGGCCAGCAAGTCGGCAACCGCGCTTTTAACCTCAGCTTCCGTTGCCAGCGTCCGGCCGACCAGTTGTCCCAGTTCTTCCAGATTGGGCTTAATGGCATGGGGAACGGCCTTAATCCCCTCACGCAAAGCCGGGCCGCTGCTGTCGAGGAGTACCCTGGCCCCCTGCTGCCGCAGCAGTCCGGTCAACCGGCCATACATGTCGGGCGGCGCGCCCTGCGGCAGACTGCCGGCAATAACGAACCATTGGTACTCTCCGGCCAGGTTCCGGATGACCGCTTCCAGCTCTTCCCGGTCCCGGCCGCCGCAGCTTAAACCGGGGAAATTAATTTCAGTTACCCGGCCGCTGTGGTCGTCAACAATCTTGATGTTGACCCTGGCGGCGCCGGCAACCTCCACAAAGCAGTCAGTAATCACCTGCTGCTGAAAGTACTCATGGAATCTCTTGCTATTATCCTGTCCGAGAAAGCCGGTGACACAAGCCGGGTGGCCCAGGGCCCTGACTACCTTGGCAACATTTATGCCTTTGCCGCCGGGATCAATACGGTGCTCTTGGACACGATTGACCTCTCCCTCCTGAAAATTGGGTATATATACGGTTTGGTCAAGGGCCGGGTTCAGAGTAATTGTCACGATTTGCGGCTGTCTGTTCATAGCCGGTCACCTCTCCTGCTAGCATATTGTCGGGATCAAGACATTGGTCAACGCTGCCAGTTGTTGCCTGTCGGTGTCTGTAAGGCCGGTGTCAGTAATTAATAACTCAATATCCTCAAGACCGCAAACCCGGGACAGGCTGCGCCGGCCGATTTTGGAATTGTCGGCAACCAGAATTTTTTGTTTGCCGGCGTGGAGCATATAGCGTTTGGTCTCGGCTTCCGTCAGGTTGGGCGTAGTAATCCCAAATTCAGGATCAATACCATTGATGGCCAGAAATACTTTATCAAAATACATCTTGCGCAACGCATCATTGGTCAGATACCCTACTAAAGCCCGCGTGTTTTTCCGCAGCGTCCCGCCCAGCAATACAGTCTCAACAGCCGCATCATCACTAAACACCTGGGCAATATCCATACTATTGGTGGCGACAGTAATTCTTTTAGTACGTAATAAGCGCGCAATTTCCAGGGTGGTTGTGCCTGAATCAAGCAGGACCGTCTCGCCATCATTGACCAGCCCGGCAGCCAGGGTGGCAATCTGTTGTTTTTCGGCGAGAAAGCGAACTTCCTTTTCCTGAAAACTCATTTCAAAACCGGTTTGTACTGAAATGGCTCCCCCGTGGGTCCGCTGGATGAGGCCGTTGTCCTCCAGTTCCTGCAGATCACGGCGCACGGTAGACTCGGAAACGCCGAAACGCTGGCTTAAGCTGCTTACCGTTACCGGGTTGCCTATTCTGATAAGTTGTAAAATCTCCGTTTTTCGTTCTTCGGCAAACATAAATTCCTCCAGTCCCACTCTAAAGCATTTACAAGCAGCCATAATCCGCTAAAGTTCTTTGGCCAAGCGCCGGCGGGGTGTTGCAGCAGCTAACGGCGCCGATTTATGTGATATTTTCTTCAAGGTAGGTGAATAACTCCTCTTCACTGCCCGCGGCCATAAGCTGCTCTTTTTGGCCGGCATCCATCAGCAGGCCGGCCAGCCCGCCCAGCAGGGCAACATGCTCGTCATTATTGCCGGCAATGCCGAAGGCCAGATATACTTTTTTGCCGTCAATCCATTCAATCCCCCCGGGAATCTTAACGATGGCAATGGCGGTTTTATTTACCAGGCTGCGGCTCTCCTCGGTACCATGGGGTATCGCGACCCCCTCCGTAATATAAGTGCCGGTATCCTGCTCACGTTTATGCATAGCTGTTATATAGTCAGGCTGCACAGCCCCGGCCGCTACCAGCTGACGGCCTAAAAACTCGACAATCTCGTCCCTGCTGCGCAGGTCAGACTTTATAAAAACCAGGTTACGGTCAAAACGCATGTTTTTCGCTCTCCTTAGCTATCGGTATCGGCAGAATAAACCCAGACAAGTTATACGCACAGGCAAAGTCTCAGCACTGCTTGATGACTTCGTCATAAACCGGGGTATTAATAAAGTCCTGCACCCCGTACACCCGGGTTCCCGGAGCTGCCACTTTTCTGGCACTTTCGACCAAACCCGCCGCCGTCAGCACAATGTCCGCGTCCTGGGGGATTTGATTAACCGGGCTGTGGACAACCTCAATTTCCTTTTTTCCGGCCTGGGCAAGTTTTTTCTTCAGCACGGAAACAGCCATGACCGACGACCCCATTCCCGCCTCACAGGCGAACACAATCTTTTTCACCAGACCGGCCTCTTTAGTTGCCAGTGTCTGGCTGTTCGCCGACTGCTGGACTTGCTCCCCTGCCTTCGCCGGTTTCATCGCTTGCACCAGCTGCCGGGCGCTAATCAGATCCGCGCCGCCCTGTTCGTCAACATTGCCGCTATAGGCCCGGACAAAGATGCTGGAGACCAGGAAAGAGACAACCGTACCTACAATAATACCCGCCAGCACCCCGATCAGGCCCCCTTTTGGCGTCATCGCCAGCAGGGCAAAGATGCTGCCCGGTGAGGGAGTGGCAACCAGACCGGCATTAAACAGCAGGAAGGTTAAATCCGCTGCCATGCCACCGGCAATAACCCCAATAATACACAGAGGATTCATCAATACATAAGGGAAATAGATTTCATGAATACCGCCAAAAAAATGAATGATGATAGCACCTGGTGCGGACTGTTTTCCCAGGCCTTTCCCAAATACCCAGTACGCCAGCAGCAAGCCCAGGCCGGGGCCGGGATTTGTTTCCAGCAGGAAAAAGATAGACTGCCCGAATTCCTTGACCTCGGCAATGCCGATGGGGGAAAATACGCCGTGATTAATCGCATTGTTCAAAAACAGCACCTTGCCCGGCTCAATCAGCAGGGCTAACAGCGGCAGCAGTTTGGCTTCAGCAATAACCTTCGCGGCACTGCCAAGCAGGGTGGCAATGCCTGCAACCACCGGCCCGATAATGTTGTAGGCCAGGATCACCAGGATCATTCCCAGAATCCCGGCTGAGAAATTATTAACCAGCATTTCAAACCCGGTGGGAATTTTGTGCTCAATCATCGCATCGCATTTTTTTATAACCCAGCCGCCAAAGGGCCCCATAACCATAGCCCCCAAAAACATCGGAATGTCGCTGCCAACAATAACGCCCATCGTGGCGGTAGCACCAATGACTCCGCCCCGCAGGCCGTAAACCAGGCGGCCGCCGGCAAAACCAATCAGGATGGGTAACAGGTATTGAATCATCGGCCCGACAAGTTTGGCCAGGTTCTCATCAGGAACCCACCCGGTGGGGATAAAGAATGCTGTAATTAACCCCCAGCAAATGATTGCCGCAATATTGGGTATAACCATGCCTGCCAGAAAACCACCAAATTTTTGCAGACTTTCTCTCATTTTTCTCCCTCCTCAATATCTGATCTCAGGTAAGTCCGGTTATCAATCTTCCCCCTCACCTCGCTTTTGTAATCAAATTTGATCGATTTCTAAGTATATTGTGATGTTTTATGATCATTTATTATCGTTTATGCTCATTATAATCTTGCATTTAATCATTGTCAATACATTTAGAAAATACAGATATTTGTGCAATAAAAAACAATCTGCCACCGGTGGCAGATTGTTTTTTATTGACTGAAGGACCTGTTAGTCATCACTTTTTGTTTTGCAGCACCGCTTCTATCAATTTGCCGGCAATTGTATAATTACCGGGACAAGGCGGCAGGTTTTCGCTGCCAAACCAGGCTGCGGCATCGATTTCTTCACCATCGACCTGGATTTTCCCGCTTTCATATTCGGCCGTAAAACCAACCATCAGGGAATCGGGAAAAGGCCAGGGCTGACTGCCAAAGTATTTGATATTCCGGACCTTGAGGCCGACCTCCTCCATAACTTCCCTGGCCACACACTCCTCAAAGGTCTCGCCCGGTTCCACAAAGCCGGCAATAACACTGTACCAGTTACGCCTGAAGTTTCTATTATGAGCGAGCAACACCCTGCCACCGCGGGTAACGGCAACGATAACGGCCGGTGAAATACGGGGGTAATATACAGTTTCACAGCCCGGGCACAGCCTCGCCAGCTCACCGGGCTTCAGTTTTGTCGGCCGGCCGCATTGGCCGCAAAACCGGCTTAGCCGGTGCCAGTTTATGATTTGAAACGCCCGGCCGGCCAGCAGGAACAGATCTTCTTCCACCTGCTCCAGTAAGGCCCGCAACTCTTTAAAGACTAAGCCGGGCGGAAGAACGGCCGTGTCATTGATCTCCATGCAATAACAGGGCCGCCCCTTCAGTTCACCCAAATACTGCCTGCCGCTTAACTGCGGCCCTATTTGTTTAACCTCCTCACCGGTCGGAATAACCGGCTGCTCTAAACCGTCCCGCAGCAGGATTTGAGACGCTTTAAAAATAAACAGCCAGGCCGGTCCGGTCGCTGCCCCGGCCGGAGCAACAACAGCCGGTCGATAGTTTTTATATAAGCCCTGCTCAGCCATAAACCCCTGTCGCCTCATGGCTTTCCCCTGTTGCTGCGCGCTGGTAGACCAGCCTGCCGGCAAAGTAAGTCCGCAATACCTTCACCTTGTCAATAGCAATAGGATTGATGGCCAACAAATTTTGCGCAAGCACGACCATGTCAGCCTGCTTGCCGGCCTCCAGCGAGCCGGTCTCGTGCTCAATAAATAATGAATAGGCGCCGTTAATCGTAAAGCTTCTGAGCATGGCCGCCACCGTAACCCGCTCGGCCTTATTCAGCAAATACCGCTCATCTTCCCTGTCGGTTATATCTTCGACGCCATAGACCCGGCCGTCGAAGATATTGCGGGTAACCCCGGTTTCAATGGCAAACAGCGGATTAGGCACCGGGGTAATCGGATAGTCGGAGGAGGAGATGATCGGCACACCGGCGGCGACAAAGGCTTGCAGCGGATATTCGTATTCAGCCCTGGCCCCCAGGAGCCGGTAGTCAACATTGTGCCACCAGTTGGGCCCTTTAAAATGCCAGTAAGGCTGAACGCTGGCAAGTACCTGCAGTTGTTTAAACCGCATGATATCATCAGGAGCAACAAGCTGCAGGTGGGTAATCGTATTGCGGAAATCACCGGCAGGCACCAGCTGCCGGGCTGCCGCCAACGCATCAAGAACCTTGCGGGTGGCCCCATCGCCGATTGAGTGGACATGAATCTGCAGCCCCCGCCGGTTGGCGGCCGCAAACGCCGCGTCAAGCCCGCCCCCGTCCCATAGAAACCGGCCGTAATAATCAGGGCCTTTGCCTGTCGCCAGGGTATAGGGCGCCAGCAAATAGCCTGTGCCCCCCTCCACAACCCCATCGGCAAAAAACTTCGCCGTGGTAATCCGGAAATTAGAGGAATGATATTCGGCCTGCAGGTCGCCAATGGCCTCAAGCTGGCTGTGCAGGTCCGCCTGCGGCCGGACCATAATGGCGCCCCGGACATGAAGCGACAACTGCCCTTGCCGGGCCAAGTGCTGCAGGGCCTGCAGGATCAGCGGCATAAACCGCCCCAGAATCGCCAGTATGCCGGTAATGCCAAAGCTGTGCATCCGGCTTTGAAAGGCTGCCATCGCCTGTATATATTGTTCGAGGGTGTACTGCGGCTGCATAACCAGTGATATGGCACTTTCCTTCACTGTTCCCCACAGCTCGCCGCTGACCGTGTCTTTCTCAATGACGCCGCCCTCAGGCGCCTGGGTTGCAGTAGTTATACCGCTAACTGCCAGCGCCTTGGAGTTAACCCACCAGCTATGGCCGTCCATGGCCCGCAGAATGACAGGAATATCGGGCGCCACCGCATCCAGATACTCCTTCCGGGGGCCTTTGTTCAGATCCTCACCGGTAAAGGCGCTCCATAACCAGCCCTGGCCAAAGACCGCTTTGATGTCCGGCTGCTGCCGGATAAAATCCCGGACGGCCGCGAGGTAGCCTTCCAGGGTGTTAATCCCGAACAACTGCACCTCATAGAGTTCGGTCAGGGCAATGCCCGGCGGGTGAATATGGCTGTCAATCAAGCCGGGAATGACCATCTTCCCCTGAAGATCAATTGTTTCCGTGGCGTCATCAATATAAGCCGTTATTTGCTCATTACTGCCAACAAAGAGTATCTTTTCCCCCTTGACGGCGATTGCCTGATGAACAGTATCATGAGGATCGGCAGTATATATTACGCCATTCATCATGACCATGTCGGCCAAACGTCCTGTGGTCATTCTCATCACCTGCCTTGTTTTTTATTCAAGTACTGTCACTGCGTTTTTTTAAGACTCACTGTCTGGCCTTTCCATTCTAGACTGAAAGGCGGCAATGAGATCATCGACAAATTTGCCGGCAACCCTTAATTCCTCCGGCCTGTAAGCGCTAAAAAGCCGGATAAAGCCGGCCTGAGCCTGCTCATGCAGGCTTGCATGAATCCGGAATACTTTTTGCCCCCGCGGCGTCAATCTATAATATGTTTCTTTTTGGTTGTTCGCCAGCCGCCGGACTTCGATCATATCCTTTTTGATTAATTTTGCCGTTATTTTTGAAATTCCGCCTTTGGTTATATTCAGGCGTTTGGCAATGGCGGTCGCATTGAGTAAGGCATTTCTTTCAATACAGTCGATGACATGGCATTCTGCCAGGGTCAGTCTCACCTGCCGGAGCTCTTCGTAGTCCTGCTCCTGCAACATCGCCTGCAGTATTTTTTCCTCGTAATCCTCAATACTGTTTGCATAATAAATAAGGGCTTCCAGCTTACGCATCAGCGCCTGAACCGCCAATTCCCTGCTTTGCATGCTAATCAACCTAACTTTAGCCAGTGTTGTGACATAAGAGCCACTTTCATTATACAGTATGTGATAAAAAAATAAAATCAGTCCTGCCGAATTGTAAATAACCGGCCCCAACCGCAGTTATGCAGGCTGGGGCCGGTTATGATTTTTACTCCTGTCAGCCCAGCAGATTGCCGGCCTCATCAAAAATCATCGCGGCCGGCTCGCCGCGCACTTCAATCGCAGGATTGGCCATTGCCGCCGGCAAGAGGGCCTCGGAGATAAGAATCTCGCCCAGATGCAGGGTGTCTTTAATTCTGACCAGCCGGACTTTGGACAGATCCCGGGCATTGCAGGTCTTGACCGCAGCCAGCAGGGCCTCCCGGTCATCGGCCATAACCAGCGGCAGGCGGGCCGGGGCGGGGGTGGTGTTGGTAATGCAATTGGCATAGGTGTAATCAAAATCAATCTTATTAAACAGTTTGCGGGTGGTATAATCGCCGACACCAACGCCGCAGGCGTTGCCATTGGTCGCTTCTGTCAGATCAAGGACTACCAGTTTGTTGACGTCCGGACCGCCGCTGGCATAAGGGGTGGGGTACCGTCCGGTTATGTTCGGGTCCATCCCGTCGCCGGATATTTCCTTGCCGATCCGGTCGACAACAAGCACATCCAGCTCGTCAAACAGGATCCGCGGCATTTTGGCTTTGGCCTCAAGCAGCAGTTGCTGGTCCGCTTCCATGATCTTTTCCGCCGGCACCGCGACCAGTGTTGATATTTTGTCATAGGCGTTTTCCACAGTGCCGATAGCAAACAGCACCTTGCAGCAGGCAAGCTTGACCTGCGCCATGGCCAAAACATGCTCGGCCATATGCTTAAAGCCGTACATATGGCAGGTCTCTGCCCCTTTTTGCTTGCCCAGGCCGATGGTCAGCATTTTAGCCAGGCCGCTTTCGCAGGGACCCCGGTAGGCGGTATGGGGTTTAACCCGGTTAATGATTACAATCCCGTCGGCCTCATAGGCATATTTATCCATATGGACAGCGAGGCCATTGCCGATTTTGCCAACCTCCACAACCTCCATCGAGGAGCATACCTGGCAGCCGACGCTTTCCTCGGTAACCCCGAGATTGGCTAATACGCTGGCCTGGCCGGCGGCAGTTGCGCCGCCGTGGCTGCCCATCGCCGGCACAACGAAAGGCCGGCCGCCGCGCTGCCGTATCTCCGCCACGGTAAGCCGGACCAGTTCCGGCAGTCGGTCCAGCCCCCGGCTGCCAACGGCAACGGCAATATCCATGCCGTCCTTAATCTGTTCGCCGATCCCGGCTTTGGCAAACTCCTGCCTAATCACCGACGGTATGTCCTGCACCTCTGTTACCTTAAAATTCTGGTGGATTTTAACCATGCGCGGCAGCTCGGTCCCGGCCAGCAGTTCCTGTATAATACCCATAAAAATCCCCTCCCAGCCTTTATATTTGACTACATTGACGGCCCAATGCGCATAATGGCGAAATCATTTTGTCCCAGAACCTCCGCTTTGGTCAGTTTCCCGGAGGCAACGGCCAGCATTTCGGCAAATATGCGTTGCCCGACCTGGGCTACCGTTTCCTCGCCGGTTATGATGGTGCCGGCGTTCAGGTCCATATTGTCCCGCATTCTCTGGAACATTGCCGTATTTGTTGCTACTTTGATGGTTGGTGCTATCGGCGAGCCGGTAGGCGTGCCCCGCCCGGTAGTGAATACGCAGATATGGCAGCCGCCGGCCACCATGCCTGTCAGCTGTTCAATATCATTGCCGGGGGTATCCATAAAAACCAGGCCCTTGGCGCTTATCCTTTCCGCCCAGCCGATAACGGCCTGCAGCGGCTTTGTCCCTCCCTTATACACACAGCCCAGGGACTTTTCCTCAATCGAGGATAGGCCGCCCTCAATATTACCGGGGGTGGGATTACTGCCCCGCATATCCACGCCCATTGTCTTGGCCGAGTCCTCAAAGGCCCTGATCGTTGCGTAGCACTGCTCCCGGACGGCCGCATTCACGGCCCGTTCGGCGATAATATGCTCGGCCCCGATCAGTTCGGCTGTCTCGGCCAGGATGGCAGTGCCGCCGGCATCGATCAGCAGGTCACTGGCCGTCCCCAGCGCCGGATTGCCGGACAGCCCGGAACAGGCATCAGAGCCGCCGCATTCGGTTCCCAGGATCAGCGCGCCGGCATCAATAGCCTCCCGCTGCAGGGCCGACGCAGCGATCATCATCGCCTGCGCGGCGGCGGTACCGGCCCGGATAGCCTTATTGGAGCCGCCCTCGTCCTGGATAATAATCGTATGGACCGGCTTATAGGGGCAGTGCCGCCGGATTGCGGCCGCCACGTCCTGGGCCCGGATCACTTCACAGCCTAAACCGGCGACAACAATTCCGTAGACATTGGGGTGAATCCCATGGCCGATAAAGGCCCGGGCTGTCTGCTGCGCATCCTCCCCCAGCTGGGAACAGCCATGCTGATGCTCAACCCAGACAGCGCCCCTCACATTTGTTGCAATCCCTCTGGCCACCTGGTTGGCACAGTTTACGGTCGGCAATACCAGTACATGATTGCGGATGCCGGCCGTGCCGTCCGGACGGCGATAGCCCATAAAATTCATCTTATTATCACTCCTGTGTTCCATTCTCTAAATCACCGCGGCCCCGGCAGCCGCCCAGATTATGCACATGGATATGCCGGCCGGCAGCAATCGGCGCCGTTGCCACCCCGATTACCTCCCCATATTTGATGATCCTGTCATCCTTGGCAATATCTCTGATCGCTACCTTATGCCCAAACGGGATGTTGTCGATCACCTGCAGGTCAATGCTGTTACCTTCAATATTGATCTCAATATCACACCCGGCAGCAATATCCTCAATTACGGTGGCAACATTATCCTGGGGTTTCATAATAATCGCTTTGAACTTATTCACAACTTCGCCTCCGGCTTTAATTTAAATAGCAACGTCAATTTATAATATTAAAAAAATTCATGCCAGGCAGGTGCCGGCCCTCCTGTCCGGGATAATGCCTGCAGCCATCACCGCTATGATAGCCCAGACCGCAATAGGTCGCGGTATTTTAAAACAAATAGTGCATCAAAACATTTTGTTTCATTCTTCTGTTTCGTTTACTTTTTACCAGACCGGAGTTTCCGCCAGAGAGTGGTTCTGCTAATCCCCCGCCGTCTGGCAGCCGGCCCGGGTATAATTATATTTTACTTCAAACAGTATTTGCTCAATCTGCTTCGCTCCAATACCTGATATAGCTTGACCTACAATCCCTGTTGCCTGGCGTTTTTCCTGCTCCATCTTCATTATACCGGCGAATGCCGCCAACGGAAAGGTTTACCGTTAAATATTACTGAAAAAACGCAGGCCGGTACCGTTAAAAACGATACCGGCCTGCGTACCAGGCTGTCCTGTTACTAGCCCTTGCGAAAAATTCGTTTAATATTGAATCTGCCGTTTTGCATATCATCAAACAGTGTATAGACAACAGGCACAACCACCAAGGTAAGGATGGTTGAGGTGATCAGACCGCCGATGATTGCATGGGCCATCGGCGCCCGGGCTTCAGCCCCCGGTCCGATGCCCAGGGCTAATGGCATCATCCCGACAATCATGGCCGCTGTAGTCATGATAATCGGCCGCATCCGCTGCACCGCCGCCTCTACCAGGGCCTGGTTGCGTTCTATCCCGGCAGCCCGGCGCTGTTTGGCAAAGTCGATGAGCAAAATGGCATTCTTCGTTACCAGACCCATGAGCATAATGATCCCAATCAGAGACATAATACTCAGTTCACTGCCCATAATCAGGAGACCAACGATCGCCCCGATGATCGCCAGCGGTAAAGCCAGCATAATCGCAAAGGGATCGATATAGCTCTCAAACTGGGCAGCCAGCACGAAGAAGATAAACAGGACCGCCATCGCCAGCGCCATAATCATGCCGGAAAAGGCATCATTCATGGACTGGGTCTGACCGGTGGTCACAAATTTATAGCCTTCCGGCATAGTTACTGCCGTGACCCGCTTATTAAACTCGGTGTTAAAGTCGCCCAGCGTCGTGCCGCTTAGGTTAGCAGAGATTGTAATCTGCTGCTGGTTGTCATAACGCTTAATCTGCGCCGGGCTTGTGGCGTACACGGTGTCGGTTACCTGCGACAGCGGCACCATCACGGCCTGCCCGTTGGCCCGGGCCGTGCTCGACAGATATACCTTGTTGACGTCCGCTAAACTGCGGCGGGCTTCCGGATCCAGAATGACCCTTACATCATAAGCGTCATCCCCTTCTTTAAAGTCTGTCACAATTTTACCGTTAAACATGGTCTGCAGCGTATCGGCAATGTTGGCCGCCGAGATGCCAAGGTCAGAAGCCCGGTCCCGGTTGACCACAATTTGGGCGTCAGGGTTGCCGGCTTCATAGCTGGAGGTTACCTCAACAGTACCCGGCACGCTGGCGATAATTTGCTGCACCTGCTCGGCAATATCGGCTAAAATATCCAGCGATTGCCCCTGAATCACAATCGATACAGGCTTGCCGCTTGACATGCCCGATTGTTTCGACACACTGATTTCAGCGCCGGGGATCACACTGAATTTTTGCCGGAGATCGGCGATAATCTCATTATCACTCACACTGCGCTCATTTTTCGCCGACAGCTGCACTAAAATATTAATATTATTGGTTTTAGTTACACTATAGGTCATTTTAGCCTCAGGTACCTCACGGATTGTTTGGGCCATGGCATCAGCCATTTCGCTGACCGCCAGCACACTCATGCCGGGGTCGACAACCGCCGTCACCGTGATTTCCCCGTTATCGGCCTCAGGTACAAACGTGGAGCCGAGCAGCGGCATAAGCGCCAGGCTGCCGACAAACAGCCCAACCGCCAAGAGCATAACCTTACGGCGATGACCCAAAGCCAGCTGTAAGAATTCACCGTATTTTGCGGTTATCTTATCAAACCAGTTACTCCAGGTAAGCCAGGCCTTACTTAACTTGGTAGTGCCTTTAATCTCGGCATGGTCCAGATATTTGGCAGATAACATCGGGGTTAAGGTAATGGCCACAAACAGGGAAACCAGTACGCTGGCCGCTACGGTTATACCAAACTCTTTAAAGAACTGGCCGACCATTCCGCTCATCATGCCGACAGGCACGAACACGGCTACCAGCGTAAACGTCGTGGCCATAACGGCAAGGCCAATCTCGGAGGTCCCGTCAAATGCGGCGCTTACCTTATCCTTGCCCATCTCCAGATGGCGCACAATGTTTTCAATAACAACAATCGCGTCGTCAATCAGCAGACCGACTGCCAAGGACAGGGCCAGCAGCGACATGGTGTTGAGGGTAAAGCCCATAACCTTCATCGCCAGAAAGGAAGTAATAACAGATACAGGAATGGCAAGGCCGGCAATAATGGTACTCCGCCAGTTGCCCAGAAACAAAAATACAATCGCTACTGCCAGCAAACCGCCAACAACCAGATTAAACTGGACGTCCTCCACCGATTCATGGATGTGTACGGAATTGTCGCGCACGACAACCAGCTCCACCCCCGGCGGCAGCTCGCTTTGAATGCTTGCCAGCTGCTTATTGACATTATCGACAACATTGATTGTGTTGCTGCCTGATTGCTTCATGATCTCCAGACCAAGCGCCGGCTTGCCGTCCAGCTTGGTAATCGAGGTGACATCAGCCGTGGTGTCTTTAATTGTAGCGATATTTTTCACATACAGCTGGACACCGTCCCGCTGGCCGACAGGAATATTCAGAAACTGGTCGGTTGACGTAATACTGCCTACGGCCCGCAGATCTGTTTCCCGCTGACCGTCGGTGACTTTACCGCCGGGAGACTCAATATTCTCATTGCTCAGACCATTGATAACCTCCGGCACAGTCAGGCCATAGGCTGCCATCTGGTTGCTGTCCAGACGGATTTGGATTTCCCGGTCCAGGCCCCCCTGAACATCAACCGAGGCTACCCCGTTAATTGCTTTTAACCGGTCTGTCAGCGTATCTTCGGCAAACACCGTCAGTTCCCGCTGATTGAGATCGCCGGTCAGGGCAATCGTCATAATGGGTGTATCATCAGGGTCAAAGCGGATAATGGTAGGTGCTTTGGCATCCTGCGGCAGCAAGGCCTGGATGCTGCCGACCTTATCGCGCACATCCTGTGCGGCCGTATCGGCATTGGTTTCCATGGTAAACTGAATAACAGTTGTTGACAAACCTTCGCTGGCCGTTGAGGTGATATGTTCCACACCTGCCACCACATTAACGGCTTCTTCAACCTTTTTCGTCACCTTTGATTCTACCTGTTCCGGTGAAGCGCCGGGGTACTGCACGGTAATGGCGACGACTGGCAATTCAATGCTGGGGTATTGATCCACATTTAAGGACATATAACTAACCAAGCCTAAAACTACCAGCGCCAAAATTATTACGGTGGAAAATACCGGACGCTTAATACTAATCTCAGTAAGTTTCATGACCTCTCCCCTACTCTATTGCGTTACTCTCACAGTATCTCCGTCTTTAAGGCGGTTGACACTGCTGATAATCACTTGCGTTTCAGGCTGCAGACCGTCTGTGACGGTAATTGTGCTGCCACTAACGTCACCAATCTCAATCTGACGGCGGACGGCTTTATCGTTTTCGACAACGAAAACATAATATAAGCCTTGTTTTTGCACAACTGCGGCTTGCGGTACAGTAAGTACCTGGACACTATCGCCTGTTGTCAGCTGTATATTGGCAAACATGCCTGGTTTCAGCTCACCGCCGGTATTATCTACTTTAATCTTGGTGCGGAACATCCGGCTGGCCGCGCCTGCTTCCGGATTCATAACCTCGACTACCCCCGGGAATACCTGGCCGGCATAGGCATCGACAGTGATATTGGCGTTCTGTCCGATTTTAATGCGGCCCAGATCTTTTTGTTCAACATTGATTACGGCGTATACCTGATTAATGTCCTGTACCACCATCAATGCCGCCCCAGGTGAAACCACCTGGCCAATAGTGGCTGTTTTATTCGCAATCACACCGTCAACCGGTGAAGTAATTACGCCATAACTGTATTGTTGCTGAGCGCTGCTCTGGTTGGAAGCAGCACTTGATAAATCAGCCTCAGCGGTTTTCAGTTTGGCCCGGGCATTATCCAGCTGTTGCTCGGAAACAGCCCCTTTATCGAACAGCATCTGATAACGGTTAAAGTCGTTTAATGCCAGTTCATAGCCAACCTGGGCTTTTCGCACAGCATCACCGGCCTGGCGGGCAGAGTTAGCCAGTTCAACTGACTCCATCCTGACCAGCGGCTCACCGGCTTTGACCTGCTGTCCTTCCTGGACAAGCACCTCTTCAATCCGCCCGGAAATTTTAGCGCTCACCGTGGCTGAGGTCTGCCCCTCCAGTGTACCATTCAAAGTCAGGCTGGGAATAACCTCAGTGTATTCGGTCTGAGCAACTTTTACACTCAGCACATTCTCGGTGGTATTGGCTTGTTGTTTATTGGCAAATACACCTGTACCTATAGCCAGGGTAATTCCCACTACTAAAATCAGGGGAATAATCCAGTGCTTAGCTTTCAATCTATTCATTCAGACAATCCTCCATTTCAATTAGCAACATTTGACATACCTACCAGTCGGTATGTCAAGTTCAAAAATAGTAGCGCTTGGCAGGCGCTAGTACCTTGACAGCTCTAAAACAGTATTCACTGGATTAGGGCTAGTATTCATCAACGACCACATATTGTTCATCATTCGCTGACGCAGTTCCGGGTGTCTAAATTGGCTTCCCAATGACTTCTGGCCGTTAACTGTTGCCAAAATAGTAGCTGCCAAGGCATAACTGTCAAGACTACTCTTAAGTTCGCCGTTGTCCACCGCTGTCTGAATCCGTCTGGCCAACGCCTCGCAAATCCACAGCTGAATTCGCTGAATCCTTTCCTGAATATCAGGAAACAGCTGCATAATATCAATCACAAAATGAACGTGATCGACACAGATCTCCCGGTCCAGCCCAAACAGCTCCCTGGAATATTCCTCAAACGCATCGTCAACCATGAGCGACTGCAAAATCTCCTGAATGCTTTTTTGGTCACTGAGCAAATCCGTATATTTTGCTTCAAACCGTTCAAAGAAAAATGTAAGCGCAGTGCGCAGCAAATCCTCCTTGCTGGCGAAATAGTGATAGATCCCGCCTTTGGTAATACCAAGCTCATTAGCAACATCTATCAGCGAAACCGATTTGTAGCCATGCCGTAAAAACAGGCGTATTGCTGCAATAATAATGCTCTCCTTGGTCATCTTATCGTCGCCTTTCACAAAGTATGCATCTTTACATACCTACCAGTCGGTATGTTGTTATTATCCCCTAAAATCGTGCTACTGTCAATAGCGCGCAGGCAAAAATAACGGCACAGCCAAAAGAAGAATATTACCGGCCGGCGGTACTAAAAAGGGAATGAGACCTGTAAATTACAGAACTCATTCCCTGAAAACTGCCTGCTGCAGTTTAATCTGACTTTTGGGGTCTTTTAAGCTGGGCGGCCTGAGGGTTGCTGCGCCTTCAATAAATGACAGGCAGCACTGTGTCCAGGCGCAATCTCCTCAAGAGCCGGCTTTTCCTGACTGCATATTTCCCTGCTCTCCGGACATCTGGTTTGAAATGGACAACCTGGCGGCAAGTCGAGAGGGCTGGGGATCTCTCCGGCCAGCGTTCGCACCGCTGTCCCGCCCTTTTTCTTCACCGGAAAAACGGACTGCAACAACGCCTTTGTATAAGGGTGCTGCGCCTTATTCAGCTCGCTGCCCGCCAGCACCTCCACGATATTGCCGAGATACATCACGGCGATGCGATGGCTAATCTGCGATATCAGGGCCAAATCATGACAGATAAAGATCATGGACAGATTTTTTTCCTGTTGTATTCTGACCAGAAGCTCCACAATTTTTTTCTGCACAGACACATCCAGCGCACTGGTCGCCTCATCGCAAACGAGAATGTCGGGGCCGAGCGCCAGCGCCCGGGCAATGCCAACGCGCTGGCGCTGCCCGCCGCTCATATTGCCGGGATAACGGTCAGCAAATTGCTCCGGTAATTCAACCATGCGCAAAAGCGCTTCGGCCTTTTCCCCCGCCTCACTGTCTTTTATCAGCTTGAAATTGCGCAACGGCTCGCAAAGGATATCCTTTATCTTCATTTTCGGATTGAAAGCCTGCGCCGGGTCCTGAAATACCATCTGCACATGCCGACGGCTCTGCCGCATACGCTCGCCCTTAAGTCGCGTGAGATCCTCGCCCCGATAGCAAATAGCCCCGCTCGTCGGCGCATAGAGCTGCATAATAAGTTTTACAAGCGTGCTTTTACCGCAGCCGCTCTCGCCAACAACGCCAAGTGTTTCGCCCCGGTAAAGCGACAGCGACACATCATTGCAGGCTGTCAGCATGCGCCCGCCAGCTGCCGGGAAGCGTTTTACGATATGCTCGATTGTCAGGATCGCTTCCTTTTCAGCCAACATATCTTTCCCCTCCGACCTGCGGCACCGCATCTAACAGTTCTTTCGTATACGCCGACTGCGGCCGGGCAATAATATCATCCGTTTCGCCGGACTCTACGATCCGGCCTTCTTGCATGACGACCAGCTTATCCGACATATAGGCGGCTACACCGATATTATGGGTAACAATGATGATTGCCGTTTTATCCTTCTGGCAGATTTCCATCATTTCTTTTACCACTTGCGCCTGCGTTGTCACATCCAGGGCCGAAGTCGGCTCATCCGCCAGCAGCAGGCGCGGTGTAAAAAACATGGCCATGGCCACGCCGACGCGCTGGCGCATGCCGCCGCTCAGTTCAAACGGGTAGCCTTTCATAATATTTTCCGGATTGGGCAAGTGCATTTTCCTCAGCATATCCTCTGCCGCCCTGGCGGCTTCTCTTTTCGTCATCGGCGAGTGCTCGCAGATATACTCAATAAATTGGCTGCCGATACGCCGGATGGGATCCAGCATGCTCCCGCTGTCCTGAAAAACCATGGCGGCCTTGGTTCCGCAGAGGCGACTCCACTCGTCAGGCGTATTTTCCAATAGATTTTTACCTTCAAAGAGGATCCTCCCGCCGCTTACACGGCCCTCATGCGGCAGGCAGCCCATGATTGCGCGGATAACCGTTGTCTTGCCGCTGCCGCTTTCGCCGACAATCGCCAGGACTTCCCCCTCAGCAAGCGATAAATTCACATCCCGGACGATTGCACGTTCCGCATAGGATACCGAAAGTTCTGATACCTCTAGCAACATTCCAATTCCCCTTCGTGCAACATTATTTTTTCGCCGGTTTAATCTTATTGGTCAGCCAGTAATAATCGGACGGATACATCCGCGCCCCTTCAAGCGAAACCGAGCTGATGATGTTGGTTTCCGGATAGCCCAGGAACAGAGCCGCGCCATCGTTCATAATGATCTGCTGAATATCGATGATGAGCTGACGGCGCTTTTGATGTTCAAACTCTGCGGACAGTTCCGCAAACTTCGCATCCAGTGCAGGATTGCTGTAGCCGGAGCCGTTCTGCGGATTATCGCCGTTCTTGTTGGTCCGCCAGTACCAGTTCAGGAAGATTTCCGGATCGCCGGTATTGGCCGTCGTAATATTCGAAATTAGCAAGTCATACTCGCCGTTAATCCCCATCTTATCAATCAGATTATAGTCCACCGTCTTGATTTTTACATCAAAGCCCACTTTTTTCGCATCTGATTGCGCCGCCTCGGCGTAGATCGGCAGTTCCGCGCGGCTGTTATACACAACAAAATCCACCGTCAGCTTCTTGCCGTCCTTTTCCAGTATACCGTCACCGTCGGCGTCCTTCCAGCCGGCTTCCGCCAATAGCTGTTTGGCGCGGTCAATATTATAGCTGTTGGGATCCGTAAGCTGATCGAAGCCGTAATCCATCGATGGAGGTACAGGAGCCTTGCCCTCAATAAAGGTTCCTTTCAAAATAACTTCATTATATACCTTTCTGTCGCAGGCGCTGATGAATGCCGCGCGAACCTTCTGATCGCCTAAAACGCCTTTTTGGTTAATTCGCGCCAGGACGGTGCGCAGTGAGGGAATTCTGTCGATATGGAACTTTTCCTTGTCGTTAAAGAGGCTAATATCACCGGCTGCAATATTGACCGCCATGTCCACCTCGCCGGACTGCAGAGCCATTGCCCGGGTATTCGGATCGTCTATAGACGGAATTTCAACTGTTTCATAAGGCACTTCGCCGTCCCAGTAATGCGAATTTTTCACCATAACCGCTTTATCCTTGACGAAAGACTTGCACATATAGGGACCGGTGCCAATCGGACCTTCCTTGGCGAAGTTGCGTTCCGGTTCAGCCGATACATCTACAATCAAAAAGAGCGGATCGGCCAAAAAGCCCGGCATATTCGGCTCCGGCTTTTCCGTCAGGATCGTAAGCGTTTGACCGTCAGCCTTCATTTCCTTATACTTAAAAAATGTTACCGACCGTTTATTTTTCGCAAAGGCTCTTTCCAGCGAGGCCTTAACAGCGGCCGCGTCTAACGGCTTGCCGTTGGAGAACTTCACTCCGTCTCTGATTTTAAAGGTCCAGCTCATGTGGTCGGCACTAATCTGCCAGCTTTCAGCCAGCCACGGCTGCACATTCATCTTTTCATCAAATTTTGCAAGACTTTCCCCCAGGCCATAACGCATAACGACCCAGCCAAAATAATTCTCCGTTGGTTCCAGTGAATCCGCAAAATTTGTTACACCAATTCTCAGCGTCGTTGGGTCAGCTTCCTTTGTACCGCTGCCGCCGCAGCCCGCTATAAGAGTCGCTGCCATACAAATCAGCAGCAGCAGGCAGGTAAATCTTCCCAGTCTCTTCATAACCTCATCCCTTCCATATGTTTATTCAGTTTGTCCGCTGTGGGTCCATAATATCGCGCAGGCTGTCTCCCCATAGGTTGAAAATCGCTACAACAATCAGTATGGCCGCTCCCGGATACAGCATCAGCCAGGGAGCCGTTTGGATATGCTGTCTTCCCTCATTGAGCATAAGTCCCCATTCCGGTGTCGGCGGCTGCGCGCCAAAGCCCAAAAACGACAAGCCTGCCAATTCCATAATCATCACACCGATGTCCATGGCGGCCGTTATAACAATGATCGGCAGAATATTGGGCAGAATATGACGCCATAAAAGATGCAGCGGCCTTGTCCCATTGGTTACGGCCGCTGCGATAAAATCACGCTCGCGCAGCTTCAGCGTAAGGCTGCGCCCCAAACGCGCGTACTTGGTCCAGTTCACCGCCGCCAGCGCCAAAATTGCATTTACGATATTGCCGCCCAGCATACCGGCAATGGCAATAGCCAGCACGATCCCCGGAAAAGCCAGCATCATGTCCACAATGCGCATGAGCACAGTATCCACTTTGCCGCCCGAATAGCCGGCCACCACGCCGATAAAAGTTCCTCCTACCGTAATAATAGAAACCACCATCATCGTCATGATCAACGAGGTGCGCATCCCGTAAAGAATACGCGAAAAACAGTCCCGCCCCAGCTTGTCCGTGCCGAATATGTGCTCCGCCGACGGCGCCTGCAGCGACTGCCGCATTACCGCGTCATACGGATCATAAGGAGCCAGCCAGGGCGCAAAGAGCGCAAAGCCGACAACCACAAGGACAAAAAACGTGTACAGCCCAAACAAAAACTTGTCCTTTGTCCAAAACGCCACTCAGCCTCCTCCTTTCTTCAGCCGCGGATCAAGATAGGTATAGGAAATATCGACTAACAGATTTATTGCCATATATAAAACGGCAATCCAGAGGACAACCCCCTGCACCAGCGGATAATCACGCATCGCAATGGCCTGCACCGCCATTTTGCCAAGACCGGGCCAGGAAAAGACCATCTCAATAACAGCCGCGCCGCCTAGCAGCCAGCCGATCGACAAACCCAAGAGCGTGATCAGCGGCAAACACGCATTTGGCAGCACATGCCGCCAGAGAATCTTCTGCATGGGCAAGCCCCGCATCCGGGCGCCAATGATATAATCCTGTCCCAGTTCCTCCAAAATTGCCGTACGCACCTGCCGCGTATATTTAGCCGACATCGCAATAGCCAGCGTCAGCGCCGGCAGCACCATCCGGTCAAACGACACCACGCCGCCCGCTATCGGGAACAAACCCAGCTTCAGCCCAAAAACATACAGCAGAATAAGCCCTACCCAGAAGCTCGGCATGGATACACCTAAAAACGTAATGCCGCGAATTAGATAATCAACAGCGCGGTTTCGATACACCGCCGCCAGTATCCCGCACGGCACCGAGATCAGCAGCATCATGACAATCGACGCGGCGGCGAGCACTATAGTGCCCGGCAGACACTGCCAGAGACGGTCGGCTACCGGCATCTTCGCCGAATACGCCATGCCCATATCCCCCTGCAAAACACCGGTAAGCCAGCGAAGGTACTGCACATGAAACGGCTGGTCCAGGCCCAGCTGCGCCCGCGTTTCGGCAATCGTTTCCTCCGAAACAATGGTATCGCCTACCTCCAGCAACATCTCCACCGGGTCCCCCGGCGACAGATACATCAGAGAAAACGTCAGCAGGCTCACACCGAAAAGCGTAATAAGCATCTGCGCCAAACGATGCAAAAGCTCTTTTCTCTTCAAGGCACCTTCTCCTCTCTGTTCAACAAAAATCCGGCTAGAATCATTTTCTTAACGAGAAGAAAAGGATTCTAGCCGGATTAAACAACTGCCCAGGCAGTCGTACTGCGGTCATATGCAGAAAATCAGACAAGAGCGCTGATTGGCACACACGCACACATCCATTTCCTTATCACGCGTAAGTCAACAATGAATCTTATTATAAGCAGGCTTTCTGGCTCATAGATCATAACCTTGCTTCCGTCTTCCCAGAGTTTCTCCAGTGACGATCTTCGAAGCAGGCTCCCTATTTACAGCTGCGGGACAGCACGGGATTTTCACCCGTTTTCCTCTCATCGTTCAGCAGTGAATGCTGCTGACACTTATAACGTTCTGTATAAAATTGTCATTAATAATAAAAATTTGGCTATTTGTATTGTTTTTATTATTATATAAATACGCGACAATGATTGTCAACCATTATTTTACTGATAAGTATTCCTCACAGGTATAATTGTACTAAAAAGGAAATATTACTATATTCACCGAATTAACCAGTCTGTTAACTATTCCTTTTGATTCTCGTAAAACCTGCAATCAGCATCATTTATGGTTGATATTTCAATATTGATTGGGCATCCCGGCCTTCTCCCAAAGGTGAAGCCGGCGAGCATTCTTATGCTTGCCGGCCTTTTGCGCCGTTGCGAGTAGAAATTAGCTGCCGATTAAGAATACGCCTCTCAGCTCCAGCTCTTACACCAGATGCGCTAATGTCGTGCTAAGGTTATATAATATAGCTAATCTCCTGCCGGTTAATCAATTCGAGGATTTCTTCGCGCGCCTGTAAAAATTGCGCTGTATAGCGTACCCGGTTAGAATTCTCCCCGGAGATTGCATAAGTGAAGGAGGTTTTAAATTCTTTCACAATGCGCCCCGGCCGCTTGGACATAACCAGCACCCTGGTTCCCAGGGCCAGCGCTTCATCCACATCATGGGTAATAAATAAAATCGTGCATTTCGATTCCCACCATATGTTGCGCAACAGGCTTTGCATCTGCTCGCGGGTCAGGGCGTCCAGGGCCCCGAAAGGCTCATCCATCAACAGTACGCGGGGTTTATTAACCAATGACCGGGCAATAGCTACCCGTTGTTTCATACCGCCCGATAATTCGTACGGCTTATGATTACCGAACTCCTCCAAACCCACTTTCCGCAGATATTCTTCGGTAAGCTGCCGGCTCTCACTTTCAGGGATATTGCGCATTCTTAGCCCAAACCGGACATTATCCCGGGTGGTCAGCCAGGGATACAGGGGCGGCTGCTGAAACACAACCCCCCGATGCCAGTCGGCCCCTTGGATTGCTGCCCCGTCCATAACAGCCTGGCCGGCCGACGGGCTGATAAAACCGGCAACAATTTTTAACAAAGTGCTTTTTCCGCAGCCCGAAGGTCCCAGCAGGCAGACAAACTCGCCTTCGTGCAGGCTAAGATCAATGTTTGCCAATGCATATATGTCAGAGTCCGCCTGATAAGTCAACGACACATTCTTCAGGACCACCACCGCATCAGCCTGCTCCTCAGCCCACCCGGGCTCACTTAACACCATACTGCAGCCTCCTGCTTACATTTACTTTAACGTAGTTTCAATATATTGGGGGTTAACGGCTTTCTCAAAAGCCTCCAGGTCCGGGGCGGTTTCGATTGCTTTTTGCTCAACCAGGAAGTCGGCGGTAGCCTTTAATACTTTAGCCAGATTACCCTTATTGGTGCTTGAGCCAAAGTATTTGTCAGCCACCTGCTCCCGGCCGGACAGCCAAATCAGTTCCCTGGTCTGCTTTAACGCCTCGGCTTTATCAATATTCAGTCCTTGCGCCAAAGCTGCGGCCGCCTCATCAGGATTGTTTTTGTAAAGGTCATGGGCTTTTTGCTGGACTTTTATATATTGAGCGACAACCTCCGGATATTTCCGGGCAAATTCTTTGCTGACAACCCCAAGATCGGCCGTTATTATGCCTTTCTCCGCTAATTTGCCACTGTCGGTGATCACCTTGCCATCGGCCAGCAATTTGCCTAAAACAGGATTCCAGACATAAGCGGCGTCAATATCGCCACGCTGCCAGGCCGCAAAAATATCAGGCGGCTGCATATCCAATATCTTAACTTCAGCCTGATTGACACCCTCCACCTTCAGGGCATTCAGCAGGCTGTAGTGAGCCGTGGAGCTAAACGGCACCGCCACTTTTTTACCTTTCAGGTCCTGAACTGAATTAATATTGGCAGTGTTCTTTACCGCCAGCGACTCGGCCGCCCCGATAACATCATGAATCCAGAAAACCTCATAGCCAAGCCCCTGGGAGATGCCGACAGCAGCGGGCGTACTCCCCATTAACCCAATATCAATACTGTTTGAGGCAAAGGCGTTGTTGACATCCCGGCCGGAATCAAATTTTTTGAAATTAACCTTTACTCCCAGCTCACTCTCATAAAAACCTTTCACCTTGGCTACGATTTCGTCATTGGGTATATCCTGAAAACCAATAGTGACCACTTCCGGCTTCGCCGGTGTACCAGCCTGGTTGCTCTGGCCGCAGCCGGTCAATTGCAGGGCCACAGCCAGTATCAGCCCGCCTGCCACCAACAATTTTTTCCATTTTTTTCTCATTAACAACCTCTCCCTTTTCTGTTTATTCTTTTCCTTTCCAAGGTACGATCCTTTGCTCGGCAAACCTTATTATCCTGTCAATCATAATACCGGTTATGCCCATAATAATAATGCCGAGAAAAATAATATCGCTTCTTAGAAATTTACTGGCATCAAGTACCATCCAGCCGATACCGGTCACAGCCGCAACCATCTCGGCCGCAACTAAAGTTGTATAAGCAACACCAATTGCGGTCCGTAAACCGACAAATATATCAGGCAGGCAGGCCGGAAAAATCACATGCAGGAAGACCTGCCTGCTGTTGGCCCCCAGTGTATAAGCGCCATCAATATAGTCATTTCTGATCTTCAGTACCCCCGCTACACAGGCAATATAAACAGGGGCAAAGCCTGCCAGATATAACAACGCAATCTTGGATGAATTCTCTATCCCCATCCATAACACCAGCAGGGTATAATAGGCCAGCGGCGGCAGCGGCCGGTAAAATTCAATCAGCGGATCCACAATAGCGCGGATTTTTGAATTGTAGCCGCTGGCTAACCCCAGCGGAATAGCCGTAATGACCACCAGCAAGAATGAAGCGATAAGGCGGAGCATGCTGTCCCCCAGGTGTGTGAGCAGGCCATTTTCTTTATAACCGTTCCTGGCAATTTCCAGAAAGCTGTTCATAACTTTGTGCGGCGAAGGCACCAGAATGTCTGACACAAGCTTTAACTCGGTAACTATAAACCACAGCAACAGCACGATACCGACTGTGCTGAACGTCAATAAGCGCTCTGTGGTAATATGCCTGCCGGCAGTGCGGCATACACTCCCAACCTCAACCCTGATCATGCCATTCCTCCTGTCCCGGCCTTACTTTCATATAACCTCACTCCCTCTGCCGCAGGGCTAAACCCGCAGCTTGCCCAGTGCTCCCCGCAGGGCAGCGGTAATTTTATCAATACCCGCTTTGTCGATAATCAGCGGCGGCGCCGTATATAAGACATTATTAAGCTCAGGGACACTGCGCACCATTCTGCCGATAATAACCCCTTCTGCTTTAGCGGCCGCCACCACCTGGGCCAGATATTTCTCAGGCAGCGGGCTCTGGGATTTTTTGTCGGCCACTAATTCAATGCCCACTAATAACCCTTTGCCCCTAACCTCGCCGACAACCGGCAGCCCGGCCAGCTCTTGCAGGCTCGCCATTAAATATGTACCCATGGCCGCACTCTGCTCCGCCAGTCGCTCCTCCTCAATGATCCTGATATTCTCCAGCGCCGCCGCCGAGCAGCCGGTACAGCCGCCAAAGGTGCTGATATCCCGGAAGTAGCCGCTTGTATCCTCCGGTTCAGCCAGAAACCTGTCAAAGATACTTTTCCTCGCAACTGTGGCCGATATCGGCATATAACCGCTTGCCAGACCTTTGGCCATGGTAATAATATCCGGATCAACGCCATAGTGCTGATGGCCAAACATTAAGCCGGTTCTGCCAAAGCCGGTAACCACCTCATCCATAATCAGCAGCACCTCATAGCGGCGGCAGATCTCCTGCACAAGCGGATAATACTCGGCAACCGGCGGAATAATCCCGCCGCCGGCGGTAATCGGCTCGACAATAACAGCAGCAACCGAGTCTTCACCTTCTGTTTGTATGACAGTCTCGAGGGCCCGGGCACAGTCAATATTACAGCCGGGATAACGCTTGCCAAATTCGCACCGGTAACAAAGAGCATGAGGGATTTCAACAAAGCCGGCCGGCAACGGCCCGAATTTCAGTTTTCGTTCTGTCTGCCCGCTGCTGGCCAGCGCCGCCAAAGTAGTACCGTGATAATCCCGGTTGCGGTAAATAATCTTATATTTGTCTCGTCGGGGATATTGCTCGCGAAAATATTGTCTGGCAATCTTAAACGCCTTTTCGTTAGCTTCGGAGCCGCTATTGGAAATATATACTTTCGGCAGCCTAGGCAATAAGGCCGCCAGCTTCTGGGCCAGCAAAATATAAGGGGGTGTCGCCAGTGAACCGGCATAATAAGGCAGCCGCCGTAATTGCTCGCTGATTGCCTTGACCATGGTTTCCCGGCCATAGCCGACATTAACAGCCCAAACCCCGCCGGACAAGCCATCCACATATTCCCGGCCCAAGGCATCTTTAATGATAAAGCCATTGCCCTCGACCATAATCGGCGGCTCCTGGTGATCAAACTGCCTGTGATTTGTAAGGTGCAGCCACAAGTGCTCCCGGTGGAGACGTGCCAATTCATCGGCATCGAGTCCGCCTGCCACTTCTTTATTCATACTCTAACCTCCCAGCGATAAGTTCCCCGTTGTCCGGTAATCAATCGACCGACTTGAGAAGACAAACACCCTCTCCCGCTCTGCCGTCACACCGGCAGATAAGTTATCGTATGGTCATCATGATGTACGGACAATATAAGTCATAAATAACACTGATAAAATAAAAAGGCTAAGATTCAGTTCCCCACAGGGATATTGATCTTAGCCTTCAGTTATTCTGATCAGCCTGCTCGCAATTAAGTTATATATTTTATATCATATAAAACTGTACGTTGTCAATGACTTAAGGGTAATGATTCCTGACTTTTGGCAAATTAAATAATTTATAGCAAGAAAAGCAAAAAACAGGTTGTCCGAACATCCGTATAATGGTATAATGAACAGCAAATTGATTAAATATGGCGTAAGCTCTTATAACAGGAGAGACCGGTTCCACCTGAGGAAGGATGTACAGGCTGTGTTAGATCGAAAAAATTCTATGCCGCTGCATTTGCAAGTGCGAAATTGCCTGCATAACGAAATTTTAAAGGGGACTTTTACCGATAAGATCCCGGCCGAATACGATCTTATGGCTAGATTTGCCGTAAGCCGGGCCACAATCCGCCGGGCCATCCGGAGTTTAATTGAGGAAGGTATCCTCGAATCACGGCAAGGGCTGGGAACATTTGTTGCCGTCAGGCCGATTGAGGAGTGGCTGGGCAACTTAAGCACCTTTTTTGAGATTGTTGATGAAATGGGAATGAATCCTAATATCCGGGTGCTAAGTCAGGGAATGGTTACCGCCCCCCAGGATGCAGCCAAGATTTTCGGTGTAAAAGATGTCTACGAAACAATCAGGCTGCGCTTAGCCAATGACACCCCGGTGGTCCTGGAAACCCAGTATTATCCGTTGGCGATTGGACAAAAGTTAGCGGAATTTGATTTAAATAATGTTTCAACTTATGATATCCTGGAAACAAAACTGGGTATAAGCCTCTGGGAGGCCAAACAAACAATTGCCTCAATTATTCCGGCCGACCGGGAGAAAAAACTCTTAGGACTGACGGCCGACCCTTGCTGTGCACTGCTTTCCAAACGTCTGGTCACCGATCACGACGGCAATCCGCTGGAATATGAGAAAAGCATCTACCGGAGTGACATGTATGCCTTTCGGATTAACTTAACCCGCCGGCGTAAAATATAGCCTTCTTGTCTACATAAACCCCAAACCGGCTGATCAGAACCACTGAAGGCCGGAGAGCGCTTCTGCTTTCCGGCCTTTTCTTTTTTGCCCCCAGGGACAGAGGTGTCCATAACTAATAATAAAACAGGAGAGGTGTTTATTATGGAACTGAGTGCTGCCATTGCCAACAGGAGAAGTATCCGGAAATTTAAGCCTGATCAGGTGTCTGACGACGACATCAAAGCAATATTGGCGGCAGCAAGGCTGGCCCCCTCCGGGTCCAACCTGCAGCCTTCACGCTATGTGGTTATTAAAAGCCCGGAAGCCAAAGCCAGGCTGGCAGAGTATACGCTGCCGTTTGTAACGAAAGCCCCGGTGATCATCGTATGCTGCACAGACTCGCAGGTATGGTCGACGGCCCTGGCAAGATGGACCGAGCTGCAAGCCGCAGGCGCCTTTAGCGACAATCCGCTTGATGTGGAAAAAATCCTTGAGTATAAGCAGCGAAACCCTCTTGATCCGGAAACGGCCAAGGCGTATGCCTGGCTGAATGCGGCGATTGCGATTGATCATATGACCCTTACAGCCTTCGACTTAGGCTTAGGCAGCTGCTGGATTGGCATCCTGGACCGTCAAAAGATTAAAACAATGCTTGAACTGGATGACAGATATGATGTGGTGGCCCTGCTGCCGGTCGGCTATCCTGATCAGCAGCCGGCAGCAAGGCCGCGGCTGGCAATGAGTGAGTTATTGTTAAAAGAACTATAGGGCTGCAAGGGAGAAGTACAGGGGCCTGCCATTTTGCTTGGCAATAAACAGAATATGCTAGCGAAGCAAAATGAACGTCCCCCTGCTTCTCTTCAAAAATGATCTCCACCGCTTGGTGGAGATCATTTTTGGTTCTGTTTATTGCTCAGCAGACTGCTCCTGGCTGCTGAGCCGGTAGATTTCCTTGGCCCTGATCTGGCAGAGCCCCCACAGGGCGGCAGTATCGCCGGGATTTATTCTGAGGGCGTCACCAAAGGCTGCCACTGCCGGCCGGTTATCGCCCTGCTGCAAATGCCAGTAAGCCTGTTTCATATGGTTGGCATAATGATCAAGCAGCTTCAGGGTCTCTTGCCCGAAATAGTAGCCCTGAACGACCAGTACCTTGTGCTTCGGCCAATAATGATTAACCGGCGCATTCACGGCAACAGGACCGTAAACCCAGGCGCCGCTCGTATTCATAACCCCCCACTGGCGGTTGCCGTAGACTTCAATTACCCCCTGCGCGGGAAAATATTCTACCCGTTCAAACCGGGGCGGAACAATCTCCTGTCCGGTTTTATCCATATAGCCAAAACTGTCCTGGCGTTTTATCTTAGCCAGGCCTTTAGCAGACTTGGCAATAAGGTCATACCGGGGGGGAACCACATAACGGCCTTCGCGGTTAATCACCCCATAAAGGCCATCCTGCTTAACAATAGCCTGTCCGTCGTGAAAGGAATCGGCCTGCTCATATTGAGCGGCAATCACCATGTTGCCGGTTCGGTCAATAAAACCGTATTTGCCGTTCAGCTTCACATTGGCCAGGCCCTCGGCAAACTTGGCCAGACTATTTTCGTACAGGCAGGGTACAACCAGGCGGCCGGCTTTATTGATAAAGCCCCATTTCCTGTCTATCTCCACGGCGGCCAGACCGTCGACAAAATCGGCGGCGTATTCATAGCGGGGAGAAATAACAAACTTACCTTGTTTGTCGATGTAGCCATAATTACCGTTGTAAGCGACATGGGCCAGGCCTTCGCTGTATAACAGCGCCGAACCGAACTGCGGTTTAACAACGATCCGCCCCCGGGTATCGACGAAACCATAACTGCCCTGGGCCTGCACTGACGTAAGCCCTTCCTTAAAGTAAAACCAGGCCCAGTCATAGTCAGGCTTAACAGCAATGGAACCATCCAGGCGGATAAACCCGTATTTGCCGTTTTCCTTAATCCGGGCCAGCCCGTCGTGAAAGCTGCCGGCCTCATCAAACCGGGGCGGAATAACCCACCGGCCTGTATCCCGCCGCAGATAACCCACCCTGGTCCCTGCTTCGGTCATTACCGGGAAGGAAACAACATCATCGCCTGCCAGCCGCACTTTGCGCCTGGCCGCAGCCGGCGCGGCCGGGGGATATTGACCGAAGGTTTCCTGCTTGGCCTTGGCCAGAGCCCGGCCCCAGGTAGCCGCCTCATCTTGCGGATTAATCGTCAAAGCCGATTCAAACCAGGCAATGGCAGCGTCATAATTCTTTATTGCCAGTTCGGCATAAGCCGCTTGCAGGTAGTTTGCATAATGCGGCAGCTTGCTGCCGTGGCGGTCATAATAGGTGCCATTACTGACAATAATCCCCTGCTCCGGCCAGTACTCCGACACAGGACCCGGTAAGCCGGCCGACTGGACAACCCATTGGCCGCCGGGGTCCAGGTACCCGGTTTTTTCACCAAGCTTGGCTTTGATAAGCTGGCCCTCCCAGCGGGGGTAAGGATCAAGCTCGCAGGCAATCACCGTCTGCCCCTTATTGTCGATAAACCCGTGCTTGCCGTTCAGGCTGACCAGGGCCAGACCATTCCGGTGGGGGAAAGCAAGATCATAGCGGGGTTCGACTACCCATTGGCCGGCTTTGTCGATATAACCGAAATTCCCCTTCCACTCCACAACAGCCAGTCCCTCCTGAAAGGGAAAGGCACTTTGAAACTGCAGCGGGATTACTACCGCCCCGGTTTTATTAATATAACCGGTCTTGCCTGCCACAGCGGCCTGAGCCAGCCCGTCAGAAAATGAGCCTGCCGTTTCATACTGCGGCTCGATGGCAAACCGGCCAGACCTGTCAATGAAACCATACTTGCCTTGCACTTTTACTGCGGCTAAACCTTCGCTGAAAGGCAAAGCCTGGTCGAACTGCGGCATAATCACCGGTTGGCCGCTGCGGTCAATATAACCAAACTTGCCGTTTATGCTCACGGCCGCCATCTGCTCACTAAAAACAAGATTGGCATTGTCGTATTTGGGGGCCAGGATAACTTCCCCCTGTTCATCCATAAGGCCAAATCTGCCGTTCTCTTTGACGACAGCCAAACCATCCCGGAAACCGGCAATAGACTGAAACGCCTGCGGGCCGACCGGCTGCCCCTGCAAATCAATCAGTCCCACCTGCTTACCATTACCGGCCACGGCCAGGCCATTGGGCTGAAAGTCCCCGGCGACAGTAAATCGGGGCGGTATTACCCATTTGCCGCTGCTTCGCAGCATGTAGCCGAATTTTTCCCCCTCCGGGGTACTAACCTTTATGCATTTCACGTCTTCGCTGCTAATCGCAGCAGCAGCCGGCACCAAAGCGGTGATACAGATCCAGAAAGCCAGCATTAACATAAAAAACTTTATCTGCCGCTTCATTATTCCCTCCCCGGGTAACCATGTTACCGAACCCAAGTTAAATATGGTTCTGATATAGTAAGGCAATATATGTCGCCACTAATAAAAGCGCGGAACTGGGAAAGACGTAAAACCGGCCTTGCAGACCCTCTTTTCCCAGCGTAATTATCCAGGCCCCTATCCATACCAACAAAAAAAACAGGATGGAAATCCCGGCAACAGCATGTATCTGAATCAGCAAATATTTGCCCACCGTCAGCCATTGCTCTGCCTTTAGCGCCACTAAACCAATACCTAATAAACCGGTTACCCATAATGCCAGCGCGCTCAACAGCAGCTTCCAGCCTAAAACAAGGCCCGCAGCGGCAACCAATTTTGCAAAATCAGCATGAATCCAGCCTTTGCTAATCCGGGTAATAAGAAAAAAACTGCTCCCTCCCAGAATAGCCCCTATTGCCATCTCCGCCAAGCCAGGCGTACCTACAGCATAATTAGCCACACTCCCGCTTCCGGTCAGTACTATAAGCAGCCAGCCCGGCATACCCGGAGAATAATCCTCCTGCAAAGCAATAAACAGCATAATAACAAATACCGCCAGCAGCCTTAGCAGCAGCCATGCATCAGGGATAAAGAAAACAGCCAGGCCGAACACAGCACCGGTTATAACCTCAGTAGCCAGACCATGCTGCAGGAAGTTTCGGCCGCACTCGCCACAGTTTTTGCGCTCACGAAAAAACCAGAGGACAGGTAGACGCCGGTTGTGCCGCCGGTTACAATACGAGCAATATGGCGCAGCCGAGTCGAATTCGCCTTGACTTTCCAGCCATTTGGCCAGTCTGAAGTTAATGGTTCCCCCCCAAAACAGCCCCCCGATAAACATGGCTGCTGCCAGCGGTACAAGCTGGACCTGGAACGGCTGGGAAAGTACTCTTAATGCAGTTGCGGCCAGAACTACTAGCAGCAGGGACGGCAGGAGCCATTGCGGGTATGCGCTTAGTCTTACGCCTTTATTCCTCCCCGCCCCCGCTGGCGTGATCCTGTGAACGATATAATCAACAAATGGCTGTGGAAAAGCTGCATACAGCTCTCGGGTCTGCCTGCTCAAAAAAAAGTGCTCATCAAGCGCTTGCCAGACTGTATCAGGCAAATGATAGCGTGGCCGTGCATAATGTTCCCGCAGATAGTGGAGCAACCTATAATTTATGGCCTGCCTGATTTCCAGCTGCCAGTAGTTCTCATCCTGCAGCAGGCTTTGCCATGCCTGCACTTCGCCCCGCAGCTTGTCGTCCTCAAAAATCTGCCGCACCTGTTGCATGAATTCTGCAATAGTACGGTCCAGCGGCGGCTGGTTCATATCGCTTGCAGCTGTTTCCCAGCCAATACTACCTCCCGGCCTCACCACCACTTCACCAGCTGGCCCTGCCAAAGCCGCCGGCGGTTCATCATGCCACTGAGCTTGCCGGAGTGCCTGCTTGTATGCCGCCCGCAGCTTCTGAAAACCGGTCGGATCAGACTCGGGATGGTATACTTTCAGCATTCTGGCATACGCACTCTTAATGGCTTTACGGTCTGCAGTCGGTTTAAGCCCCAATATAGTCCAACAGTCCATGCCTTAACTCCTGTTTGCCAATTAAATTAACTTCCTTGAGAATACGGCTGCGCGTTAAAGAAATCTGTTATCCTCCAGATCATCCAGAAACTGGCGCAGGGCTTTGGCCGCTTTGCTAACTTCCCGGTCATTCTGCCCGTTAATTACAAACTCAAACCGCTGCAACACCAAGGCCAGTTCTGCCCGCAACTGCCCGCGCAACTCTTCATACAGCCGTTCAGCCCGGGCGATAAGCAGCCGGTTTTCCTGGCGGTCACGCGGATGCACCTTGATTTTGTTCAGCGCCGCCAGACGCCTGTCAATTTCTGCTTTTGCCATGGAGCCGGGCCTTTCCTCAATTACTGTTTTCTTCTTCAGGCCGGTCTCCACCGCCAAAACCTCAACCTCCAGGATGCCATTAATATCATATGTATACCGGACATCAATGGCCTGGCTGCCGGCCGGTGCCGGCGGGACTTCAATCTGCAGCTGTCCCATTTTTATATTATTTTTTGTGTGGCGGCTTTCCCCCTGAAATATTGCCACATTTAAAAATTTCTGATTATCGCTTATCGTATAGAACCGTTCTACCCGGCTCACCGGTATAATCGTATTGCGCTCAATAATTGGCGAAAAGTACCCGGGTTCGTATGCTCCTGCCGGCGTAGCAACGGCTACTTCAATGCCCAGCGTATACGGGCAGACATCAGTTAACACGACTTCCCGCAGCATGAGATTCCGGTCCTTCATCGCCGCTTGTACAGCGGCGCCTGCTGCCACTACTTCATCGGGATTTAACCTGCAGTCAGGCAGCCGGCCGAACAGACGGCTGACCAGACTATGAATGACAGGCATCCTTGTAGCCCCGCCGACTAAAATCACCGCATTCAGCTCGCTCGCTTTCATTGCGGCGTCTTTCAGCGCCTGTTCAACCGGCTGCCGCAATTGATTGAGCAGCGGCTTGGACAATAAGGCCATCGCCGGCCTGTCAATCCTCCAGGTTCTTGTTTGCTCCCCGACGCGGCAAGCCATTGCGCCCGCACTGCTCTGACTCAGGCTCTGTTTGCATTTCTCCGCCTGTTTATAAATAGCCGCATAGGTTTTTTCGTCCAGCTGTTCCCGGCCTAGCTGGCACTCGTTCATAAATTGCTTTACTAATAAATGAGTAAAATCTTCTCCCCCCAGATAATTATTGCCGGCAATCGCCTTGACCTCCAGTACGTTTTCAAAAAGCTCCACAATCGAGACATCAAAAGTACCTCCGCCAAGGTCAAATACTAAAAACCGGGTTTCAGAATCACGCTGATGCAGCCCGTAGGCAATTGCCGCAGCCGTTGGTTCATTGATAAGGCGCTCAACCTTCAAGCCTGCCAGTTCGCCAGCCCGTTTAGTTGCCTGCCGCTGGGCATCGTTAAAGTACGCAGGAACACTGACTATGGCTTCGTCAATACTTTGTCTCAAAAAAACCTCGGCATCTTCTTTTAATGAACGGATAACAAAAGCGGCTAATTCTTCCGGCAAAAAAGAATACCGGCCCAGTGTAAACGTCTTGTTTGTCCCCATAAACCGTTTAAACACGGCAATCGACAGCTGGGGATGGGTAAGCAGCCGTTCCCTGGCGATTTCACCCACCACTATCTCGCCTTCATCACCGACGCTGATCACTGATGGCGTCAGCTTTTTCCCCAGACCATTGGGGATTATCACTGCTTCGCCATTTTGCCAGTAAGCGACCAGGCTATTGGTTGTTCCTAAATCTATGCCCACACTCGCCATATCGGCTCATACCTTTCTAAAAGTATTGCAAGGATCCACCGGCTGCCTTCTCAGCGGCATTTGCGAACCAAGAAGCACCAGATGATCGCGGCCATCAAGATCGTTGCTCCTATAGACTGTACTGTACTTAACATGAGCACTCCTCGCCTATGAATTGAATCCGGCCTCTCCGTAATAGAAGTTACTATATTTAAAATACTACTTTTGGGGTAATACGCCCATAGGACTTACGATTCATTTACACGCCGTCCCGCCACTAACAGTCAAGGTAAAAATCCTCAGAATCTTATATTGCCGTTACATCAGGCAAGAAAATAGCCATAACTGCTTATTATGAAATAAGCAGTTATGGCTATTTCTCTACTAAGGCAGAAATTCCTGCCAGTTCGTTTTACGAGTCCGTTTTTTCACCAATGATAGGGGGTTATGTCAGGGGCGGCCGCTGCTTCTGCTTAAGCTGATGAATCATATCGCCGTCAATCCCGTGGGCACACTCCATAACGACCTCGGTCAAGGTGGGATGGGGATGAATGGTGTGGGCAATGTCCCGGGCGGTCAGGTTGTTACGGATGGCCAGCGCTCCCTCCATAATGAGATCACTGGCATGGGCCCCAAGAATGTGCATGCCCAGGATTTTGCCGGTGCCGGCCGCAGCCACGATTTTAACCAGACCATCCGGTTCAGCCATCGATACCGCTTTGCCGTTAGCGGCAAAGTTAAATTTGCTGATTTTAAAAGCCTCGCCGCCGGCCAGCGCCGCCTGTTCGGTCAACCCTACCGACGCTATTTCCGGGGTAGTAAATATGCAGGCCGGAACCGCACGGTAATCCATCAGCGAGCTGACCCCCATCGCATTTTCCGCCGCCACAAGGCCCTCGGCTGAGGCAACATGGGCCAGCATGCTCCGGCCGGTAACATCGCCGATGGCATAGATACCGGCGACATTGGTTTCCATGCGCGCATTAACGGTTATACCCGCGTGGTCATAAACAACCCCGGCCGCTGCCAGCCCCAGATCCGCCAGCACCGGCCGGCGGCCGGCGGCCACCAGGACCTTGCCGGCCGGCAATTGCTGCCTGCCTTTCCCGGTATCAACCGCAACAAGCACCCCGGCCGGCGCCGCCTCGATCGCCGTTACCCTGGCGCCAACTAGGGTTTTAATGCCCTGTTTGCGCAAAATTATCCCCAGCCGCTTGACCAGGTCATTGTCCAGACCGGGCAAAACAGCCGGCAGCAATTCCACAATTGTCACTTCACAGCCAAAAGAGCGCATAAGCGTTGCAAACTCAATGCCCACAACCCCGCCCCCAATGATCAGCAGGCTTGGCGGGATCTCGGTCAGTTCCAGCAGTTCGTCGCTGGTAATCACGGCCGGCAGCCCGCAGCCAGGCACCGGCACCGGGCCGGGCTGCGAGCCGGTGGCGATAATGATCTGCCGGGCTTCATAACTCTCCCTGCGGCCGGTATCAGGGTTGCTGACCGCCAGCCGGCTGGGGCCTGTCAGCATGGCAGTACCCTGCACCACGGTGATCCCATGGCTGCGCACCAGCTGCTCAATCCCGCCCCGGAGCTGGGCTACCACTGCATTTTTCCGGGCCATGACTGCCCCGAAATCAAAACCAATTCCCGTTGCGGTTAAGCCAAACTCGGAGCTGCGCTTGAGGTCTTCCCATTTTTCCGCACTTTTTAATAAGGTCTTGGTGGGTATGCAGCCCCGGTTCAGGCATACCCCGCCCAGAGACTCTTTTTCCACCAAAAGTACCTTGCCGCCCAGTTGGGCGGCGCGGATCGCCGCCACATATCCGCCCGGCCCGCCGCCAATAACAGCGATATCATAGTTCATGGGCCAATTCCCTCCTGTGTATTTGAAGCTACCGCAACAGATTCCAACTGTCACAGCCGTATTTTGTCCTGACAAGTTCAGCAGCCGTGGCCTGCTCCTGCTCACTCAGCCGGCCGGGCTCCAGTTCAAGCCCCAGCGCCGCACCAAAAGCGGCGCTCATTGTCCGGCGAACCGACTCCCAGCTCACCTCCCGGCCCAGAATTTCCTGCACCGATATGGCCCGTTTGGCCAGCATTGCCGCCACCGAACGCTGCTCCTCCGGTGACGGAAGATTAAGTAAAGCTGCAACCTGCTCAGGCTGAAACGCCAGCAAAATCGAGCCATGCTGCAGAATGACCCCGTCTTTACGCACCTGGGCGCTGCCTGCCAGCTTACGCCCCCGGGCCGTCAGCTCATAGTGCGAGGGGGCATCGAAACATGCCGCCGAGGCGGACCGGCGCCTGGTGCCGGCCTGACTGTAGGCAGCCTTGGGCATACTCATCGCGGCATCGATGCCCAGCGCGCTCAGCCCGGCCAGCAAACCGCCACTAAAATAGTGATAAGAGGCGGTAATGGTTGCCGGAATCTGCGGGGCGTCGGCCCGCACCACCACACTGTAGGTTAGTTCCGCCGCATGGAGAACCGCCCGGCCGCCGGTAAGCCTGCGGACAACATCGATTCCCGCCTGGCGGCATTTCTCTAAATCGACTTCGGCGGCCGCTTTTTGAAAATAACCGATGCTCATAGCGGCCGGCTGCCAGCCATAAAACCGGACTGTCGGCGGTACAGCGCCGCTGGCATGGGCGTGCAGGATAGCCTCATCCACCGCCATATTCCGGGCTGCCGTTCCAATCCCGCTGTTAATAACCCGCCATCTCACCGTCCCGTCACCTCGCCGCCCCGGCCAATCCAGCCACAATGCCGCTCTCTTTCATGGCCTGCTCCGCCTCGGTCCTGCTTAACCGCCGGGGATAGTTGTACATGCTCCCTCCCGGCCGTTCGTTGTAATACGGCCGGTTGCAGTCCGGACAACCGCTGGTTTCAAAAGCCGTCCCCGCGCTCAGCAGCTGCTTTAATTCTCCCAGCGGCAGGTTAATTCCGGTTAAAGTCCCCTGCCGATACCGGAAAACGTCCGGACTGCAGCCTGATTGCAACAGGAAATGAGCAATCTGCACCCGCCGGTATTGACCGATGGCCGGCGGCCGCCGCTCCGCCCAGGCGGTCCCCCGTACAGGCGTAAAGGCAAACAGGCCAACCGCAATTCCTTTATTGACACATTGTTCTATAGTCTTTATCATTTCCTCCTCAGTTTCGCCCAGACCAACGATGAGATGAGTACTGGCCCGTCCGGGCAGTTCTGCGGCCACCTGGTGCAACAGCTCCCAGCGCCGCTGCCAGTGGCCATCCTTCACCTGGTGAAAGATGGCCGGCGTGGCCGCGTCCAGAGCGATGCAAATACGCTCTGCGCCCCGGCTGACAAGTTCCCGGGCCTGCTCCACCGTGTCAATGGCACTGGCGACGCAGACCGGAATATCGCTGGCCTGTGCTAAAGCCTCCACCGCCCTGACACTCGTTGGCCAGCTGGCTTCGCTATGGACGACCTGCAGACAGGCCCGTTTCAGGTTTCCGGCCTGAAAGGCGGCACTAATAGCCTGAACAGCCTCAGTTCCGTCCAGCTCGGGCCAGGTAACCCGTGACAGCAGATCGGCCCGGGCCGCACTGCTGCGGGCTTGCGCACAAAAGCGGCAGTTATGGCGGCATTTGGCCCCCAGCATAATATAAGCAGTCGTTGGCAGCACATCAGTCCTGACATGTTTTTTGCCGACCACACAGGCCGTACCTGCCGACAGTTTCCACAGATTCACAGTACACAGCACTCCTCTCCCCGGGAAATTGTCAGGCCAAGTTTATTAGCCAGAGCCACAGCCGCCGGGGCCGGATTGACGACAGTGTCAAAGCCGATGCGGACAGCCCACTTGTCAATTTCCTCCCGGTACCGCCCGCCGGGGCGCATGCAACCCAGATGCAGGGGGATAGCGGGAAAATTGAGCCGGGCATGGGTCAGCAGCCGGGCAACCTCGGTAATATCGGGGGGCTTACGGTCGCCAAACCGGGTCCCCCGGGTCGGCATAAAAATGATAAAGGTTAACGCTTCGGCCCCTAAGGCCTGTAAAATTTCTAACGCCCGGTACTCGCCGCTGATCTGGCCGCCCTTGAGGCCGGCGCAGATATGGGGCATCACCCGGACCCTGCGGCGCAGGGACTGGTAGCAGGCGATATAATCCGCCGCCTGGCGGCCGTTGCCGAACACTTCCCGGATGGTGGGATCATCACTGACAAAATCAAAGGACACGCAGTCAGCTACGGCCGCCAGTTGCTCAATTTCCGCCTCTCCCACCAGGCCGACATGCATATTATACCGCCGCCCGCTTTTAACTGCCGCCAGTTGCGCAAGGTGCTCCCCCACCGGGACTGAACCGTCGGCCCGGCAACCGCCGCTGACCAGCCAGCTGGGGCTGTCATCGGCGGCAACTGCTGCTGCCAGGGGCTGCATATGCTGCAGGTAGTGTCCCCCGCAGTGAGCGCAATTCAGCTCACAGCTAGGTCCTGTCACACTAACCGGTCTGGTTTTGTGCGGATAAGCAAAACAAATGCTGCTGCGGTCCGGCAGCCGGCCTAGCCCTTCCATTTTACAACCGGTTTCCGGGCTGCCGCGGCCTCGTCCAGACGGCCTACCACCGTTGACCGGGGCGCGCCGGTAATCAGGCCGGCATCCTCCCGGGCATCCCGGGCAATCCGCCGCATGGCGGCGATAAAGCCGTCCAGGGTCTCCTTGCTTTCCGTTTCGGTAGGCTCAATCATGATCGCCTCCTCCACAATCAGCGGGAAATAGACCGTCGGCGGATGATAGCCGTAGTCCAGCAGCCGTTTGGCAATATCCAGGGTGTGGATGCCATAGGCTCTCTGTTTCCGGGACGTTATAATGCATTCATGCTTGCACGGCTGGGCAAAGGGGGCATAGAAGTCCTCTTTTAGCTGACTGAGGACATAGTTGGCATTCAATACCGCGTCCTCGCTGGCCTGTTTCAGCCCGGCCGGCCCCATCGCCCGGATATAGGCATAAGCCCGGACAACCACGCCGAAATTGCCATAGAAGGAATGCATCCGGCCAATCGACAGCGGCCGGTCCTCATCCAGGCGGAAGGTCCCGGCCTCGCGGACAATAACCGGCACCGGCAGAAAGGGAATCAGGGCCTGTTTGACGCCTACCGGCCCGGACCCGGGGCCGCCGCCGCCATGGGGCGTGCTAAAGGTCTTATGAAGATTTAAATGAACGACGTCAAAGCCCATATCGCCGGGGCGGGTAATGCCCATAATGGCATTGGCGTTGGCGCCGTCATAATACAGCAGCCCGCCCGCAGCATGGACGATCCGGGCAATCTCCCGGATATTGATCTCAAACAAGCCCAGCGTACTGGGATTTGTCAGCATCAGGGCCGCTGTATCAGGACCCACGGCCGCTTGCAGAGCCTCCAGATTGACAGAGCCGTCGGCATTGGACTTTATTTCCACAATTTCCAGGCCGGCCACCGCCGCTGACGCGGGATTGGTGCCATGGGCCGAGTCCGGCACAATCACCTTGGTCCGGTTTTCCCCCCGGTGCCGGTGGTAAGCCCGGATAAGCTTAAGGCCTGTCAGTTCCCCCTGGGCGCCGGCCACCGGCTGGGTGGTAACGGCATCCATACCGGCAATCTCAGCCAGATATTCTTCCATATTCCCGAGCAGTTCCAGCGCCCCCTGTACGGTTTCTGCGGCCTGCAGCGGATGGATGGCGGCAAAGCCCGGCAGCCGGCAGACATCCTCGTTTATTTTCGGGTTGTATTTCATCGTGCAGGAGCCTAAGGGATAAAAGCCCGAATCTACCCCGAAGTTGCGCCTGGACAGACCTGTATAATGGCGCACAAGGTCCTGCTGACTGACTTCCGGCAATGCTGCCGGGGTTTTTCTCAGAAACCGGGCGGGAATTACATCCGCAGCCGCTGCCGGCGGCACGTCACTGTCAGGCAGATCAATCGCCCGGCGGCCGGTTTTGCTGATTTCAAAGATCAAAGCGGTGGATTTTCTATTACTCATACGATTGCCCCCAGTCTGGCTGCCAGCAGGTCAATCTCCTGGCGTGACCGGCTTTCCGTCACACACAGCAGGGTGCAGCCTGTTAGTTCCGGATAATAGTTGCCCAAATCAAGGCCGCCGATGATGTTGGCGGCCAACAGCTGTTTATTCACTGCGGCAACCGGTTGCGGCAGGCGAACGGCGAACTCTTTAAAGAAAGGTGCGCCGAACACCGGTTCAACCCCTTTGATCCCGGTCAGCTGCGTATAGGCGTAATGCGCTTTTTGCAGCGACAGGGATGCTATCTGCGGCAAGCCCTCTTTGCCCATAGTGTTTAAGTACACAGCGGCAGCTAAAGCGCATAAGGCTTCATTGGAGCAGATGTTGGAGGTGGCTTTTTCCCGGCGGATATGCTGTTCCCGGGCCTGCAGGGTAAGCACAAAGCCCCGGTTGCCCTCCTGATCCACGGTCTGGCCCACAATCCGGCCGGGGATTTTGCGCATTAGCTTTTCCGTTGTAGCGAAAAAACCCAGATAAGGACCGCCGAAGGACAGGGGAATTCCCAGACTCTGTCCTTCACCCACGACAATATCCACGCCCAGCTTTCCCGGCGCTTCCAGCAACCCCAGCGAAATGGGATCAACGGCGGCAATCATGAGGGCCCCCTGGGCATGAGCCGCCGCCGTCCCAGCCGCCAGGTCTTCAATGCAGCCAAAAAAATTGGGGCTCTGGACAATAACGGCCGCCACTGTTGGTCCGAGTTTATTTTGCAGCTCGCCGGCAGCCAGGACACCGTCCTGATAGCCGATCTCCGTGAGTGTATAACCCCGGTCCCGGGCATAGGTGCTGAGTATTGCCCGGTAATGGGGATGCACGGTTTTGGCCACCAGGAACTCTTTACGGCCAGTGGCGCTGGCGGCCACCATCGCGGCTTCGGCCAAACCTGTGCCCCCGTCATACAGGGAGGAATTAGCCACCTCCAGCCCTGTCAGTTCGGCAATCAGGGCCTGATATTCCCACAAAGCCTGTAAATATCCCTGGGAAATCTCCGGCTGGTAAGGGGTATAGGCCGTATAAAATTCGGAACGGCGTAAAATGTGATCGACCACACTCGGTATATAATGGTCATAGGCACCAGCCCCGAGAAAGCAAATATACTCGCTGACATTGATGTTGGCTCCGGCCAGGGCGGCCAGATGTTTTGCCAGATCAGGTTCAGCCAGCGCTGCCGGCAGGTTTAGCGGCCGGTGCAGGCATAACTCTGCCGGAATATCAGCGAACAGCTCCCCGCTATTGGCCACGCCGATAGCCGCTAACATTGCTTTCCGGTCTGCTTCTGTATGCGGTAGATAGCTCCAGGGCATATTACTGGCCTCCCTCACCCACTAGCCGTTCGTAGGCCTCACTATCCAGCAAGGCATCCGGCTGCGGCAGGTCGGAGATTTCTAAAACAGCAATCCAGCCGGTCCCGTAAGCATCCTGGTTAACGGTCTCAGGCGCATCAGCCAGTAATTCATTAGTCTCAACTACCTTGCCGGCCAGCGGCGCATAGATGTCAGACACCGCTTTCACCGACTCGATCACCGCCAGGCCGCTGCCGGCAGCAACCTCGTCGCCGACTGCCGGCAGCTCCACGAATACGACATCCCCCAGCTGGGATTGGGCAAAATCAGTAATCCCGATAGTGGCCCTGGTGCCTTCAATCTTTACCCATTCATGGTCCCGGGAGTATTTCAGTTCTTTTGGAATATTCATCTTTTTTCCCCCTTTATATATATGTACATACGGAAAATCTCAATTGCTACCCCGATTTTCTTTACCAAAGTCGGGATTATAAAAGTAATTAAGGCCGTCGGTAAAAGGGTTTGCCAATCACTTCTGCGGCTACATTCTTGCCACGGATTTCCACAGCAAGCTGCTGGCCAATACCGGCGTAGGCAGCCTCAATTAAAGCCAGGCCGATATTCTTATTGAGTGTCGGCGCATAAGAACCTGTGGTTACGGTGCCAATCCGTTGTCCCTGAAACATAACCGGATATCCCGCCCTGGCTATGCCATGCCCGTTCACAACCAAGCCGGCCAGCCGGCGCTGAGGCTTATTTTGCTTTTGCTCGGCCAGGGCCGCACGGCCGGTAAACTCGCCCTTACCGAAAGCAATAAATTTGCCAATACCGGCTTCCACCGGGGTAATATCCCTGGCTAATTCATGGCCATAGAGCGGCAACGCCGCTTCAAACCGCAGGGTATCCCGGCAGCCCAGCCCGGCCGGCAGCAGACCATAAGGCTCACCGGCTTGCATAATTGCCGTCCACAGGTAAGCGGCATCTTCAGGCCGGCTGTAAATCTCAAAACCGTCTTCCCCGGTATAGCCGGTACGGGAAATCATGACCGGCCTGCCGGCCACAGTGGCCTCCGGCAAAAACCAATAGTAGGCAAGCTGCTGCAAATCGACATCTGTCAGTTTACTCAGAATAGCCTCGGCCAAGGGTCCCTGCAAAGCCAGTTCGGCCGTTGCCGCCGACAGGTTGCTCAATTCCACCTGAAACCCCGTGCTGTTCGCCTGCATCCAGGCCCAGTCTTTTTCAATATTGGCGGCATTAATAACCAGAAAATACTCGCCGTTGCCCCGTTTGTAGATCAGCAAATCGTCGACCGTACCGCCGTCCGGATAACACATCGGCGTATACTGGACCTGATTGGCGGCCAGGCGCGCGACATCGTTGGTTACCAATTTCTGCAGAAAGGACAGCGAGTCCGGTCCTTTAACCAGCACCTCCCCCATATGGGACACATCAAATAATCCGGCTTTTTCCCTGACTGCCTTATGCTCCTCCAGTATCCCCGCATACTGAACCGGAAGCAGCCAGCCGCCAAATTCGACGATCCTGCCACCATACCTGACATGAGCTTCATACAGTGGTGTCTGCCGTGCGGTCATAACCTCATCTCCCTTTTGGTATATGTTATCGTCAGACAAAACTACTCCACCGCTACCATTGGCGTTCTCTTTTTATAATGGCCACAGGCTAAAAATCGACAAATAAAAAAAGAGGCAAAGGAATAGTTCCCTTTGCCTCTGTCCGTTGTACCTGAGAGATTTGCCTTGGCAGGCTTCCCCATCGGTGACACCCCCACATATCCCGGGGTGTGCTCTCCAGAGTATAGTCCGGCTACAGTCCTTCTGCCTGAGAGTTTGACAAAGCACTTACTCCTTCGGCGCCGCCTAAGCGGTCTCTCCCATAACCATCATCCTATTTATCTAATTGCATCTATCTTAACAAACCCTGCTAAATCTTGTCAATACACAAATTATTTCTTATCCAGCAAAGCGTCTGTCGCATCAACCGGGTGTTCCTGATAATGCTTGCGGCCTGATACAATCGAGGATAATTCGCCGCTTTTTTCTACAATATCGTTATAAAAAACCATGTAAATATGGCCCAGCGCAAAAATAAAGAAACACCAATGACTGGTCATAAAACACATAATTCCCTCCTTCATGTTAAGCCTTGCACAGACATCTTCCTAAAAATCAGCAGGAAATAAATTTCTATAATTTAGGTAATTTGTTTAAAGAAATGACAAATTCCTGCATATTTCTGCATTTTTTTTACAATGCTGCAGTATTTTTTAAGGCCAAAAAAACAACAACTCCGGGGAATACTCCTGGCAGTTATTGCCAAAAATCTTTAAACTTATAATACACCTTGTTGAGCTGATCTGTAAATTACACAAGCAGTTTAATATACGCCGGTTTTTATTGTCCCATTCAGCCCCGCCTCCACTTGCCAGACCGCCAGCTGGGCAATGATCTCCAACAGCGCCCTGTCGACCATGGCACTGACAGGTGCCGACAGCGCCAGCCCCAATTCCAGGCTTGCCGGCTCAACCCCCATAATAATTACTTCGCCGACCGGTTTTTCTAACAATGTCAGCGTAGCCAGCACATCTTTAAGCCCCAGTTCATGCATTGACACCTGATGTTGCAAATATAGCTCGGCCTCGCTGCCGGCAAACCTGTAAAAAAAACCCGGCGCCCCGCCGCCGTCAATAGCGTCTATTACCATTAATTTATTGGTCCCGGTAATAAATCTTATTAACTCCAAGCCAAGAGTCCCGCCATCCAGGACCTGAACATTGGCCGGAAAGCAGTATCGCTGCTGGAGTTGTTCTATTACTCTGACCCCAAAGCCCTCATCCTGCAAAAGGATGTTTCCTATTCCCAGTACGGTGATCCGTTCCATATGTTATCCCCTTCTGCTGTCGCTCTAATCATATGTAGCCTCGTTATAGTCTCCCCATATTGCGTCCCTAAATTTCACCGGTTAATATGATATCCTCTGATTTTACCACAGCCACAGGCTCATTCCGGTTATGATAGCTGCACTTTAAATTAAATGAATATTTCCTTAATTTTAGTCACCCAGCTATTCTGCAATAATATTTACGCCATTCTGAATAATTAAATTGAACTGATAGCATATTTACTATAAAATAAAAATATACACTAACTTTAAGAACATTCGTGCTAATTTCCAGACCTTATTAGATATCAACAACAGCCAGCAGCATTAAATTAAGAAAGGAGAGTTTGCGTCAAATTACACACAAAGGAGGGTAACTAGCAAAACATTAAGTGAAATAAAACTATACCTCAATCTATAGAAAATATCAATCTCTTTAATTAATATATTCTATGTCTTTGCTTAGTGTCGTCCAGAGATTAATACGATTCAGTGATTACTCTTATACCGTACTCATGTAAAGGAGCGCGATCAAAACTTATGGAAACAGTTAATTTAACAATTGATGGTTTGCCGGTACAGGCTTACAAAGGAGCATCGGTGCTTGCTGCCGCCAGTAATGCCGGCATTAAAATTCCTACCTTGTGCCACCTTGCCGATTTAACCCCGGAAGGTTCCTGCCGTATCTGTCTTGTTGAAGTAGAAGGAGCACGCGGCCTGGTCACTGCTTGCACATATCCGGTATCTGAAGGAATGGTTGTACGCACAAGCTCTATAGCAATTTTCGAAGCCCGTAAAAGTGTGGTAGAATTAATCCTTGCCAATCATCCCCAGGATTGTCTTTTCTGCAAACGTAACCTGGATTGTGAATTGCAGTCCCTGGCCGCTCAGCTTGGTGTTAAAGAAATACGCTTTCAGGGAGAAATCCGCCAGTCTGCCATTGATGACAGTAACCCGTTTATCATTAGGGATAACAACAAATGTATTCTATGCGGACGCTGTGTACGCGTCTGCCAGGAAATACAGTGCTGTAATGTTCTTGACTGGACAGACCGCGGCTTTACTTCAAAAATAGCTCCGGCATTTGATGATCCGATGGTCAAAACCGATTGTTTCTTCTGCGGCACCTGCGTGTCGGCTTGCCCGGTTGGCGCTTTGCTTGAAAAACCGATGTTTAATGAAGGAGTGCCGGACAAAAAGGTTAAAACAACCTGCCCCTTCTGCGGCGTAGGCTGTAATTATGACCTCAATGTCAGAGAAGGTAAAGTAATTGGTGTTACCTCTAACCTGACCAGTGTGGTTAACGGAAGGCTTACTTGTGTAAAAGGCCGCTTTGGCATCGACTATATCCATAGCCCAGAGCGTTTGACCACGCCGCTAATAAAGAAAAATGGTGAATTTGTGGCAGCATCATGGGATGAAGCCCTGGAGCTGATTGCGACAAGATTTAATGAAATAAAAAGCAAACATGGCAACGATGCCCTGGCTGCTATCAGTTCCGCCCGCTGTGTTAATGAAGATAACTACATTATGCAGAAATTTATGCGGGCCGTTATCGGCACGAATAATGTTGATCACTGTGCCCGTACCTGCCATGCCCCTACAGTGGCAGGCCTGGCCGCCTCCTTTGGTTCCGGCGCCATGACAAATTCAATCGGCGAGGTTGCCGATTCGAAAGTAATCTTCTTAATTGGCGGCAATCCCACAGAAGCCCATCCGGTCATTGCGGCCAAGATGCGTCAGGCCCTCCGCAAGGGGGCAAAACTGATTGTTGCCGACCCGCGGAAGATAGAACTGGCGGGAAAAGCCGATGTCTTTATGCAGCTCCGGCCAGGAACTGATATTGCCCTTATTAATGGTCTGATGCATATCATCCTTAAATCCGGCTGGCATGACCTGGAGTTCATTAAGGCCTGCACGGTCGACTTTGATTTAGTGGCTGACGTAGTCGAAAAATACACCCCTGAATATGTACAAAATATAACAGGTGTACCAGCGCATTTGCTGCGAGAAGCCGCCCGCATCTATGCCACGGCGGAACGGGCTGCCATCTTCTACACCTTAGGCATTACCGAACATACCTGCGGCACTGACAACGTAATGAGCCTGGCCAATTTAGCCATGCTGACAGGCAATGTTGGCAAGCTGAATGCCGGCGTAAACCCGATGCGTGGTCAAAATAACGTCCAGGGCTCCTGCGACATGGGGGCGCTGCCGAATGTGTATTCCGGCTATCAGAAGGTAAATGACCCCCAGTCACAGGAAAAATTCGAAAAAGCCTGGGGAGTAACGCTGTCCGACCAGATCGGGCTGATGCTGCCTGACATGATTGATGCTGCTGTTGAGGGCACATTAAAGGCGATGTATGTCATGGGCGAAGATCCGGTGCTGACAGACGGCGACGCCAATCATGTACGCAAAGGCTTTGCCAACCTTGAATTTTTGGTAGTACAAAACTTATTCATGACCGAGACCGGCAAATTGGCTGATGTCATCCTCCCAGGTGCCTCTTTTGCCGAAAAGGATGGAACCTTTACTAATTGTGAACGCCGCGTGCAACGGGTCCGCAAGGCCATAGAGCCAATTGGCAACAGTCTGCCTGACTGGCAGATTATCCGCGACTTGGCAAATAAAATGGGGTATCCGATGGCCTATAACAATGCCAGTGAGATTATGGATGAAATGGCCGCCTTAAGCCCGATGTTTGCCGGTCTCTCTTTTGAACGCATTGACGAGAATGGGTTGCAGTGGCCGGTGCCAAGCAAAGAACACCCTGGCAGCCAATACCTTCACAAAGACGGTAAATTTACCAGCGGGGCCGGCGTGTTTAAAGCGATCGAACATCAGCCTCCCGGCGAGGAGCCTGATGCCGAATATCCCTTCGTCCTTACCACTGGCCGTATTCTGTATCATTATAATATTACGACAGCAGGCAAATCCAAACAGCTGACTGAGTTCCGCCCTGAGGAGCAGGTTATGATCCACCCTGATGACGCAAAACGCCTGGGCATCAATAATCAGGATATGATTGAGGTTGCTTCCCGCCGGGGCTCAGTACAGGCCAAAGCCTGGGTAACTACTGATGTATTGCCGGGCGGAATCTGGATGTCCTTCCATTTTGTCAACGCACCGACCAACCAGGTCACCAGCGGCTTCTATGACAAAGTAACCAAAACCTATGAATATAAGGTATGTGCGGTACAGGTTGCCAAGGCTGCTGGTTGAGCGACCTAAACTATAACCTTGCAGTCAGGAACATAGTATGTTTTTTTCGAAATTTCATTAACCAGGCTTCTAAAAGTGAGCTGTTGTCATACGCCAACAGCTCACTCTTTTATCATTTTTTTTGACGGCATATTGTATTTGTCTTTTGTGCCATTAAACTCAAGCCGGCGTTATAAAAGGAAGAGGCCGTCTAAAGCGCAAAGCTTCGGACAGCCTCTTTTGTTACCTTTTACTGCGGGCTTACTTTGTACTTGGTAATAAGCTTCACTACATCCATAATGAGCTGGAGTTTTTCGGGCGGACATTCACGGAGCAGCTGGGCGATGTCGGCCTTGAGATAATCCTGTGAATGATAAAAAATACCGGTAAGAAAATAGCCTGGTTCAGTATCCAGTAAGCTTGCCAGCCGTACCAGCATTTCCAGGCTAAGTTTTGTCTTCCCGTTCTCCACCTGACTGATATAAACAGTGGAAACTTCCAGGCTTTCGGCTACTTTCTCCTGTGTTAAACGTTTTTGTTTGCGAATTTTCTTAATTCGCTGACCAATTGCATTGTAATCAACATACACATACATCACCTGACTTTTACTATATCAATGTCCCGAAAATGTATACATAAAATTATTGATTAATATTAAGTTATAGATTAATATTTAATTTATAACTTAATATTAATTATGGCGTAGGCATTGCTGGCTAGTGCTGCAATAACACGTCAACTTGACAGCAGTAGAGGTGGGTAAGTGTTTTATAATTACGCTTGGTTAATACTCTCATCATCTGGAGCGTTAATTGGTATAACCGGCTATTATCTGGATATAGTGCTGCCGGGAAATTACGGTGGTTTATTATGGGCGGCAATTACCGGTGTCATTGCCGGCAGTGGTTTAATAATCGGCAGTTTAATCCGGAAACTAAGCCTGATTTCCCACACCGATTTTTTAACAGGCTTATGGAACAGACGCTATTTTTACTTGACCCTGCAAAAACAGTTTTGCCAGGCAGCGGCACAACGACAGCACTTATGTGTCGCCATGATCGATGTCGACGGCTTTAAGACAATTAATGATACCTATGGACATACGACCGGAGACCAGCTATTATCAGGCCTCGCAGCCCTCTTAAAAAAAAATGCCGGCGGTACTGTCGTTACCCGCTGGGGCGGTGACGAATTTGCCATCATTTTTGCCGGAACTACGCTAGAAAAAGCCCGAGAGGTTATGGAGAAAATACGCCGCCTCACGGAAACGAATTTTTTACCCTATCAGCTTACAATAAGCGCAGGCGTTGTGCCCTTAAAAGCGGGCCAGACCTTAAATGAATTCCTGTCACAGGCAGATCACGCTTTATATAAAGCCAAAATAAAAAAGAATGCAATTATTACTATCATCGACGATGAACCGCTTATACTTTAAAGATAGTTGCTTTATACCACCATCAGGCTCTGTTTTTTTACCTCCCGTACCCCGGTAAGGCGCAAACTTTTGATAATTTTCAGCTTACGTTCCGGTGAATTGTCCAATATTCAGGTCCCGGCAGGAAATCACTGCTATTTTCTTGAATACTAAAAATAGCAGCCGGCATTACCTTTATATTGACGGTTGAAAAAATTTGCTGGAGGAGTCAAGGTATGAATAAGAGCAGCTTGCTCATAATGACTTTAACTTGCCTGCTGCTGTTCACCGGCAGCACTACCGCCCACGCAGCAAAGACAGTCAGCTGGCAGATTGAAAAAATCGGCCTGTACTCCATTCCTGAAAACTGGCAGACAACCGATCTGCTGTTTTTATTCGCGAAAGTTATAACCGAAGCCCGGGAAAAAGCACGCGCCAATAAGCCGGCCCCTGCCAAACCGGGGCCGCCGGCCGATCCCCTGGTCCTGCTAAATAACATAAACATGCAATTATACCAGATTACAGCCAATGACGGTAAAGCCTACCGGACAGCAGTCCTCTTGTTTTACCGGGATGACAAACCAATGTCGGCCCGCGACAAGGCCTACTTCACCAGAGAGCTTAGTGCTGCTGAACGCCAAAGCCTGGAGTCAACCATTACCGCAACTACCCGTTTAATAGCAAAAGAACTGGCCGCTGGTTATAAACAAAGTAAAACCGGCGCAGCTTTTTTTGAGGTCAGCCGGCCTGACTATTTAACGATCAATGACCGGCCGGCCTATGGCCTGAGTGCCAGAGTACTACTGTCAGTGTACGGGATAAACATTCCCTCCTATGTAAAGGGCTATACTTTTAACGACAATGGTTACATAGCAACCGCGGTTCTGCTGACAACAGACAGTGAGCGCAGTTACTGGGAACCGCAGGTACGAAAAATGTTCCGGACATTTGCGCCGGCCAAGTCCGCCGTCACGATAAAACAATAACTTAGGCACTGCTATAGGGAAACTACAGACCTGCCCCGACATTAAAAAGCAAAATTTTGCAGGATAATTTGATTTTTAGCAGAAAAACATAGGGGAAAAGTTCCTGGAAATCTGCAAAAAGAATGTTATTAGGGTGGCACTAATTGCTTCTCCCCTACGGTGCGGCGGCATCGATAGGGGCTTTAACTTTTTAACAGCGATTGGGTATTCCTATCTTTTCTTTAATATAGCAATTATGGAGGTGCAAATGAATTTTGTCAGTAAACTCGTTCTGGTTATCCTGCTGACAGGCATTCTGGGCAGCAGCGCAACCGCTGTCGCCCTTACAATAACACCGGGACTGAATTTAGACCGGCTGCCGGAATGGGAGGTAACCGCAAGCTCCCGGGGCGGAACATTACTGCTGTCTGACAGTCCGGAAATGGTAAGGGGCAACGGCATACTCTACCAGGATACGGTATCAGGTTTTGTACGTCTTTTCTTTTATCATGTCAATGCATCCAGGGATGTAAAAAAAATTGCTGTGCTGTTAAAGAACCAGGGAGAGCATACCGCCCAGGTTATCGTTAGGCAGGCCACCCTGGGCGGACCGGGCAACCCCTGGCTAAAGGTCGGCAAAGAAACGCAGTCTGCTTATTTTGGCGAAAAGCAGGCTTACCGGTTCAGCATTCCGCCGGCGGGAGTCATGCCGCTGGCTGCCAGCCTGGAGGAAACCGCCATTGTCCCGAATATGCTGGTCAATGGCATTTATGATTTTGAGGTTGACCAGCCGGTTACCGTTACTGTTATGATGCTGCCGGTAACGGAGAGCAGCATCCCCTATGCCCGGACGGCAACTGTGCTTGCGGCTGACGAATGCCATTTACGCGGTACGTTTGCCGGTGCCAACAGGCAAATTACCCCTGTCCGGGACTATGACCCGGCAGCGGGGGAAATCACCGGCATCACCCTGGCTGATAATGAAATCGATCCTTACGTTACGGGAATAGACGCCACCGACGGCTCAGCGGTGCTAAATTACGGCAATTATGGCATTGTTTATGAAATACTGCTGCCTGCCAAACCCGGCGGCAAGGTTTCCTATTACCTGGCGCCACTGGGGGGAAGCTACGCCGGCGCTGTCGGCATAAACCATCCTGAAGTAAACTGGAGCCCTGTTAGCACTCCGCGCGACCGGCTTTATTTCGGGGATAACTACAAGCAAGACTGGGAGTTCCTGGGCACTTACGACAGCGGAGACCCGCTGTCCTTCACCTTCAGCCCGCCGGGGGCATCAAACCTGCCGGTAAAAATCGTTATTGTGCCCCACTACTAACCCTGTATCTAGGTTGGGATAACTACATAACTGAGACCGCCTAGAACGAAAGGGCACAGCAAAATGTCAGGATTAATTCCTTAGCTGCTGTGCCCTTTTTCTTATAAGGCAGAGATCATAAACTGTATATCCGGACAAGATCGGGGCAAGTCCGACGCGATCGCGCCGCTAATGAGGAGCGATTCAAAAACTTTCTTTGGAAAATAAATTAACCTTTGCAGGATTTTTCTAATTGATGGTAAAATTATATATTGATAATGATAATTATTCTCTGTTAAATGGTGACGCCTGGCTCAGTCCCTAATGTTCATGAGAATAATATTGCTTACAGGAGGAAGATAAGAATGGCGCAAGTTTTGGTAGTTGACGATTCAATGATGATGAGGAATACTTTGCGTAAAATACTGGAAAAAGCCGGACACACCGTGGCCGGGGAAGCTGTTAACGGCGAACAGGCCATTGCGCGTTATCCGTCGTGCCAGCCGGATGTTGTAACAATGGATATTACCATGCCCGGGTTAGGCGGGGTGGAAACAATTAAGCGCCTGATCGAAGCGGACCCGGCGGCAAAAATTATTGTAGTGAGCTCGTCCGGCCAGAAACATGTTATATTTGATGCGCTGCAGGCCGGAGCCAGAAACTATATTATCAAACCGGTCAGCGAGGACAATTTACTGCCGGTTATTGACCTGGTTCTGCAAAATAAACAGGCGCCGGCGCCACAGCTGTAACGGTTGTCTCTGACCGTCTTGCCGTTTGGAGTATACTTGATTGAAAAGGAGCAAACACAATGTTTAACCAATATTTTGGGCATTACCTGTTAAATAAGGGATTTCTTACTCCGGATCAGCTTTTCCAGTCACTGCAAAACGAGCGTTCCGCCCGGGTCAGGCTGGGTACCCTGGCAGTAGACGCCGGCCTGCTGACAGGGAAGCAGGCGGAAGAACTACATGATCTGCAGCGGGCCAAAGACAAAAAGTTTGGTGAGCTGGCCCTGGAGCAAGGCTATCTGACTGCCGCACAGGTAGACAGGTTATTGGCCGCCCAGGGCCAAGGTCATCTGGCCTTGGTTCAGGCCATCACCGACAACGGCTATTTGACCTTAACGGCTATAGAAAAAGCCCTAGCAGATTTTCGCCAGGAATACGGCATTACCGGCGACTCTCCGCTCACGGCTGATGATGCGGAACTCAACAGGCTGCTGGATTTTTCGCGGGCCGGCGATAAAGCCCCGCTGTTATATAGCTATGCCGGGCTGACCTTGCGCAATATTGTCCGCTTCTTAAATGACACCCCTTTCCTTCTGCCCCAGACCGCCCAGGCAAGCGCAGCCGGCTGCTGGGTTGCCTCCCAGCAGCTCACCGGCGATCCGGCTGTTAAAATTGACTTGATTATGGACGAGCAGACTGTGCTCGCAACGGCCGGCCGGTTCAGCGGCGAAACCCTTACCAGTGTCGACGAACTGGCCCTTGACAGCATTGGTGAGTTTCTCAATGTCCATAACGGGGTGTTCGGCAGCCTGCTGTCCGACAAGGGCTTTAAGGTCGATTTGCAGCCCCAGACAATCCAGCGGCAAGAGCCTGCACCTGACGGCGCCGGTTACCGTCTGGCCATTAATACCTCCCTGGGCCGGTTTGATTTTATAATAGCAGTGCAATAGTGGCTCATTATAATAACAGTCCGCAGGCAAAAGTGTCTGCGGACTGTTATTGTTTCACCACTCTTTTCCCGGCAGCCGGCTGCCGCCACCGGAGACAACCCCGGGCCAATGGCAATCACTACAAGCGTTGCAGCCGGGCTTCCTGTTAATTAATTTTAGAAAAATTTTAATTAATTTTATAGAAACTTTATAAACAGTTTAAGCCAGCTTTAATTTCATTAGCTAAAATAACCTCAAACAGTTTAAGGAGGTTATCCACATGAACAAGCTCAAATTATTGTATGCTGTGGTAAAAACACTGAAAAGTAAAGAGGCAATTACCGGCATCCTCACGGCCGAAGTGCAAAAAGACCAGAAAAAAATATTTTTTCTGCACAATGAGTTCGAGAAAAACCTGGCTACCCGCCAGGTAAAAGCCAAGATTGCCACGGAATTGGATTATGACGGCAAGGCAGTCAAGCATGAAAGCAATAATGAATTTACGCTGGACCGTTTTTGTGAACACGGCCATCATCCGGGACGGCCCTTTCCGTCCCCTGGGCATGGGTTTAGGCACGGTGGGTTCCGGGGCGGTTTAACCAGGCTGTCGTTGCTTCTAAGCCTTTTAGATGCCCTTCAGGCAACCGAACAGGAAGATAAATCAATACAACTGACGCTGAATAGCGCTGACCTGCCGGCAGACCTGCAAACCCTGCTGTATGAAAAATTGAGTGGTAAACACCCGCACCACCGTCATCACGGCCTGATGAACGAATTCGCCACTGTTGCCGACCCCCGGTTTATGGTTAGTATATTCATTGACAAGAGTCACGAGATCCAGAAAGCAGTGGCTACCCTGAGCGGTTCCGGAACAGATGAGCACCGCCAACAGCATGCATTAGCCGCAAAGGTTGAATTAACCTTCGTCTGGTAACACTATCCTAAATGAATTGCAGGGCGCGATAACTTTGCGCCCTGCAAAACTTTGGCATATAATGGTGGAGTAAGTAAGTTTTTAAACTAGAGCACATAGGGGATTGATATGTTCAGACATCGACGGCCTCAGGGCATTCATGCCCATTTACGGCGGCATGACGGTCATGACCATCATGGCCGGTTTTTACGCCATTATAAATACTTCCGCTATCTGCGCCCGGCTTTTATTGTGTTTAACCTGCTTATCTTATATCTCTTGTTTAGCTGGGTGGGCATCAAAGAAGTCGCTATTTTTTTCATTGTGATAATCGGGCTTAAGGAGCTGATTCAACTCCTGTTCCTGCTGCGGCTGGAAAAGCGGATATTTATGCCGATGGAGAAACTCAGGCAGGGTCTGGATGAAGTTGCCCAGGGCAATTATAGCATTAAGCTGGAATATGACAAACCCAACGATCTTGAGCTATTAATCGCTGCTTTTAATACTATGACCGAAAAATTATATGAAAGCGAAAAACTGCAGGCCGAATATGAAGCCAACCGTAAAGCCCTTGTCGCTAATATCTCCCACGACCTGAAAACACCGATAACTGCCATTCAGGGGTATATTGAGGCGCTGCTTGAGGGAACAGTCACTGCCGGGGAAGTGCAAAGCAAATACTTAAAAACTATCCATCAGAATACAGTTTACGTGAATAAACTCATAGACGATCTTTTCCTGTTTGCCAAATTGGATATGCAAAAGTTAGACCTGCATTTTGACCGTGTACACATCGGCCAGTTTATGCAGGACTTAATGGAAGAATACAGGTTCGAACTGGCAGAACAAACAGTCCGGTTTCAGTACACCCCCTACCTGGAGAGAGATTTCTGGATGTATGTGGACGGCAAGAGAATCCGCCAGGCTTTGAGTAATCTTATAAATAACGCCGTCATCCACGGACCTGATCAGGATTTGTCCATAGCTGTCCGGCTCTATCATCAGGCTGACTCAATCTGTCTGGATATCCAGGATAACGGCCCTGGTATTCCGGAAGACAAACTGCCGTTTATCTTTGACCGGTTTTACCAGATTGACACCGAACGCCCAAAAAGCTATGCCAGTACAGGTCTGGGGCTTGCGATTGCCAGAGAGCTGGTGGAAGCACATCAGGGAAGCATTACTGTAGCAAGCCGCCGGCGGGAAGGTACCTGCTTCACCATCAGGCTCCCGCTTCTGCAGGAACAGGAGGAGGAAGCTGTTCGATGAAACAGGTTTTGATAATTGAAGATGATCTGGATATCGCTGAATTAGAGCGTGACTACCTGCAGCTAAACGGTTTTCGGGCCGATATTGCCCGGGATGGGCTGCTGGGCCTGAAAAAAGCTCTCACCGGTGCCTATGACGTTGTCGTCGTTGATTTGATGCTGCCTGGTAAGGATGGCTATGAGATTATCAAGGAAATCCGCAAAACCCTGGAGATACCTGTTATTGTCGTTTCCGCCAAAAATGACGATATTGACAAAATCAGAGGCCTCAATTTCGGGGCCGACGATTATCTGACCAAACCCTTTAGTCCATCCGAACTGACAGCAAGAATAAAAGCCCACAGCAAGAGGTATGAGCGGCTGAGGGGACATATGCCGGTTTATGAAGTCATCCAGTATAAAGGCCTGGAAATTGATACTGCTTCCCACAAAATTCTCGTCAATGACAAAGAAGTGCAGCTAACAGCCAAGGAATATGAACTGTTAGTATTCCTTGCTTCAAATCCCAATATTGTATTTAGCAAAGATCATATTTTCGATACGATCTGGGGCGATGAATACTGTGGCGATACGGCCACAGTAGCAGTGCATATCCAGAAAATACGTAAAAAAATTGAAAAAGATCCTGCCAACCCTGAATATATTGAAACCCTCTGGGGAACAGGCTATAGATTCAATCCGGTATAACGCCAGCCGGCATTTTTACAGCGCTATTTACAATAAAATGGTCACTTTATCCATCACCTGAATACTATATAATAATTGTTTATGTAATATTTTTTTCAGGAGGTGGCGCAAGTGGCCATGCAAGATACCAGGGCTGGCCTTACCAGATTCTTAGACCATTCTGTCGGACAACAAGTCGAGCTTGAGATACTTGGACGCTTCATATTAAAAGGCACGCTGGCAGCTTATGATGATGCCAGGGTAAACCTGACAGATGTTGTCCTTGAGGCTAATGAGCAAGCTGTTGCTTTCCCCTGCTATACACTTGATGTAAAACATATATCAAACTATTCGCCGAATCGGTTTGTGTTTCCCTATAACCTTGCCTTTCGCAAAATAACACCCGTAAATGGTTTTGATATTTCAAGCCCTGACAATGCCGGACAAAACAACTATGCCTGGTCAATGGCTGAATTAGGCGACTACATTTATGTCGGCACAGCCAGAAATATTCCCTATTCTATCTTAAGCAGCGGCTTATTCGGAAATATTCCGCTGCCAGCGGCCTTGGTACCCCAAGCTGTCGATAACACCGGCGAAATCTGGCGCTATAAAAAAGATGGCACAGCTGGCTGGCAGCAAGTGTATAAAGCGCCGATAGCCTCGTCAAATATTGGCTTTCGCTATATGATTACCTACAATAACGCCCTCTACGCCGGCGCAATTACACCGGCAAGCCCTGAATTGTTACTCCTAAAATCTATAGACGGCGAGACCTGGACGCCCCTGGTCTCAGATATTCAGGGCTATGCAACCAGAGCCATTGTTGTCCACCAGGGTCGTCTGTATATGGGGGCTCTGCCGCTGACCGGTGTTGCCGAAGCGCAGTTATTCACAACGACTGACCCGGAACTTGGCTGGGAAAAAGTAAATCTCGCCGGCAATGCTGACAGCAATCCCCAGGGTAATATTGATCTGCTGCTAAGCTGCAATGAGCAACTCTATGTGGCTACAGCCCTGCCGACAGGCTTTGAACTCTGGCGGACCAACAACACCCTGCCGCAGGTAAATGACTGGAAGCTGGTTGTCGATAAGGGCGCCGGCGACGCCCGCAATGAACACCCCTCTTCATTGGCGGTGTTTAACGGCCATATCTACATTGGTACGGCCATTGAAGCAGCGATTCTAAGCATCAGCCCTGACGCTCCGCTGGTAGCGCCGAAGGGCTTTGATGTCATCCGGGTTGCGCCCGATGACAGCTGGGAATTAATAGTAGGGGGCATCCCGGTCAGCCCCACAGAACCAGTAACCGGCACGCGCGGTCTGCCGTTAAGCGGCTATCCTTCCGGCTTCGGCGATCTAACCAATGGCTACTGCTGGCAGATCCAGGCTTTCGACGACAAACTTTATCTTGGCACCTGGAGCTGGAATAATCTGATACCGCAGATTATCTCTGTGATCCCTGATGTCGTGGAATCATTGCTGCCGGCTAATACGGCGGACTCAATTACACAATTTCTTAGATTAATCTTTTCCGCTTATCTGATTAAAGCGCTCTATATTATCGGCTACAGATCACTTGGCTGTGATCTCTGGGAATCAAATGACGGCATTCTCTGGCTGCCGGTTTCTCTAAATGGTTTGGGTAATCCCTATAATTATGGTGTAAGCAACTTATTTGCTGCCTCTGACCAAAAACTATATCTGGGGACGGCAAATCCGTTCCAGGGCTGCGAAGTCTGGGTAAAAAACGCGCAGTAAAAATAAGAGATTAATCTAGACCTGCTGCCGGAGTCCTGCTTAGAGGAGGGGCCACCACAGTTTAACAGGGTACAAACCAAAGCAGCTTGCCCTAATTAGGGAAAGCTGCTTACTCGCTGCACTCTGTCAGTGAATACCAAAACATTGCCTGTCAGTCTTCAGCCCAGAAACATTACGGTCAAGCTAATATACAGGGATATTCTGCCTGAACATCTCGGCAATGATCGTTTCCATCGTATACATTCCCGGCGACTTGCCGATCAGAAAATTTACTGCAAAAATAGCACCCTGGCCAAAAGCGGCCCTGCTGATGCTTTCATGGGACAGCCGGATCGTCTGGTTCGGCATGCCAAAGATGATTTCATGGCGGCCAACAATGCCGCCGACGCGGATAGAATTCAAATGCTCCTCCACATTAAGGCTAAGCACATTGGCAATTCTTTTCGCGGTTCCCGATACCTCTTTTTTCCCTTTAAAATGCTCCTCAACGATCTCAATGTCGGCATGGGGCGCTATTTTTTGCAAAATCTGCGCCGCAACCATCAATACGTTAATCCCTAACGTAATATTAGGAGAATAAAGTACAGGCGCAAACTCTGCATAGGATTTCAGTATTTCCAGTTCTTCCTGTTCATATTGGGAAATGGCGGAAATAATGGGTATTCCCGCCTGCGCTGCTTTTGCGTACAAATATACACCCGTCGAGTCCGAAAAATCTACCAAAGCATCTACCGGCCTCTCTCTAAAAAAACTATCATCAATGTCATCAGCAGAGAATATTTCCCCTGCATCAAACTCATGCCCCAACAAACGGCTGGCATATTTTTGATGATCAGTATCACCTTTGCGAACTACCCAAACCAGAGTAAATAAGCTGTCCTGCAAAAATTCATTAGCAACAACTTTACCTGTTTTCCCAAAACCGAAAATACCAATCCTGATTTTCCCCATTATATTCCTCCTTAAAACTGTAGTTTGTTTTTTTTCTACCGCCATCCTGCATGTGATAGAAAACTTTCAAAACCAGCTTTTGAGAAGGATCCTCAAAGACATTTAATTGCCTTTGAAGAACGGCAGGACAAATACATCCTTCTCTTTCAACGCCTACGAGGTTAGCTGACGGATTCGGGCAGAAAGAAATTCGCCCTACCTGGCTTACCCAGGATTCACCCCAAAAATGGTTCCCCCGCTTCCATTAAATGAAACTCGGCGATTGCCGTTAGCCCAAACAGAGACTCCTTATGTTTAATAATACCTTATTTCCCTTTTATTTACAACTTTAAGTGATAGTGGCACCTATCATTGCTGCCTAACCTATCAACTTACGCCGTTCTTAAATCATATCATTTATAACGACTATTTACAAGACAAAACCACCGTCCCCATGTCAGCAAAACGGTAAAACTCCTGCGTGCGGCCTGACGGCAGGAGTCTTAGCACGTAAACATGGTTAAATCAGCCCGTAAGCCTTCATTTCAGACCGGAGAAGCTCAAGATTGTCCTCACTGATTTCGGTTAACGGCATCCGGCATTGACCGGCCTTATACCCCAGCAGGTTAACAGCGGCTTTAATCGGAATCGGGTTTACCTCGCTAAATAATGCTTTGATAAGATTAAGGGTCTGCAGTTGCAGTTTGATGGCACCGGCAACATCTCCCTGGATGAATTTCATCACCATATCGTGAGTATCCCGGGGGATGATGTTGGCCATAACCGAGATAACCCCCTTACCACCGAGTGACAATACCGGCAAGACCATGTTATCATCACCGGAATATACGGTAAAATCCTCACCGCACAGATTTACCACATCGCCGACCTGACCCAGGTTACACTCTTTAACGGCAATAATATTGTCTATTGCTGCCAATGCTTTTATCGTCTCCGGATTCAGATTTAAATTGGTTCTACCGGGTACATTGTACAGGATTAACGGTATGCTGACACTGTCGGCAATAAGCTTAAAATGCCCGTACAAGCCCTTTTGTGTAGCTTTATTATAATATGGCGTAACCGATAATAACCCGTCAGCCCCAACTGCTTCCGCTGCTTTCGATAATTCGATGGCATGCCGGGTATCATTGCTGCCGGTACCGGCAATAACCGGTACCCGTTTGTTAATTGCGTTTACCGCAAATTTAATCGCGGCAATATGCTCGTCATCCGGCATTGTGGAGGCTTCGCCGGTAGTGCCGCAGATGATAATGGCATCTGACCCGCCTTTAATCTGAAACTCAATCAGCTCTGTGAACGCCTGATAGTCAATGCCATTGTGTGTAAAGGGAGTTACAATAGCTACGCCGGAGCCGGTAAATAATGGTTTTTTCATTAGTCTAACCGCCTTTATTTAATATTTTTACATTAGATCTCACTTATACAACGCGTTAAAAAGCCGGGCAACCGTATGTGTTGGCAAAACAGCACACGTCACGCCTTATGGTGGAGTGTTATTTACTTTATTATTCTACCATATTCCGGATAAAAAAAGCATCTTTCCCGGCCATTATCGCCTAATTTCAGAAAAGTCATTACCTGCTGTCGCCCGCTCTTACCCCCTGCTGTCATTGTTAATATTTATTCTCAGCCGCAGGGACATACCTCTCCCTGCCACACACTAAAAGCTGCTTTTTAACGACAGAACAGAGTAATTCTCTGATTTACTTACACAAATACTATCAATATTCCAATTCCGGCAGCAGAAATCCTGCCGCATCAGCATGAATTTAACAGCTGACCTGCCTATTCTGCCAGAATCAAAATTACATCTGTATCGAGCGTTAAAATGTTTTGTTATACCCTATTGACAAAAAACCGTTGTCCTGTGATAATGAATAATAAGTAAACAACCCCCGCTGCATAATGCCGGTAAACGAATCAAACTGTAAACAAGCTGGCCTTTGCAAGAGAAAATTGACTAATTAAATCACCACAAGTGATGATTGGGATGAAAGCAACAGGAGAAACGCTCCAGAGAGCCGGCGGTTGGTGTAAGCCGGTGTGTGACTGTTGCCGTTACCTCGCCCATGAACTCTTCAGTTGACATGTATACATTATGAAGTATACATCAGATTGAAGCGCGGCCCGGCGTTAAGGGAATGTCCCGTCATACCAACGGGCATAAGAGTACAATGTAGGGTGGTACCGCGAATTCGCCCCTACTGGCAGAGCGATCTGTCAGTAGGGGTTTTTACTTTTCTTAGGGAGGGTTAAGGCATTTAGTTGTTGTCATACCGTTAGCGGCAGCATTAAAAAAAAGAAAAGGTGGAGAATTTATATGTTTAATGTGCGCAGTAGTATCAAAAAGTGGTCCTCAGCTACCCTGGCCCTGGTATTTGCCGCTTCAGTCACCGGCTGCGGCGGCAGCCAGCCGGCAGCCCCGGCCAGCCCGGAAGCAGGCGCCCCGGCCAAAATCGGGGTAGTATCGTATCTTACCGGTGGCGGCGCTGCTTATGGCGAAGCGATTAAACAGGGCCTGGAGCTGGCCCGGGACGAAATCAACACCCAGGGCAAAGTCAAAATCGAGCTCATTTTTGAAGACTCTAAAGGGGATAAAAATGAAGCCATTAATGCCACCAATAAACTCATTCATAAAGACAATGTAATCGGCATTATCGGTCCGACCCTGAGTGGGGAAATGTTTGCCGTGGGTCCGATTGCCACTCAGGCCGGGGTATCGATTATGGGTACTTCGACCACCGCTGAGGGGATAACAGATATCGGCGACTATGTCTTCCGCAATGCCTTACCGGAGTCCCTGGCCATTCCCCATGCGGTAAAAAAGGCCCAGGAAAAACTCGGCTTAAAAAAAGTGGCCGTCATGTATTCAAACAACAATGACTGGGCCGTATCCGGCTTTAAAACCTTTGAGCAGGCGATAAAAGACAATGGCCTGGAAACCGTTGCTGTTGAAACCTTTGCTGATAAAGACACTGATTTTTCTGCTCAGCTAACCAAGATTGCCACCCTTAAACCAGATGCGATTATGATTGCCGGCTTATATCAGGAAGCGGCACTCATCTTGAAAAAGGCCAGGGAGGTCGGCATTACCGTGCCGATTGTCGGCAATAACGGTTTCAATTCCCCCCAATTGATTAAAGCCGGCGGCGCGGCGGCGGAAGGGGTTGTTGTGGCCAGCCCCTGGTTCCCGGGCAAAAACGATGAAAAAGTTAAGCAATTCGTGGCTGCCTACCAAGCAAAATATAACAAAGAACCTGACCAGTTTGCCGCTCAGGCTTATGATGCCTTATATATTATGGCCGCTGGGTTGGAAAAAGCCGGCACCACAACCGACCGGAAAAAGCTCAGGGACAGCCTGGCCAACGTCAAAGATTTCCCTGGTGTTACCGGCAAATTTGCTTTTGATGCCAAACGCAACCCGGCAATGGATGTTACCATCCTCGTCGTCAAAGACGGCCAGTTCACAGAATTAAAATAAATATAAAAGAAAAATGAGGAGTGAAGTTCGTGTTCTTGCAGCAAGTGGTCAACGGCCTCACTTTAGGTAGTACCTATGCAGTCATTGCCTTAGGCTATACTTTAATCTTCGGCGTATTAAACATTGTGAATATGGCTCATGGCGAAATATTCATGATCGGGGCTTTTGTCGGCTTGATGCTTGTCACAAAGTTCAATTTCGGTATTGTTGGCGCCCTGGCCGGGGCAATGATTATCGGGGCAGTGCTTGGTTACCTGTTGGAACGGGTAGCCTTGCGGCCTCTGCGCCGCAAGGAAGTCTCCCATCTGGCGCCGCTGATCAGTACGATTGGGGTATCTATTTTTCTGGAAAGTGTCGCCCTTAAGGTATTTGGACCGCAGGCCCAGTCTTTTCCGACAATGTATGCGGGCCAGCTGCTGGATCTGGGAATATTTAAAATTTCATTTATCCAGCTTATTATTCTGGCTATCTCCTTCGGTCTCATGTTCGTGCTGCGCTTTTGGCTGGCCAAAACCAAAGCCGGCAAATCAATCCGGGCTACGGCCGAAAATATTGAAACAGCAGGTCTCTTAGGCGTTGACACCCGCCGGGTCATTGTCATGACGGTTATGCTGGCTTCCGGGCTCGGGGCCGTAGCCGGTGTCCTTGTCGGGCTGGCCTTTAATGCCGTCGAACCGACCATGGGCATTACTATGGGTTTTAAAGGCTTAGCGGTATTAATACTGGGTGGTCTTGGCAACATAACCGGCGCCATGGTTGGCGGCTTACTCTTAGGTATTGCGGAGGTATTTAGTGTCGCCTACGGTGATTCCTCCTACCGCGATGCCGTCGCCTTCGGCTTAATTATGATCTTATTATTTGTGCGCCCCCAGGGTCTGTTTGGCGGCAGCACGCCCCAGGGAGGGCGGTAACCATGGATACCCTCTTAAATCCCTACTATCTCCAGATTCTGATGTTTGTTCTGATTAACGCCATGTTAGGTATCAGTATTTATTTAACCCTGGCGACAGGACAGTTATCACTGGGGAATGCCGGTTTTATGAGCGTAGGCGCCTATACCTCCGCCCTATTGACACTAAAACTCGGGCTGCCCGTATATCTGGCCATACCGGCCGGCGGCTTGGCGGCCTGCCTGATGGCGGCAGTAATCGGCATTCCGGCTACCAGGCTGCAGGGAATATACCTGGCGATTGCCACCCTCGGTTTTGGGGAGGTTGTCCGCGTCATCATTCTCAACCTGAAACTTACGAACGGGGCTTTAGGCCTTGCCGGCATCCCCTCCTTAGGTGTGCTGATCGGCAAACAGCTCTCGGCCCTCGGGTATAGCCAGGGCTTGGCCGGCTTCAGCCTGCAGCAGCTCAGCAATTTATCTGTCATCGCCATTTTGGCGGCGATCCTGGCTTTTATCGTTTTCTTTGCCGTCCGGCTGCGCACTTCCAGAATCGGCCGGGCCTTTGCCGCCATTAAGGCTGATGAGCATGCGGCGGAAGTGTCAGGTGTAAATACCACCAATTACAAGCTGCTGGCTTTTTTTCTCGGGGCTTTTGTGGCCGGGATCGCCGGCGGGTTAGCCGCCCATATTACTTTTTACATTGGACCCAAGGATTTTTCCTACCATCGGGCCGTTGAAATCCTGCTCTTTGCCGTGTTCGGCGGCAGTAATGTGGTGTGGGGACCGCTGCTGGGCTCGGTCATACTGACAACCCTGCCGGAAGTGCTGCGGTCGGCTGCCGACTACCGGGCCATGATTTATGGCGGTATTCTTGTTGTCATGATGATCTTCCGCCCCCAGGGACTGATCAGCGAGGAAACCATCCGGTATTGGCAGTCCAGGCTTAAGAGTTCGACCACGAACGAACAGCCGGAACCTACAAGGAGGTCAGCAGGATGATCCTGGCACTGGAAAAAATCAGCAAAAACTTTGGGGGTCTGGCGGCGTTATCTAATATCAGCTTTCATGTCAATAAGAGTGAAATCCTCGGGGTAATCGGCCCTAACGGCGCCGGCAAGACCACTCTTTTCAACCTGATTACCGGCGTATTGCCGCCTAGTGAAGGCCAGATTGTTTACCGGGATAAAGCCATCGTCGGTTTAAAGCCCCATAAGATTGCAAAACTGGGGATTTCCCGGACCTTTCAGAATATCCGCCTGTTCGGTCAGATGACCGCGCTGGAGAATGTTATGGTTGGCGCTCACTGCCGTACGCACGCCGGCCTTTGGCAAGGCTTATGGCAGACCAGAACCCAGCAGCAGGAAGAAAAAACCATTAAGGGCCAAGCCCGCACCCTGCTGGAACTAACAGGCATCGGCGATCAAGCAGATACCCTGGCCGGCGCTCTCTCTTATGGTAAACAACGGCGTCTTGAAATTGCCCGGGCCCTGGCCTCTGATCCTGAATTGCTATTGTTGGATGAGCCTGCCGCCGGCATGAATGAGAGTGAAACAGACGACTTGCGCTTACTGATTGCCCAAATACAGCAACTGGGCAAGGCAGTAATCCTGATTGAACATGACATGCACCTGATGATGAACGTATGCGAGCGTTTTGTCGTGTTAAATTTTGGCCGGAAGATTGCCGAAGGCTCCCCGGCCAGCATCCAGGAGAATCCCCAGGTGATTGAGGCCTATCTGGGCAAGGAGGATATGGGCGATGCTTGAGATTTCACAATTAATTGCCGGTTATGGAAATATCAAAGCACTAAAGACCGTCAACCTTTCGGTCCCCAAAGGTACCATTGTCTCCCTGATTGGCGCCAATGGGGCCGGCAAGACAACAACAATGAAAGCAATTATGGGCATGGTTCAGCCGGCGGCAGGCCAAATCTCCTTTCAGGGGCATAACATTACCGGCCTGGCTGTGCATAAGGTAGTCAATAGGGGGATATCACTCGTGCCTGAAGGCCGCAGCATATTAGCGCAAATGACGGTGCTGGAGAATTTGGAGATGGGGGCTTATCAGCGTACAGACAACGCTGTCCAGCATGATCTGGAAAAAGTTTTTGCCCGCTTTCCGATATTGGCGGAACGCCGGCAGCAGCCGGGAGGAACTTTGTCCGGTGGTCAGCAGCAAATGCTGGCCATTGGCCGGGCCTTAATGGCCCGGCCAAAGCTGCTGCTCCTGGATGAGCCTTCCATGGGCTTAGCCCCGCTGGTAGTTGCTGATATATTTAAAGTAATCCGGGAAATTAATGCCGAAGGCACAACCATCCTGCTGGTTGAGCAAAACGTCCGCCAGGCAATCAAGATTGCTCATTATGCATATGTCATGGAAACAGGCCGGATCGTTCTCCACGGCCCAGCCGCTGAGATTGCTAATGATCCCAGAGTAATGGAAGCATATTTGGGCGGCCGAAAAGTTTGCTAGCTAACCGCAATACTCCTGGCAATGAACAAATCTAAACCCCACTTGCCCTGAAATAATAAACCGTGTTGAATTTGCCAGTGAAATTTAACACGGTTTTTCGACATGCGTACAGACTATTGGCCATTTCCTTACAACACAGTGACAGCTGCGGTCAGCCGGAAACCATTGATAAATAGGTTTATCAGATCATCAGATTTATCCCCTGGGCTATTCTCCGGCCCAATTCGCTGTCTGTCCGTAAGAAATGCTCAACCATTCTTCTTTGAATAGGCTCGTAGGCCTGACTTAAATTTTCAACAATATTGGCCACCAGGTGTTTTTTTTGCATAGCCGACATGGTCCGGTATCTAAAGCCGGCCTGATAATAAATGTCGCCGCCTATCTCTTTCCGGACTATGCAACCGGCAATATGGTTCTGGGCAGGTTTCCCGATCACCGGTGCCGGCATAGGCGTCCCGCCGCCTAATGTATTAGGCAAATAATTGGCAACCCCTTCATTGTACATGGTTTGCATGGCTCCGTCCTGCATCTTGTTATCGGCCGGTTTGCGCGGCATATTGGTAGGCAGTGCCAAATAGTTGACACCGAGCCGGTATCTTTGGGTATCCCCATAGGCAAAGATACGGCCCTGCAGTATTTTATCATTGGAAAACTCTATGCCCGGAACAATAGCCGCCGGTGAAAAAGCAGCTTGTTCAACATCAACAAAAAAATTGTCAGGATTTTTATTTAATACCATTTTTCCTACCGGCCTTATCGGCAATAAATCTTCCGGCCAAATATTAGTAGAATCCAGGGGATCAAAGGGCTGTTCACACTCATCGTCCACATTCATTATCTGGATCCGCAGCTCAAATTCAACCTGCTGGCCGGCAGCAATGGTATCAAATAAATCCCGCCGGGCTATATCAGGGTCTGTACCGGCAAGCATAGCTGCCGTCTTGCTGTCTATGTATTCAACACCGGCACAAGGCTCCCAGTGATACTTCACATATACCTCTTCCCCGCGCATATTGATCCACTTATAGGTATTGACCCCATAGCCCGGAATGGTCCGGTAACTTTTGACAGTACCGTTATCGGCAAACAAATAAGTGAGAAAATTGATGGACTCCGGCCGTAAGGACATGAAATCCCAAAACCGGCTGGCGGCTATCGGCCCGCCCCGGACATTGGTCACCGGATCAGGCTTCAGGGCGTGGACCAGGTCCGGAAACTGAATTGGATCTCGCAGCGGAAACACCGGGATATGGTTGCCCACAATATCATAATTGCCTTCGTCTGTGTAAAATTTTACCGAAAACCCTCTGATATCCCGCACCGTATCCGCACCGCCCAGAGAGCCGCCGGCTAAGGAGAACCTGACAAACACAGGCGTTACCTTTTCCGGATCCTGCAAAAAATCGGCTTTCGTTAATGACGCCAGTGAGTTATACGGTCTAAAAAAACCAAAAGCGCCGGCCCCTTTAGCATGCAGTACCCTTTCAGGAATTCTTTCCCGGTCAAAATGAGAAATTTTTTCCAGAAAAACCGTATCCTCAAGTAAAATGGGGCCGCGCTGACCTACACTTAGGGATTGCTGGTCATTGGTAACCGGTGCCCCCTCATTGCTGGTAAGATAGCGTTTTGGCATATCCTCTCCCCCAAATCATAAAATCTATTATGATTATATTGAATATAAGGATTACTCATGAATAGTTTTAATCATCGCCAGAGAAAAACACGGGGACAGGGAATTTGTTTTTTAACTTTTATTGCCAATCAATGATCCCGCTGATTCCAAGCAATGCGTTAGGAACTACTTCATACGCCAGTACGTACTCGACAGGAATATTATGGAGTTGCGTAATACCAAACTCTATGGACGACTTAAATCCAAACCTATGGTAATAACCACCCGCTTCGAACGGTAGTACTTTATAGTGGCAGCTCTATACTTTGGGGAAATCTGAATAGATTATAGGGATCATAGGTCTGCTTCACACACTGCAGCCGCCTTAGATTACTCCCGTAATATGCTTGCTGATAATGCGGCGTTTGGCTATACGGAAAGTTTATATACGATCCCCGCGTAATTGTATATATATAGTCAAAGCCAGCCTTTACCCATTCCCGGTGCGCTTCTGCTGCGTCTGTTTCTTCCCACGCAGAGGCTATGGCAATGATATAATTGGCCTGCCGATAGGTGAAAGCTGTTTCGGCTGCGCCGATATCGCGGACAGCTCCCCCCAGCGAATATACCCGGATAGAAGAATTTCTGTCAGAAGGTGCTTTATCCATTATTCCAAGGATTTGCTCTAATTCTGCTTGTGAAAAATGCCTTTGTACAAATCTGCCTGCAGCCTGGAATGCTTCCCGCTTCGGATACATCGCCCCAATTATCTTTACAGCTTCAATAAACGGGACATATGCAATATTCGACAAAGTTAAGCCTGGTATATTCAATAGAGGCTGCAAGATTTGTCTAGCCTCCTCCGGCGGCCCGTAGAAAAACGCATTAACCCACGCTCCTTCCTTATATATTCCGCCAAATAAGCTTAACCGGCGGTCCAGATGCGGCAGCCAGCCTTGCCATACCTGGAGAAAACTATTTCTAGCCGCTCTGTTATCATCCCATCTAAGCTGAATTACCGTTATCCCGTCTACTTTTTTTAACTTAAATTTATAGTCGGTCACAACACCAAAATTCCCGCCACCCGCTCCTTTTAAGGCCCAAAACAGTTCTGAATTGCAACAGCAGTTGGCAGTTAAACGCCTGCCCGCAAAATCAATCATGTTTGCCTCTAAAAGACTATCTGCTGTCAAGCCTAAATAGCGAGTGGATAAACCGATACCGCCACCCAAAACTAATCCGGATATTGCTACTGTGGGACATGTGCCGCCGGGAAAAGTGTATCCGAATTTATAAAGATACTCATACAGCGATAATAATCTCGTACCTGCCTGTACATTTACAGTGTTGTCAGCCAAATTTATCTTAATTCCATTCAGGGGGGAAGTATCTATAACTAAGCTGCAGGTGCCAATTGAGTAGCCCTCATAGTCATGGCCGCCAGACCGCACCCGCAGTTCCACTCCTTGCTCTCGTGACCAAAGTATTGCATTCGCGACATCGCAATAATCAAGACAATAAACAATAGCGGCAGGATATTTATTTATCGCTTTATTGTATCCTTGCCTGGCTTGCTCATATTGGCTATCGCTTGGTACCACTACTCTCCCAGTTAACCCTTTACCCAGCAAATTATTCACCTACCTGGTTACTTTTTTATATAATATGTTAATTAGCTGCTTGTTGCTACCTTGAAAACACAGGGATAGGGGAAAACACGGGGACAGGGACTATGTTTCTTTGCGTTTATCGAAATAGCTACATCCTCGGAATTGCCAAACCACAACTAGACCCCTTGTCCCCATGACAATTGACTGAAACATGTTCCCTGTCCCCGTGTTTTACTTTAATTAGGACTTGACTTTAATTAGCTGGTCTGTGTTTTACTGCTTTACAAGCCATTCACGAAAAGAAGCGCAATTTTGCCATATCATGATGACCTACCCTAATTATCGCCCCTGTCTCCACATCCCCTACTGCTAAAAGTTCGTTGGTGTGCAAGAAACTCCCCTGCCGGGTTCTGTCTACCGGAAGGGGAGTACAGCAATGGGCTGAGTTATGTTTTCCGTGTGTGCCGTGCCTGACTGATAATCGGCCTAATTATAATTTTTCGATTTTTACGAAGGCCGCCTCCATTGCTTCTGTAATCCCTCTCTTCATTGCCGTACCGATTCCGGGTACACCAATTGAGGTTACTTTGTTATTGCCTTTGCCGGTTGTTTGGAAAGTAGTGATTTTATCTGCGCCTTTGGAGTAGACTTTATAGCGAATTTTTACTTCGCTTTTGGCCGAAGTCGAGAAAAAGCTGGCATGTCTTGAGTTCATAAAATGAACGATCTCCATTGCAATCACGTAATCGGCACCGGTTGCTTGCGCTAACTTCCGCATTAACTCATTGTCCGGCAATTCCAGATTCGACGGATCATACTGGTCTGCGGACAAAATACTTTGTACTTTATCTGCCGGAACCGTTTGATATTTTTCATTGGCAAATTGTTGGGTAAAATTCTCTTGGACAGTTTCGCCTATGTATTCTTTGGTTTCTTCGGTAGAATTAATATGAGGCAAAATAAGCACTTGCTTGACACTGGCTTCAGTAGCCGGGGAATTAGCTGACGCGCTGCCGACACTAACTGCAAACATAAAACATAGCATGATCAATAAACATAGCATCAATTTTTTCATATAACCATCTCCCTAATTTATTCCCTTCCCTATCATATCATTTTATCAACCTAAATCCAAGAATATTCTGATAACTAAATGACAATAATTTGTTTACCCCAAGAACCGGGACTATATTTTAAAAAATGGCAGAAGAGTCAACTCACGGTTGGATGAGCTGACTCTTCTTGTCGCTATCGCCTGGCTGGTGGTTACGGAATCCAGGCTAAAACGCTCTATGTTCTGTTCTTTCGATAATTTCATCCTGCAGGTCTTTGGTAAGATTATTGAAATAATCGCTGTAACCCGCGACCCGGACAATCAGGTTGTTATATTGCTCAGGGCTCTGTTGCGCCGCTCTTAGTGTCCCGGCATCGACGATATTGAACTGGATATGGTGGCCGTCCAGTTTAAAGTAGGCCCGGATCAGATCTTTTAGTTTTCTCAGACCGTCCTCGCCCTGTACGACCTGGGGGGTAAATTTTTGATTCAGCAAGGCCCCGCCGGTTCGGAGCTGATCCATTTTGGCCGCTGATTTAATGACCGCCGTCGGACCGTTTTTATCGGCTCCCTGGACCGGTGAGATCCCCTCGGAAAGTGGCCGGCCCGCTTTGCGCCCGTCCGGGGTGGCGCCGATCACGGCCCCGAAATATACGTGGCAGGTAGTCGGCAGCATCTCGATCCGGTACGTGCCGCCGGTCGGTGTTTTTCTGCCGTTTACGACTTCATGGAAAATCTCAAATACCTTGAGCATAATATCATCGGCATAATCATCGTCATTGCCATATTTCGGGGTTTTGTTCAGCAGCAGCTGGCGTACCTTTTCCTGGCCGGCAAAGTCAGACTTTACAATGTCTAAAAGCTCACGCATCGAGAACCTTTTATGATCAAACACATGATATTCAATGGCCGCCAGGCAATCGGTAATACTGCCAATGCCAACGCCCTGGATATAGCGGGAATTGTATCTGGCCCCACCGGCATTATAATCCCGGCCGTTGGCAATGCAGTCATCTATAACAATAGACATAAAAGGGGCCGGCATATATTTAGCATACAGCATTTCAATGATATTGCTGCCTTTGATTTTAATATCAACAAAATGGCCGACCTGTTGCTTAAAGGCCGCCAATAGGTCAGCCAGGGACGTGAAGTGGGCCGGGTCCCCGGTTTTAAGCCCCAGTTGCTTGCCGGTGAGGGGATCGATACCGTTATGGAGGGTAATCTCCAGGATTTTGACCAGATTCAAGTAACCGGTTAAAATATAAGCCTCTTTCCCGAAACAGCCCACCTCGACACAACCGCTGGTGCCGCCGCCGCGGGCGTCCTCCAGGCTCTTGCCCTGCCGGAGCAGCTCTTCCAGGACCGCGTCGGTATTGAAAACCGAGGGAAATCCCATGCCGGCCCGGATGACTTCAGCCGCTCTGAGTACAAACTGATCGGGGTTTTTCCGGCTGATTTGCACATTGGTACTAGGCTGCAGGAGTTCCATTTCCTCCACAATATCCAGCAGCAAATAGGATACTTCATTGACGCCGTTGCTGCCGTCCGGCTTAATCCCGCCGATATTGATATTACAAAAGTCCGTATAAGTGGCACTTTCCTGGAGGGTAATTCCGACCTTGGGGGGCGCCGGCTGGTTGTTAAACTTCACCCAGAAGCATTGCAACAATTCTTTGGCGGCTTCACGCGTCAGGGTTCCGGCCTGAATTTCCCGTTCATAAAATGGCTGCAGGTGAATATCAAGTTTACCGGGACAGAAAGAGTCCCAGGTATTTAATTCCGTAATTACACTGAGGTGGACAAACCAGTAGGTCTGGAGCGCTTCTCTGAATGTTCTCGGCGCCAGGGCGGGTACATGGCGGCAAATCCCGGCAATCTCCTCCAGCTCTTTCTTTCTGGCCGGATTCTGTTCTTTATCGGCTAGCTCGCTGGCCTTATCGGCATGCCGGCGGGCAAAAGTAATAATCGCCTCACAACAAATTGCCATCGCTCTTAACTCTTCCTGTTTGTCGTAAGCTGCGGCATCCTGGTGATAATCCAAGGCCGCCAGCCGGGCCTCGATCTCTTTTTTAAAATCGAGAAAGCCCTGCTGATAGATTTTCCCCCCGGCAACGGTATGGCCTGGTGCCCGCTGTTCCATGAATTCTGTAAAGATGCCGGCCTCATAGCAAGCTTGCCAGGCTGGCGTCATTTGCGCAAACATTAAGTCACGCATCGCTTTTCCCTGCCAGAAGGGAATAATTTCTTCGGCCTGAATGCGTTTGGTCTCCTGATCGACCTTAAAGAATATCTTATCCCGCTTATCCATAATAGCAAAATCTTCGACAGTATGGCAGCATAGCTCCGGGTAAGTCGGGGCCGCCTGGGGACCGGGGCCCCGCTCGCCGACAATAAGCTCATCCTCATTGATGCAAATGGTCTTATTTTCCATGAGATATTGAAAGGTTAAGGCCCGCAGAACCGGAACAGAAACCTTGCCTGCGTATTGTTTATAAGCTGCGGTAACCAGTCTGGCTCTTTCGATGGCTAACCGTGGCACTGCAGCAACACTCTGGTCCCGTAATTTTTGCACCCTGCTATTGATGTTCTTGCCTGTGGCCATTACTTCTCACCCTCCTATTTTTGCCTGTATACCAAATGGCACCAACATTTGTGAAACCTCTGCCAGCTGTTGATTTGCAAGCGACTGCAGGCCGTCAAGCCGGTAGGTTTTACCCAGTCGCCGGTATTTATCGGCAGCAATATTGTGATAAGGCAATAAAAAAACCTCGCTTAGGTGCAAAGACGATAAAAAGGCACCCATTGCTTTTATATTCTCCTCATCATCATTGATGCCAGGTATTACAGGTACACGAATCCAGATTTTACTGTGGCTGGCGGCAAGTTGCTTGAGATTCTCCAATATAAGCTGATTGGAAACACCTGTATACAGCTTGTGCCGGCCGTCGTCCATATGCTTAATATCATAGAGAAATAAATCTACCTTGTCTTTTATCCTGGCCATTGACGGCCAGGCGGCATAACCGGAGGTGTCTAAGGCAGTATGCAGGCCGCCGGCTTTACAGGCGGTAAGCAGACTGTCCAGAAAGTCCGGCTGCAGTAAGGCTTCGCCGCCGGAAAAGGTAACCCCGCCGCCGGATTCCTCATAAAAAACCCGATCTTTCTCTAGCTCTTTCATGACCTCGGCCACAGTCATCGGCCTGCCAGCCAGTTCCCTGGCGCCAGTAGGGCAGATGTCCGTGCAGGCTTTACATACACGGCAGCTTTTCCCCTCTTTTATCAACCCCAGCTCAGTAATTGTCAGGGCTTTATTGGGGCAGCTTTGCACACAGTCACCGCAGCCGATGCATTTGTTTGGAGAAAAAACCACTTCTGCTGTCAACGCCAGACTTTCCGGATTATGGCACCACCAGCAGGCTAAGGGACAGCCCTTCAGAAATACAGTGGTCCGTATCCCCGGGCCATCGTGAAGAGAATATTTCTGAATATTAAATACTGTTCCTGTCTGCAAAAAGATCACCGCCAATCAATACCCTTATTCCCACCATATCACGCCTCGCTGTACTCATCGGCCTGGCAAATGATATACATTGCAATAACCATGCCAAAAGTTCATTGCCGCCAAACCACCGGGTAATGCTTCTAGCGGTGGTGTCTTTATTGACCAGATATTGCTATTGTCCCGGAATTGGGCTCAATTATTTGTGACAATGTCCTGAATCCGGGACCAGGTGATCACCCTTGCTATCCATCCTGGTCAGTCTTAACCACTATTTCCCACTGAATATTGTGTTTTTTAAGCTTGTTATGCAGCGTCTGACGGGGAATATTCAATATTCTGGCCGCCTTGGCCCCATTTCCATTTGCTTGTTGTATGGCTGTTCGAATCAATTGCTGCTCGTAAGCATTAAGGCTGTCGGCCAGTGAAATAACCGGCCGCTTGCCGGCCGGCTCCGCCGGCTCGACTGCCGCCGCCTTTACCGCGCTGACGATATGCGAAGGTATATCACTGCTATCAATCACTGCCTGATCGGTAAAATTCATAATGCTTTCAATAGTATATTTTAATTCCCTGATATTCCCGGGCCAATGGTAGGCCTGGAATATTGCTAAGGCGGCCGCTGAAATCCGCTCCACTTTTTTATTGACTTTACCGTTATACAGAGCAATAAAAAACTGCGTCAGTAAAGGGATATCCTCTTTTCTGGCGTTCAAAGCCGGGATACTCAGGGCAATGACGTTTAAACGGTAATACAGATCTTGCCGCAGCAGCTTTCGCTCGACAATTTCTAAGGGCGGCTCATTCGTACTGGCAATAATTCTTACATCAACACGTACGGTACCGGCTCCCCCGACCCGGCGGACAACACCGTCCTGCAGCACCCGCAGCAGTTTGCCCTGCAGCTCCAGATCCATAGAATTGACTTCATCTAAAAATAAAGTTCCGCCGTCGGCAAGCTCAAACAGCCCCGGTTTATCTTTCGCCCCGGTAAAACTGCCTGAGGTTGTGCCAAACAAGATGCTGTCCAGAAGGGTGTTGGGCAGGGCGGCACAGTTCTGCGCGATAAAAGGCTGATTCCTGCGCGTCTTGCCGGCATTGTGAATGGCCTGGACCAAGAGCTCTTTTCCGGTCCCGGTTTCACCATAGACCAATACCGGCGAATCACTATCGGCAATTTTTCTGGCCCGGGCCTTTAATTCTTTGATTGCGGCACTTTCGCCGATAATATCCGCAAAAGTATACGTAGCGCCGTTGGCCTGATATGCTTTTTCCTTGCTTTTTCTCTTAAACAATTCAGATTGAAGATTGAGCACTTTCTCCGCTAGTTCTGTCACCTGGGTTAAATCCCGGTAGATTTCAAGGGCCCCGCTAATCGCCCCCTGTTCGAACAGCGGTATCGTGGTGGTCAGGGTAGATACTTTGGCCCCCTGATAATTGACATAGGTCTGAACATAATCAATGATCGGCTGCTTATTTTTCAAAACCTGGTAGAAAGTACTGCTCTCAGGGGTTAATCCGGGGAAAATTTCCAATATGTTTTTGCCTACGGCTTTAGCCTGAGTAATACCGGCGATATTAGTTGCAGGCTCATTATAGAAAGTAACTGTAGCCTTCTTATCTACCACTAAAATACCTTCATCCAGATGCTCTAGCACCGATTTTAACAGGAGCTTATAATCCACCGCCCTCACCCTCTTTTATTATTACGATCGGTAAACCACCTTGCCGCCAAGATAAACACACCGAACCTGGTTAAGGGCGGTGATGTCGGCGGCCGCATTGCCGGCAACCACCAAAATGTCGGCTTCCAGGCCTGGGGCCAGCTGCCCGGTGACCGCCGCCAACCCCAGGACACCGGCCGGATTACCAGTCGCAGTCCCGATTGCCGCCAGCGGCGTAATGCCATATTCCACCATATACCCTAACTCGCGGTTAATGGGCAGCGGCGGTGCACCGTACAGTACCATATCGCTCCCGGCCAGCACAGTAACGCCAGTCCTGTAAAGCTTCAGAAAATTATCGCGGTAAGCCCGGGCGGCCGGCGCAAAATAGGCGTAGTCGCGGGCGGCGGCGGCGGCCACCGGATTAGAGAGGTCGCCGCCTTCTTCTTTGACCTGCCGGCAATATTCATATAGATACGTATAGGCAGTTATTGTGGGCGTCCAGGCCTGGCCATTCCGGGCCATCTGCCGGGCCTGCTCCACCGTCATAAACGTGCCATGCTCAATTGTATCAAAGCCGGCCTTGATACACATCTCAATTGACGGCTGGGTGCCGGCGTGAACCGCAGTTTTTATGTGCCGGCGATGACATTCATCCACGGCCGCCTCCAGTTCTGCCTGCGTATATTCGGGGATGCTGGCACGGTGGCTGGTCAACAGCTTGATCCAGTCAGCCCCGTCCCGGCGCTGGCGGCGGATGGCGGAACGGATATTGTCAGCCCCGTCCACCTCTTCACTGGCTTCAGCATAGCCATGGCCGCCGGTCATGCAAAGGCCGGCATCGGCATGAATGATGCGCGGTACAGTCACATAACCCTTCTCACCCGCCAGCCGCAGCTGTTGGCACAGATGACGGGGCGAGCTTAAATCGCGGATGGTGGTTATCCCCAGAGTAAGGGCGGTTTCAGCCTGTTTAGCCGCATAACAGGCGATAAGAAAATCATCATAGCGGTCAGCATCAGGCTGGCTGTAGTAATACCCCAGATGGACATGCATGTCAAACAAACCCGGTAGAATTGTTGCCTCCCCGTAATCAACCACTTGAGCGCCGGGGTGACGGGCCGTTACCTCCCGGGCTGGTCCCACATCCCTGATTTTGCCGTTGGTTATGGCCACAGCCCCCGCTTGGATCAAGGTCGTCCCATCACCGGTAACCACATTCTGCGCGAGTATAATCATATTGCGGGTCCCTCCTATAACTCAAGTGCGTCCGCCCACGCCGGCAGTACCCGGGCCAATATCCAGCAGCCACCTATTCCTTAAATGGATTGGGAGTGCTGGCAACAATAAGCCTTACTAATTTATTGGTATAGTTGGCCCAATTATGAACAATATGGGAACTATAATGGGCCGAGTCACCGGGAAACAGCTCAAACTGCTCATTGTTGAGAAAGAGCGTCAAGGTCCCTTCCAGCACATATATAAACTCCTCTCCCTCATGAGCATAGGGAGAGATATCTTCTTCACAGTTGATTGGCAGCAGTTCAATTAATCTTGGCAATAGTAAGTTGGCGCCGGTGTTATTGGTTAAATGGTAATGGATAAAGCGGCCATTGATAATTTGAAATACTTCTTTTTCATAACTGCGAATAATAGAGCTGCGGTTTTTGGTAGAGCCGGCAAAAAAATAGGATACATCAACTTCGACCGCTGCCGCAATCTTTGCCAGCGAATCCGTCGCAATGGATGTTAAGCCCCGTTCCAGTTGTGATAGAAAACCGGTTGATAAACCGGTTTTCTCGCTTAAATCTTTCAGGGTCATCTTTTTCCTGGTTCGCAGCTCTTTAACCTTACTGCCAATATCTTTGTTCATAAAAATCCCTCATGTCTCAATGTAATTAAAAGGACTGGTTCCCCCGGCCGTAGCAGGCATCGTAACGCGGGGTTAGCCACAGGCTAAATATAACTTATATAATAATATATATTGCGAAAAAAAGCTACTCATGTTCATTCCAATGAATATTTTTCATTAATATGAAATTCCGCTGCCATTGTGGTAAAAAGGCCTATCAGCACGTCGGCTAATAGGCCTGATACATCACATATGGCAGACGTCTGTCTAGCCCACAATGGTAAGCTGCTTGTCAAATTTGTTTAATACCTCACAGCCTGTTTCTGTTACCAACACCAAATCCTCAATCCGCACCCCGGCCACACCCGGCAAATAAATTCCCGGTTCAATGGAAAACGTCATGCCTGGTTGCACCTGACTGGCATTGGCGGCGGAGACATCACCGGGTTCATGGACCTCAAGACCAATGGAGTGCCCTGTCCGATGGGTAAAATATTTGCCATACCCGGCAGCCTCAATCGGGGCTCTGGCGGCAGCATCAATATCACAGAAGCGGACGCCGGGTTTGATCCCGGCAATCGCCCGCTCATTAGCCGCCAGCACCACATCATATATTTTTCTCGCCCTGCCCGGCACATATTTGTAAAATACCGTCCGGGTCATATCCGCACAATAGTCGTTCTTTTTACAGCCAATATCAATGATGACACTTTCCCCGGCCTGCAGGGTGGAACCATCCGGTTCATGGTGCGGGTCGGTCGCATTGGCGCCATAGGCAATAATCGGGTTAAACGAGCAGCCGCCGGTTTCCAGCTCATCATAAATAACAAGCAAACGCCGCGCCAGCTGCTGTTCGGAATAGCCCCCGGGAATAAGCTGCAGCAGCTGCGCCATTGCCAGATCATTGAGCTGGGAGGCCTGCCGCAGCAGCTCCTGCTCCTGTTGATCCTTGCACTGCCGGATCTGATCTACAATGACCGAACCGTTTACAAACCGGCTGCCGGCGGCCTGCTCCATCAGCCTTAATAAAAAGTGCGCCGGCCAGTTCTTGTCCACGCCAACCGGGGTCCCGGCCTCAATCCAGCCGGACAGTATCGCGACTCCATCCTGCGTATCATTGAACCAGACTTTATCGATTCCCAGTTCAGCCTCTAGCGGGAAAAGCGCATTAATCAACAGTTTGTGATTGCCCCGGCAGCTAAGATACAGTGCCAACAGCCTTTCGCCCGGATGAATCCAGGTACCTGTAAGATAAAAGACAGCCGCAGGATCAGTGATCACCAATTGAGGAATGCCGGCTGCCGCCATTTTTTCCAGCACGTTATTAACCCGTTCCTGTTTCATTACCTGTTCCTCCCGCTTCCGCTATTCCAGCATACTTTTTCTTTTATTCTCCATGTATTTATGCCAGGCATGGAGCAGCAAGGACACGCCGATAATGCCATAAGCGATAAACACCCGGAAAAACTCGCCGATTTGCGCATCGCCGAATAAATTGTTGCCGGCCTGCGGCGATACAATAAACAACGTATGAAAAAGCAAAGTGCCGATGACCGCATCGGTAATTGTCGCTTTGGCCACAGTGGCGCCACCGATTAACAGCGCGGCAATCGCAAACATCCCCACTTGTTCGTGACTGTTATAGGTATTTAAGGTGCCGATGTTCTGCAAAAATATGATCTGGCCCCAGGCGGCCAGGATGGTTGATATCGTGATCGCAATCAGGCGGATTTTATCAGTGGGAATCCCGGCCACCTGCGCAATATGCAGGTCCTGGCCCAAGGCTCTGAAATCCTGCCCGATTTTTGTGGTAACAATAAACCGGGTAAACCACGCCAGGGCAATGACGGTTAAAAAAGTCACGACCGGAATGGTGATGCCGCCGATTTTAAAATAAAGCAGTTTATCCAAAGCATACTGGATAAACTTAAGGTCTATGGCATTCTTTAAGCCCACACCGCTTTTCAGAACGATTTCCGGATTGTAAATAGGAATCAGCGTACCGATAAACAGCAGAAACACCAATTGCCACAGTCCGTTGGCGAAAAAGCCCAGGATCATGCTTGTGATCATTTCGCGGCCTTTTGTCCTATTTAAGGTAAGACCGGTGAGATACCCAAATAAAACCGCAAAGGGCGTGGCTACCAGGACCGAGGCGGTAAATCCGGCCAGTCCGCCAATATCCCAGATTTTAACCGCAATCAGGCCAATCTGACCGGCCATAGCCCCGATAACCAGCGCAAAATTAAGCCCCATACCCGCCAATACAGGAATAATCAGGGCAATAACCAGAAACAGGTTGCGGGACAAGCGGACCACCAGCTCGTTGATGACAAATTTTAACGGTAATTCCGACGCAATTGTGGTAACAATACACAGAGCCAGGAAAATCAGCGGCACTAGATTGGCTCTGAGAAAATTTTTCAGCCAGTCAAGGGAAAACACTTGTTTCGCCTGGGTTACCAATCCTGTATTCATATTAGTGATTACCTCCCACTTTTGTCAAAGCGTAGAGAATAACCCCGTTGCTGACAATAATACGAATGACCTCCGACAAGTTCCCGACATTGACTGCCGAATTAATAACCGGCAAGGAGATGGTTAATAGTGTCTGAAACAGGATTGTACCGGCCACCACATGGGCAATCGTTGCCTTTTTGGCGGTCGCACCCCCGATTAAGATCGCGGCCGTCGCCGCAAACGGCATCATGAGCGGCGCCTGGTACAGCTGCAAAAAACCAAAACTCTGGGAATATACCAGCATGCCGATCCCCCCCAGGACAGTCGACATTACCGTGCCAATCATCCGCTGCCGGTCAACATCAATCCCGGTGGCGATGGCAAATTTCGGATTATCGCCGGCAGCCATCATCGCAATACCGGTTTTGGATCTCATAAACAGCCATATGAGTAAACAGAAAATAGCCACAAACAGTATCGCCCCGGTCGGAATCTTCGAGCTAAAAAACGGAATCGCCAGCAGGTCGTCCAAAACTTTAGCATATCGGCCGCCAAGGGATATGGTGGTCCGCAGGCCGCTGCCGCCAATGGCCCAGATCATCTCCGGGCTTTTAAACGGCATGAGCAGCCAGCCAATCGACATCAGTGATACGATCGCAAATCCCATATACGTACCTACTGTCATCTCATCGCCTTTTACCTTGTTTAGGATCCAGCCGTACCAATAGCCCATGGCTGCCGACAATGGAATCGATATGACCACCGCCCACATAAACGCCGACAGCCCGCGCATATCCATTTCAATGCTGATACAGCCGGCCAGCAGCCCGGTAATAATGCCTAAAGACAAGCCGAAGTTTATGCCGGTCCCGGCTACAATACTAGGCACCATGGCCAGGACCAGGATGCCGTTCATAGCGATTCTCACCAGGGAATCGCCAGCCATCGCCGGAATGTCCTGCTTTTGAAAAACCGCCAGAATAATTAAAAACAGCAAAAATATTGTAATGCAAACCTTGGGATACCCGTATCTATCGGTCAGCTTGTGCCAGAGCTTCATACTATACAGCCTCCTCGCGGTCACTGTATTTGCCGGCCATGGCTAAGCCAAATTCAACGTCTGGTGCCGTTGGACTCAATATGGCTTCAATTTTCCCACCATAGACAATGGCCACCCGGTCACAAATTGACCTTAATTCACTAAGTTCACTGGAAGTAACGACAATGGTCATACCCCATTCCAGATTCAGCTTGACCAGCAAATCCAGCAGTAATTTTTTGGCCCCAATGTCAATGCCGCGGGTCGGCTCGGAAACGAACAGGATCTCCGGTTGCAGCGTCAATGCTCTGGCCACACAGACTTTCTGCTGATTGCCGCCGCTAAGCCGTCTGGTGATTTGCGTCGGACCGGTACAGCGGATATCAAGGTCTTTAATCATCTGGAGCGCGTGCTCCCGGATTTTCTTATAATCAGCCATCTGTATTGCCTTAATCCCCAGGAAGGGCTTGAGAAATTCCCCGCGTATCTGCATGCTTGTCATCATAATATTCAGCTCAATCGAGGTGTCCAGCAGCAGTCCCACACCTCTTCTGTCTTCAGAAACGAAAGCCAGCTTGTTTTGAATGGCTTTTTTAGGATTGTTAAGTTCCAGCAGGCTTTGCTCCTTATACACTTCCCCGGTGGCAGGATAGAGTCCCATCACCCCGTTGGCCACCCCGATCTTCCCCTGCCCCGCCAGTCCGGCCAAACCCAAAATTTCTCCCTGCTTCACATCCAGATTAATATTTTTCACCATTTCTCCCGGCATTGTCACACTCATATTTCTGATAGAAAGCACTACTTCCTGCGATTGTACCGCTTTGGCTGTTGGCACGATCCTCTCCACATTTTTCCCAATCATCATTTCCGCGATCTTCTCCAGGTTTGCTTCTCCCTGGGTCATGAAGCCGACATTGGCCCCATCCCGCAAAACAGTAATGGCATCAGCAACCGCCAGGACTTCATCCAGGCGATGGGTAATAAAGAGAATGGCGATCCCCTGGGCGGCCAGTATTCTCATTGTAGCCAGCAGCTTATCGGCTTCACTTTCCGTAAGCACCGCTGTCGGTTCGTCAAACACCAGCAAGCGGATATTTTCTTTGTCTATCTCCCTGGCAATCTCCACAAACTGCATATACCCGACCGGCAGCCCCGCCACCGGCAGCCAGTCATCCACATTCATTCCCAGCGTTTTAAGTGCCTTTTGCGCATCCTTGCGCATTGCCGGCAGGTCCAGGGATTTGAGACTGGTGCCGGCGACTTTACTGATAAGATTGTGCCTGGTGGTTTCCCGGTTGAGTTTAATATTCTCCGTAATCGTAAAGCCGGGCAGCAGCATAAATTCCTGATGCACCATACCAATGCCCAGATCCATTGCTGTTTTGGGTGATTCTATCGCCACAGGTTTGCCTTCAAAAGTAATCTCGCCTTTAATCCCGCCCGTGCTGTAGATAACAGGCATGCCGAAGAGGATATTCATCATTGTCGATTTTCCGGCCCCGTTTTCGCCGACTAAGGCATGGATTTCTCCCGGTTTTACTTGCAGTGTTACCCCTTTTAACACCTTGTTGCCAAAATAGTCTTTGACAATATTTTTCATCTCAAGTATATAATTTGCAGCCATTTGTCATCCCCCTGCGGATACATTTTCAGACATCGTAAGCAAAGCAGGCTGATTTATCTTTATCAGCCTTGCTTGGGAGAAACCGCCGGTTTTTAACTAAGCCTCAGCGGGCAATACTGCCGCTGAGGCTTAGTTCCACATTATAGCGTTATATAATCAATAAGAATCAGGTAGAAATTATCAAGCACAACCTCTTGGCCGGCTTTGTCGGTGGTCGTAAGAGTTTGCGCCTCAATCTTGGTACCTGCTGCTGCCGATAGTTTCTGCATAAGAATTTCTTTGTTGTTCCGCTCGGTGAATTTGCCTTCCGCCCAGTCTTTGGCATATTCCACACCGGCTTCGATGAAGGTCATCGTGACCGGGACCGGCCAGGTGGAGAACCGGCCTGTGCCGTTTTTCGCAGCGAGCTTGGCTTTGATTTCTCCGATCACATAGTCAACGTCACCGGCTTTGTCGGCCGGAATCTGAATGCCGAGAGCCCCGGGATAACCATGGTACGGGCTGGGACAGCATTGCTGGGCGTCAATACCGCCGGCATCCAGGGTAGCCTTAATCAGTGGCTCCTGCATAGCGCAATTGGTATTGAAGAAATTGGTGTTTTTGCCATATTCGTTAATTTTGCGCGGGATATCTTCCAGCATAAACTGCTGTGCTCCCGGTACCCCGGCATCCCCCAGCGGATCAGGCGCTGTGGCGTCAACAAATTTCAAGCCAATCTTCTCAGCTTCCACTTTCATGATATCTCTTCTTTGGGCCAGCAAGGGGTAAGACATATGACGCGGGAAAGAATAGTGGACCAAGGTCGTTGCCCCTAGTTTCTTCGCTTGCGCAGGAATGGTTTTGCCCATGGCCAGCTCATCAGTATTAAGCACAATATCCACTTTTTTAGCAACCATATCCGGATCTTCGCCAGGCACACCGGCAATCAGCAGAATGTCCGGCCTGACTTCCCTCACCTTTTCAAAGGCGGCGGCGGCCCCGGGTACAGCCTGGCACATAATAATTGCTTTGCAATCAGGGTCAGCAGCAAAAGCCAGCATATTGGCAATGGTTGTTTCCTGCTCTTTCATAAAATTATCAGGAGTAGTCTTAAACAGGATGACATCTTTACCATACTTTTTAACCATTTTTTCGGCCGCCCGGTATTCTTCCTCATTTTGAGCAACCGTGTTGGTCATTATCCCGATTTTGACCTTTTTAGAAGCGTTGGCTGCATCACCTGACGTTGTTGAGCTGCCGCACCCGGTAAACACAACCAGCAACATCATTGTAAGCAACAGTAAAAAACCTTTTTTAAACATCTAAATCTCCCCTCCATGTTCATAAAAATATGAGTAAAGAAGCTTTTCTTCTTAACTGCCAGCCATTGCCTGTTCCCTCTAACCCTTACCTATATTTACCTAATATTAACATAGCAAAATTATCCGGTCAATAATCAAATTTATAATAGTGAATATATTTAGAATTTTAAGTAAAAATTTGTCGAATCCAGCAGCAATCTTCATGCCTGTAAATTTATTTTAAAAAAGCCGTCCCCAATTCACCATCTGATTGTGGCTGCAGGGAAAAAGCGGCCGGGGCGGTACCGGGGCGCAGGCCGGCTGGACCTGTTCTTAAAGGGGAAAAAAATAAAAACCCGCGGCCAGAGCCGCGGGTTTTTATTATTGCTTCTTAACCTGGCATTAGCTTTCCCTGATAAATCTAACCGCAGGGATGCTCCGGCCCCCAACGGCTAAAGAAATTTATAATTGCGTCAGTATAACAGTTTCTGACTCTAGCACAGCCAGCGTATGCTCATACTGAATGCAGATAGAGTTATCAATAGTCCGGGCCGTCCAGCCGTCCCGATCGATTTTGGCCTGCCATTTGCCATTGGTAATCATGGGCTCAATCGCAATGACCATTCCCGGTTTAATCACCGGGCCGCGCCCGGGCTGCCCATAATGGGGAATCTGGGGTTCCTCCCACAAATTCTGCCCGATGCCATGACCACAAAATTCGCGCACAACACCATAATGGAACTGTTCCGCATACCGTTGAATGACAGCCCCAATATCGCCGATGCGCTTGCCCGGCCGGGCCTGCTCAATCCCTAAATCCAGGCATTCTTTCGTGACCCGCATCAATTGCGCAAGCGCCGGCGTTATTGGGCCGACAGCATAGGACCAGGCCGAATCACCATGATAGCCCTCTAGCTTAACACCAATATCAATCGTAATGACATCACCGTCTTGCAGCGCGGTCTGATCCGGTATCCCATGGCAAATAACATCATTAATCGATGTGCAAATACAAGCGGGAAAGCCGTGATGGCCTTTAAAGCTGGGAATTCCCCCGGCTGCCAGAATAAATTTTTCCGCAATCTGATCCAATTCCTTAGTAGTAATCCCTGGTTGAATGGATTTTTCCAGAACAGCATGACACTGGGCCACAATCCGCCCGGCCTCTCGCATGATCTGGACCTCTCTGTCTGATTTGAGTATGATCATTACTATTCCCCTTCCAGTGTAACCATAAGTTGAGTCAAAACAGCCCCAACCCCGCAGCTACGCTTATTCTATAACCCTGTCCCCGGTGCTGCCCTGATCGGCCAATACCATGGACAAAATAGGATAAGGCTTGCCGGCTGCGTCAACCGCAGACCGGCCGGCTACCCTAAAGCCCATATGCAGATAAAAGCCGACAGCCTGGTGGTTTTGCTCATTTACGTCTACCTGTTTCACATTCTGCTGCTTGATTGCATACATCAGCAATTTTTTGCCGATGCCTGTGCCCCGTTCACGCGCATCAATAAACAGCATTTCCAGTTTATCCTCTACTATGCCCATAAAGCCGGTAATCTTTTGGCTGCTATCCAGATGGCAGAATAAATTCACCTGCGGAAAATACTCCTGCAAAATTAACGGTTTATAGAATTGAATATCAGCTTCGGTCAGGAAAGTATGGGTTGCCCGTACTGACCCCTCCCAAACCTTGAGCAGTTCTTCATACTGCTTAACCGCTGGCGGTATGATCATTTATCATTTCCTTTCTGTACCACTGAGCAGTGTACTTATACTATTACTAGAAATTATAGCACGCACCCCCTAAGAATTCCAGGAATCGTGCGAACCACCAGTTTGCAATATTATATCACAATAACGAAAACACGGCTGGCGCCGAGCCTTGGGCGCAGCGTAAGCCGACGTTGCCCTGATCCAGCGAAAGCTATACCTTCTGTCAGGTTACCCTTTACCCTGCCTGCTGTTGATAATACAAGGACCTAGCAGCCGCGTTGGCTGACAGGCCCTTTTGCCGAAAACTTTTGTAAATTATCCCGGTATACTTTTTTTGTATCTGCACTATAACTACACACATAGTTTAGTCATCTGCTATAATAAGATATACACGCAACTCACAATTCACGCCTAAAAAACGTAACCGAAGAAGGGAGACCGTTGATGAATATTACCGGAGAACAAAAACTGCTGGCGATCCTTGCCCACCTGGCCTATTTACTGGGAGGACTTGGCTTCATTATCGCTCCCCTGGTCATTTTACTGCTCCGCAAGGAAGACCCGTTTGTCTACCATCACGCCAAACAAGCGTTAGTAGCGCATCTTGCTATTTTAGCCGCCTCGTTCATTACCAGCCTGTTATGCCTGATATTGGTTGGCCTGCTGCTGGTACCGGTCGTAGGACTGCTGTGGCTGGTGCTGCTCATAACGTCCGTTATCGCTGCCGTAAAAGCGGCCGACGGCCAGTTTTACGAATATCCGTTAATCCAAAGGCTGGTCAGTAAACTATAAGCCTTATCAAAAAAACCGCCTGGGTCCTTTAGGGTATAGTCGTTCTTACTCATGTACAGAAAACACGGCTTGCGCCGAGCCCTTTGATGAAAGCATAAGCCGATGTGCCCTTATCCAGGCGAAAGTTATACTTTCTATCAGGACAAAAAAATTGCTGTTGGCCAGTTTGTGAACTGCCAACAGCGATTTTTATTTATCAGCAAATCCCCCGGCTTTGGCAGAGCCGCAGGCGCTCAGCTCCGGGACAACTTTCTTGCCCTAGCCAGTTTCCTCAAGCCCTGATTTCCCCGTACTTTAACCGGTGTAACCGTTCCTTGCTGCTCTGCTTTCTGCTTTTGATAAAGCTGTTTTAACATAAATGAACCCACTCCTTTCATTTTGCCAAACCATTATAAGCATAAGTTATTCTGCATAAGCAAGAAGAAACCTTCCATAATCTGCAAACTACCCTGCTGGTTTTTTCCTTACCACTCTATCCCCTTTTTTTGTCAGTCTCTGTACGGCCGGGGCCGGCTGTTTTCTTCGGTAGTGGAAATGAAACTATAAAATTCGTGCCTTTTCCCAAGGAGCTCTTGACGTCGATCCTGCCGCCATGCTTTTCGACAATCCATTGCGCGATAGCCAAACCTAAACCGGTTCCGCCGGCATTCCTTGACCGGGACTTATCACCACGAAAAAAACGGTCAAATATGCGCGGAACATTCTCAGGAACTATTCCCACGCCGGTATCGCTTACACTGACTATCGCGTTTTTTTTGGCGATATGACAAGCAACGGCGACCTGTCCGCCAGCAGGTGTGAATTTAAAAGCATTATCAAGCAGAATTACCAGCAATTGGTGCAAACGGTCCTTATCACCGATTATTTCTACAGCGGGGGCAATAGTTACTGCTAAACTGATATCATTCAGCTCTTTAAACACCTCAAAATGACTGACCACTTCATGCACGACCGCACTTAGGTTAATCACACCCAGACTTAAGTCCGACTTACCGGAGTCCGACCGGGCCAATGTCAGCAAGCTCGCTATCAGCTTAGTCATTCGCTTCGATTCCTGCATGATCGCATTGATCCGGTGACACTCTTCTCTGATGCTCCTGTCCGGATACCGCAGCATTAGCTCGGCATTGCTGTATATGCCTGTTAAAGGAGAACGCAGCTCATGGGATACATCCGAAACAAATTGCTGCTGTTTCTCCCAGGCTGCCTGGATGGGGAACATGGCCCGTTTAGCCAGAAGAAATCCGGCTAAAACAATACCAAATACACTGATAACGCCGCCACTGACAATAAGCCATAAACAGTTATTGAGCAATTGTACCTCGGAATCTACAATGCTGATGACAATGATCGAATCTATCTGGAAATTTGTTGCTGGGTCGTAAATGTTTTCCTGATAGGTATAAGGCCAGCTCATCATTCGATAGCTGTGGCCTTCATACTCTTCGGTTGTCAACTCGCCAACCTCTATTGCGGCAGTAATCTCAGCAATATTTTTTAACTCTTCTTCCCGAAAAGGCACTGGATTGAGAGTGCGACCGTCTGTGCTGCGCATTAAGACAAAAATGCGCGGATCAAAAATCGGGTTCGCTAAGGGAACAACCTGCCCATTGGCAAATCTAAATTCACTGGCGTGCCAACGCATGGCTTCGTCTATTCTGTCGAATAGCCGGTAAGAAAGATAGCCGTAGAGAATCGCGGTAAACAAAAAATAGATAATAAAAAAAACAAATGAATTGATAATCGTCAGTTGCGTCAGTGTCCGTTGCAACATACTAACTCTCCTTCAGCATAAAACCAACGCCGCGAACGGTCTGAATTACAGACTCTAACTCAAAAACAGCCAGTTTTTTGCGCAGATGATGGATATAGATATCAACAACGCTCAGGGAAGTTTCCGAGTCTACTCCCCAAATCCGGTCAAAAATCTGATCTCTTGTTATTATCTGTTCTTTGTTTAGCAGTAAAAATTCCAGGATTTCATATTCCTTAATGGTTAACCCCAGCGGTTCCCCGTCTACGAAACCATCCTTCAGGCGGCTGTGTAATGATAGGTTACCGTAATTCAGCTGATCCTCGATAATGAGATTGCCCTTGCGCCGGATAAGAGCTTTTATCCTCGCCAGCAATTCCCGCATAGCAAACGGTTTTACCAGATAGTCATCGGCACCGGCCTCCAAACCAATGACACGATCATCGACACTATCCTTGGCTGTCAAAAGCAGTATAGCAATAGCACAACCGTTATTGCGCAGCGTTGTCAGGATCTCCAGACCGCTCATCCCCGGCAGCATGATATCCAGCACAATTACATCATGAATGCCCTGCTCTGCTAAATACAGCCCCTCATCCCCGGTCGCGGTTTGATCCACAATGTACTCTTCCCCGGTTAAAATGGCTACCGTTGCTTCTCTCAGAATATTGTCATCTTCAATAACAAGTATGCGCATGGCTACCTCCTGCAGCTGATATTTCCTACTCTAGTATGCGCCTGCAGCGGCAGAGACATGTTCACTGCCTGACGGCCAAAAATCGGCATCTCGCCAGCCGCCTTACCTATTGGCTCTAGCTTCTGTTAAATAAAGAAAACACGGCTTGCGCCCCAGCCTTTGGCGAAAGCGTAAGCCGATGAGTTATGGTTTCTTATGTCCACAGAATTTATTTATAAATTCTGGCAGGCTAAAAAAAGCCCGGCAGCCGCAGCCGCCGGGGATTATTGCTACTTGTTACAGGTATTTTGCGATTGATCTTGCGGATATGCTGTATTCAGGTTCTGCCTAGCGTTGTTGTCCTGCGGCATTGGCTGTTGCTGATGATTTTTTCTGCAGTCAGACGTTACTCCCTGAGCGCATTCTTCCAAACAGAAGGAATCCCCGCAGCAATCCTGAAAAAACGGCGCTTCTTCCACTCTTGGCGCGGCGGAAGCCGTGGCGAACAAACCAACCTGCATTAACCCCACCATGGAATACACCATGATTCTTTTTAACATACCCTTCATCTGAGTACCTCCCTTTTCTATGTATGCCTAAGGCATGTTTATATAATAGAATCATTTTCTTAAAATTTCTTTAAACTCAGCCAGGTAAAATTACCCACAAGAGGGAAACGCCGGCGCCGCCTTCCCGGCGCCCTCCAAATTGCCAGCAAAAATCCGGCCGGCAAGGTTAACTGTACTTGCAATTCCCCGCAAACAAGCTATAATTAGAAATAGGTGGAAATTAAAAAGGTCGCCGTGACCTGAAAGTGCTGGAACACTTCCAGGCCCGCGCAAGGTGAAATGAGCACCTACACGTAACAGTCAAGCTGTCCACGACGACATTACTATTATACACTGGCGTTCCCCCGGAAGACAAGCCGGGGCGCGCGGGTATAAGGGACGTTGCCGCCGGCGCCGGGCTGTGAGTGCGACTGGACGCAGCAAATCTTCCTTCTCTCCTCACTGCCAGTTATCCGCAGCCTGGCCAACCTGGGCCTTTGCTGACCAGGCCGGCTCTATGTCCGGCTTATTGGGATTGAGGCTATAGCAAGCATCGACGCCAAACGCATGTGTAGGGTACAAACCTGCGCATGCGTTTTTTAATTTCCCCCTGTAAACAGCTGGCGGCAGGGCTTCGGCCTTTGGCCCCAGCCTAAGTATGGGGGGTATAAAATTGTCTAACGAAAACAGAACCCGGCTCCTGCCAGCTGTCTCCACGGCCAACCGCCGTGACACCGCTGCCGGCCGGGAGGGTGGGGTTATGCTGAAAGGTTTGTTAAGCGAGGCTTTTGACCAGTATGTTTTTGATCGGGTGGACCATATCCTCAATCTGGCCGATGCCAATGATGCCGGCTACAGTAAGACGGCCAGGGAAGTCAGTGCCGCCCTGGACCGGCTGCTGGTGCTGGCCCGGGCCCTGAAGGCCGAGCATCCGGAACTGACCGGTTTGGTCATGGATTTCGAGGCGCTCACGGCGCTGGAGTCCGGCCAGGCGGCGGAAATTTCCTATAAGCAGGGGTTGCGGGACAGCAGCCATATCCACCGGGAGTTTATGACCTTCCTGCAGCAGCAGTATGATTGACGCAGCAACAGCGCCGCCAATACCGCAGCGGCATTGAACAACAGCTACCCACAGGCCGGCGGCATTGCCCGCTGCCTCCACCCACCGCTTTGCTCATATATGCGCCGTCTGCGCCCGTGCTTTTACAGACCATTTTAGCCTGCTCCAGTGGGGCCCTGCGTTTTCATGCCGTGAATACGCTTCCCCGCAAAGGCATGGATAGTTCTTGTGCCGGCAATACACTTGCCCCATTGTTCTGTTCCCTGGTGCCAGGGACAACAAACCGGAAACATGGTCCCTGTCCCCCTGCTTCCGGCGGCATTGCCTCTGTCCTGCTTTCGTATGCAGCTTCGTCAACACCAACCCCGCTTCCGCCTTAGAACAGCAACAAGCTCACAGCCATGGCCAGCATGCCCAGCACCAGCCCCAGCATCGATGCGTGTCCCGAATGCGACTCCCGCGACATCGGCAGCAATTCATCAAGGGAAATATAGACCATGATGCCGGCGACAACCGCAAATGATATGCCGAATACGCCGTCGCTGAAGACTGACCGCAGAATAAAATAGCCGACAATACCGCCAATCGGTTCAGCCAATCCTGACAACAGGGCAAAGAAGAAGCCGCGCAGCTTGCTGCGGGTGGCATAAAAGATGGGCAGCGCTACCGACATCCCTTCGGGAATATTATGAATGGCGATGGCGATAGCCAGGGAAACGCCCAGTGCAGGGTCCTCCAGCGCGCCCATAAACGTCGCCAGCCCCTCGGGAAAGTTGTGCATGGCAATGACAAAGGCAGTGAGAAGCCCCATCCGTTCCAGCTTGCCCGCAAGCTCGGCCTGTGATTCTTCCGGCTGATTGATCTGCATTTCATGATAACTGATGCCGGGCGGCACCAGCTTATCCAGCAGCGCCGCCGCCAGCATGCCGGCAAAAAAGCAGCCGACAGCCGCCCACGGCCCCAGCTCCGGGCCCAGATCCGCGGTCAGCGCGATTTCCGCCTTGCGCAGAATCTCGACAAACGAGACATAAATCATAACCCCGGCGGAAAATCCCAAACCGACAGACAATAATTTCATATTGTCCTTTTTCGCCACAAAAGCAAGCGCCCCGCCGGCACCGGTCGCCAGTCCCGCCAATAGAGTCAGACTGAACGCCAGCCAGACATTTTCGCTCATTCCCCAGCCCCCTTATTCAGTATGAGAGGATTTTTCGCTATTTTAGGAGATAATTCCTGCCTGCAGTAGTTTTCCCCCCACAATGCGCTGACTTTCCTGCAGCAGCAGCTTGACTGAAGTACCACCGGCTCCGCGCGGCCGGGGCGCGGTCCGCTTCACCGCACAGCATGTGGCATACTTTACCTCTTCAAAATTAAACAGCCCGGCTTGTCCAGCCACTGCTGACACTTTATAATAGTCTTATGGCAGGCAGTGAATCAGTACCCACTGCAATAAGGCGGGAGGCATAAACTGTGAGTGAAGAACAACAATCTGTCTTAGTAGAGCCCCCATTGAAATGGAGCAAGAAAAAAATTGTCTTGTTTATAGTCGTGCTAGCCTTGCTGGCAGGAGCCATCCTTTTTCAGTTTGCTGCCGGCAAGGTAAAGACAGCGCTGGAGCAATCACTGCTGGTAGCTGCCAATGAGGCTGTCAATGGCCAGATCACAGCGGACGGGTTTGATTTATCCATCCTCGGGTCGGCGGTAATTAAAGAAGTCCAGGTACTTGATGCCGCCGGACAACCGCTGGCCAGGCTCAAGCGGTTACATATTAGTTATAACTGGAGTGATCTGCTCAAAGGACAGGTGGGTCCACAGCTAATCAAAGCTGTGACTGTGGAAAAACCGGAATTTTGGGTTGCCTTGCATCAGGACCGCCTGAACTGGGATGGTTTGCTCAAGGAAAAAACAGATGAGCAGTCCGACTTAGCCTGGCTGGTAACAATTAAGGATGGCAAACTGCATCTGACAACAGATTCCCTGGCAAAAACCGTGGACCAGTTGACCGGCGAGGTTGATCTTCGCCGGAAGAACCAAATCCGCCTTGCCGCCACCGGCAAACTAGAGCAGGCGGCGCTGAGGCTGGACGGTCTATGGGGAACCCCGGATATTGCCGAGATTACTTTGTCGGCAGCGCAGCTGGACCTGGCCACGCTAGGGCTGACAGCCGCGGACGACCCGATTCAAGTAACAGGCGGTAGTCTGGACGAATTAACTGTCAAAGTTGGTAAAGATGCGACAGGTACAACGTTGCTGAAAGCGTTAGCCGGCCGTATTTCCGGTGTGTCTACCACTGGCGCTTTAGCCCTGACGCAGGGCAGCGCCCAGTTTGAAAAGCAGGCCGATACAATTCAGGTTGTTAATGGCCAGGCGCTGTATCAAGGCCAGGCGATTACCGCGGCCGGGCAGGTGCTGACAGCACCGGCCGGTGACAAGACACTGGATTTTGATATCCAGCTGCCGGCCGGCGATCCGGCCGTACTCCTGTCCGGTCTGCAGGCCGGCGGGGTTCTGGCGGCGCAGGGCAAGGTTACCGGTTCTGTCTTGTCACCGGTGTTGTCCGGTAACTTTTCCCTTGGCAGTCTGCAGTTCGGCAATATAATTATCAGCAGCATCAACGGTACCTTCACCTTTGTCCAGCAAACCCTACAACTGCTGACAGCGCAAGGTGCCACGCTGGGCGGCTCGGTGCTAGCCAACGGCGAAATCTTCCCGGATACGCAGCAATTCACCCTGTCTCTGGCCGGCAGCGGCCTTGATGCGTCACAGCTAACGGAAAAAGACGTCAAAGGCCCCTTAGCGTTTACAGGCACGGCCGCCGGTTCGGCGGCGGCCGCAACGGTGCAGGGCTGCTTCACCATTGCCAACGGCACTGCCTATGGCCTGTCGTTTCACACCCTGACCGGCAATTTCCTAAAACAGGGGACGGCGGAAGCGGAAATCAGCAACCTGGCGATTCACACTGATTTTGGCGTCTTTTATCCGGAACAGCTAAACCAAAGTCTGGTGGAAAAGCTGCGTGAGCGCAAGCTGCCGGCAACACGGACCGAAATAAAAGAAAAGGTGACCGAAAAAATATTTGATAAGCTGTTTCGCTAAGGCCGCTTGGCCTGCTGGCCTGCGGTCTCCTGGGCCTGCGAAGGCAAGGCCTCAGTCCCAAAGACATGAAAACGCTTCCCTTTCGGCAACAGGTTTTTATTATTAACCTGTCGGCGTTAAGGGGAGCATTTCATTTTTGACAAGGGCTACGACCTTTTATCAACTATTATTGGGGGCCCGGCAATATTTCCCCAACTTCCTTAAGCGTGTCCTGTTCGCCGAAAAATAATGCAGGGTATCGGGGGGGAATTTACTGTCTTCTCCGGTATGCCCGGCCTTATCTGCAATGCTTTAGTGGCTAACCTCTGCCATTTCCCAACACATATATTTTTCCATATTCCGCTATATTGAAACTATCGCCGTAAAATCCTTGCGCCTTTAATTCTCTTTGAATCTGCAGCATTAAAAAGCCATGTGTTACTACGAGCACATATATTGAGCTGTTTCTATTGCTCGTGGAAATCACTGCAATAGCATTTCTCCCAGTCAGACGTATTGACTGGCATACCCTCCGGCATGATTGCTGCGCAATCGTATAGTCCCACCCATTCCCTAAATTCTTCATCAGTCATCAAGTACTTATGCGAGCAATCCACCCTAAAATGCCGTACTAACCCGATTTTCATAAATTCTCTTCTTTCATCCAATAATAATTTCACTTCATTATAAATGTGTACCGTAAAAAACATAAAACTCCTGCCAAATCCCCCTGGATCTGACAGGATTTCTCTCATTTTGAAAAGGCAGGTCCTTTCCTTGGAGTTGATTGATATGATTGGTTAATTAACCGCTATTAATGACAAATTTTATTATAAGATATTGACATGGAAAGAAAATGCAGCTATTATTAGTACTATAAAAACTTTAAGGGTACTGCTAGTATGAAATAAGGTGGCGGTTTTTGGTATAAGGTCAGACCATCTTATGCGAATTGCTCATATTACCATCCCCTCGCCTGGAGGTCACAAATATGAACCGGAACGTATTATTCCTCTTTATTATAGCTTTCTATTTTCTAGTCTGCTCAGCAGGCCCAGCCGCTGCTGCAAAGCCTACCGTCACAGCCGACACCACCTATTATGATACAGATACCGGTCTCTATTTATTAAAAGGCAATGTACGCATTGAAGCCGGCAGCCGCATGATAACGGCCGGTCAGGCCAGAGTCAGCCTCAGTTCGTTGGAGGTCTGGGGCTCAGACGGCATCACCCTTACCCAGGATAACATTCATCTTACCGCCGGCAGCGTTTACGCCTATGGTACCCAGAACAAAGCGGTGCTTGGCGGCGGTGTGACATTATCGCAGTCCCATATCACCATTACCGCCGATACAGCAGACTTCAACTGGCGCACCAAAATTGGGACATTTACCGGCAATGTCCAGGTCACTCAAGGCAGTAACACCTGGTCCGCGGCTTCTGTAACATACAATTTGAGAAACGGCAGGCTGGAGTAGCTCTATTCATCTGCTGTTGACCCTGATGGTGCCTGGCGGCGGTCTATATAGTAACGTCAGCCATAGTAGTACTTAAAACCGCAAGCTGATGGCAAGAGGCCCCACCCCTGCAGGTGCGCAGGGGTAGGGCCTCTTTTTAGGCGTGCATAGATATTATTTTGTGCCCAGCAGTATTTCCACAACTTCTTTGAGTGTATTCTCCTGGCCGACATTGCCCGGAAAAACAACGTAGGGTATCTGGGGGAATTTACTGTCCTCGCCTGTTTGCCATACCGGGATTCCCGGCCTTATCTGTCCCAGCACGCCGGCGCGTTTTATCTGTAACGCTTTCGTGGCGACGTCGCTGGAAGTAATGCCGCCTTTGGCAACAACAAAGGCCGGTGTTACCCGCAGATTGCCGACCAGTGCCTGGACGGCAGCCGAGATTTTGACCGCCCGGGCCAGTGCCGCTTCCTTCGTATCGTTGTCCAGGGTCAATAGTTTTCTCTTTGTGTAAACAACGACGGTAATGCCCTGGGCCAGCAGGTCTTCTTCCCGCTTCACCACCGCCGCAATTTCAGCCTGAAAGCGCTCCTCCTCCAGGACCAGATCAGAATTAAACTCCAGGCACTGGATGCCGGCAAGGGATTGTAATGCTGCCACCTGGCTGGTCGTTTTCCGGGTGTGCGAGCCAACCACAACAATGCCGCCGTTACCGTTGCTGCCGACAATCATATCCTGTCTGGTCAGCAGCGGTTTGTCCGCAATAGCGCCCAATTCCTTGACAAAACCGGCTGCCGTGCGAAACAGGAATTTTTTACCCTGGGCAATCGCCCGGTAGAGCGCCAGGCAAAATACTTTAATATCGCAGGCATCAACAGCATTAACGACTACTTTCCCAAAATCAGTTATACCGGTCAGTTTGTCAGTAATCGCATTAATTCTGAGGGCCCGCAAATCTTGCAGGGAGACCGTTACCACGGTTTCCCGCTTATAAGCGCCTTGTGATTTTTCTTCAATGTATGCGGCCAGATCGGAGGACTGATAGCCAAACGTTTTATCACTGGCGAACTCCGTTGCCCCTGCCGGCACAAGCACTTCACCATACTGAACATAGTGAATATTGTCGATCGTAAAGCGCCCGCCCTCCTTAAAGTAGGGACAAATAATCTCACCGTCAACCTTTTGACCGGAATGGCGTTCCCATTGCTCCTGCAGCATCATCGTTTCCAGGGGATAATGACCTCTGAGCGTCGAGTCGCTCCGGCTGACAATTAAATACCGCCGCCGCTGTTCCCGGGCAACCTGCGCCGCCATCGCCCCGATTTCCCGGTGCGCTTTCCTGGTCTGCTCTTCAGTAAAGCCGCGTGAATTTGTCAAAATGTAAAACAGCTTGTTCTTTTCCCGGAAGCCGCGGCTAATACTTTCATGAGACCAGTCAGTATATACGGAAACGTCATGCACAGTCTGTGTACCGGTCGGATCATCATCCAGCACAATGATTTTATGCGGGTCGTTAGCGACAGCCTGCTCTAACAGGGTCTGTACATATTGTTCATCCACCGCCGGATAAGACTGTAATATATCAGCACTGCGATTCGGCAATTGCTTCATAGTTAACCCACCTGTCTCATCTGCTGAATATATTAAAATGTTTTCTGGCTTCAGCCGGACTCATCGGCTCTTTATCCATAGCCTGCAGCAGCCGTACCGTCTTTGCCACTAAAGGAACATTGCTGTCGGCTATCGTATTGGCGTCCAGGTAATTGCTGTCTTCAAAACCAATCCTGACCGTACTGGCCCCCAGGCCCAGAGCGGCGGCGATAATGGAAAAATCGCGGCGGTTGGCATGGGTGATGCCCCAGAGAGTTCCCGCTGGAATCATCTGAATCATCGCGGCCAGGGCTTGCGGTGTGGCGGGAGCTTCGCCTTTGTGCCCCAGGACAATACTGAACAGCACCGGCTCACAAAAATTATATTGCTCCATAAACTCTTTCATCGCGAAAATATGGCCAATTTCAAAAACTTCCACTTCCGGTGTCTTATTCATTTTTAGCAATTCACGGATGCAATACTCCACATCATCAAGGGGATTGCAATATACAGCCTTCCCCAGGTTGGTGGAGCCAACATTCAGCGAACAGGCCTCGACAAGCTCCGAATATAAGGGAACACAACGTTCCTGTATCGTAAGACCGGACACGCCGCCTGTCGACACTTCAATGATGATGTCCGACTCTTTGCGAATCAGCCGCAGGGTTTCTGCCAGCAGACTCATATCGGCAGTCAGATTCCCCCCGGCGTCGCGCACGTGCAAATGCACCATCGCGGCACCGGCCTGCCAGCAACTGACAACCTCGGCGGCAATGTCGGCAGGAACTATATTTTTATCTGTACTCGCTACGGGAGCAACAGAAATCAGTACTTTGTTCATTTTCCCCTCCTATGTCCAAGGCCGGCTGGCTGCTCACCGCCGGCGAAAAATAGCTATGTACTTTTTCACAACATCTTTTACATAATCTGCCTGGCTTAAAGACAACTCGGAAAAATGCGGCTGCTTAGCCGCCAGCAGTTCCCTTGTCTTTGCAACCGCATACACAGATATTTCAGTGTTTACATTGATTTTGGCAATCCCCTGGTCGATACAGCCTAAAATATCCTTGGCCGCCAGCCCTGAACCGCCATGCAACACCAGCGGCACCGGCACCAGCTTATGAATGCCGGCCAGGATATCAAGCCGCAGATTAGGTTCCGCTTTGTACAGCCCGTGTACAGTGCCAATAGAGACAGCCAAAGCATCAACCTGGGTGGCGGCCGCAAACTGCGCTGCCTGCGTTGGTTCCGTATAAGCCGCCACATCAGCTGCCGACCCTTCATGGGAATGCTCGCCGGCAGCCAGGCAGCCCAGCTCGGCTTCCACTGACACACCACAGGCACGGGCGGTCCGGCAAACCAACCTGGTATTTTTCACGTTCTCCGCCAACGGCAACGCTGATCCATCATACATAACCGAGCCAAAGCCGGCCCGAATAGCCCGAAACACCGTATCCAGGTCGCTACAGTGATCCAGGTGCAGGCAAACCGGAGTTTTACACTTCCCGCCCAGGCTTTCAGCCAGGGAAAAGGCCGTCGCCAGCGACATATTTGGCAAATACTTGGCGCCAAAAGCCAGAATAACCGGCGTGTTTGTCTCAGTCCCCGCCTCAATGATGCCCGCAAAGGTTTCATAATTATAGCCATTAAATGCCCCGACAGCATAGTTTCCCTGAGAAGCGTCCCTGAGAATATCTGCTAAATTTACCAGCATGACAACTGCCCCTTAGTTGTTGGTTATTTGTCCACTATCAGGTTCTGCCTGGTGGTTAGCAGCCCACCCAAGCCCAAATCTAATAGCTTTAGACTTGGCGGACTGCTAGCAGGTTACTTGCTCCCAATATTGATAATGCTTTTCCACCACTTCATTGATCTTCGCCCGGTCTTTTTCTTTTACTACCCGCAGCATATCCCGGTGCATAAGCAGAAATCGTTCTGTTGCCTTATCGTTGATAAATTTTTCTATCGCTTTCAGTCTGGATTTTTTGGTAATCTGATCGACATAAGAACAAATTCCTTCTAACAGTGCATTTTGCGTAATAGCAACAAGTACCATATGAAAGGCTGTATCGGCTTCAAATATTGCATTGATGTCAACAGCCGGAGCCGCCAGCTTTTGTTCGAGTTTCTGCATGGCCTGTTCCGCTTTGTGCAAGGATTCCAGCTCCAGTTTATCGATCGCCAGCTGGAGTATGCCCACGTCAATTACTTTACGCAATTCAATAATTTGATTAGCCGAATCCTTTTGTAAAATGATCCCGTATAAAACAGGGTATAGCATTTTGCTGTCAAAGCCCTGTTTTACAAAGGTCCCTTCGGCCCGCTTGATGGTAAGGACACCATAGGCTTCCAGTATCTTGATTGCTTCGCGGACAGAATTCCTCCCGACGCCCATGGAGGTGCAAAGCTCGTTTTCCGTCGGGATCTTATCACCCGGCTTCAGTTCCCCATTGATAATCGCATTGGTAACATTATCAACAATCTGCTCTACAACAGATTTACCGCCTATTTCTCTTAAAAAAGATTCTGTTGCCATTTTGGACCCCCTGATGATATTTGTTACCAGTATAACATCATACGTCGGTCCAAACAATCATGCTGGCGTCTATAATAAATTGCGGTCTTAACTTATAAATGAACCACAGCCGCAGCAACTTTGGCGGCAACTTCACCGTCTTCTTTCAGGCCGCCAATCCCGACTGCGCCAATAACCTGCTGTTTGTCATTATAGACCGGCACGCCGCCTGGCATCGCCACAAATTTGTCATCGGCAAAGTAGGCAATATTGAGGTTTTCCTGCTGCAGCCGCCGTAAAAAATCAGCCGTACTTACCCCCATCCGGGCCGCGGTATACGCTTTATTGGGTGTCAGGCTGATCGTCAGTAATTTGGCGCCGTCCAGCTTATGGAATAAAACTAAAAATCCATCCTTATCACAAACGGCCACACTGAACGGTTTCCTGCCATATTCGCCGGCAACGGTCGCTTCCGCATAGTCCGCTATTTTCTTCGCCAGCGCCAGTGTAATATTGTCCACTATCATCACTCCTTCTACTTTCAGCAGCTATATGGTGCCACCAAGGCAACATTTACTTTGAGCCGTCTTTACAACTGTATAGAGTTTTTCCCATTGGCTGCTGCCGCCAGCTCCTTCTTTTCTTCCTGTTCGCGCCAGTAGCTGGCCAGTATCGGGCCGGTAAGATTATGCACCAGATTAAATATGGCCGCCGGTATGAAGGCTAGCGGCGCCAGATGAGCCAACGCCAGAGCCATTGCCAGCCCGCCGTTTTCCATGCCGATTTCAAAACTAAGCGCTTTGGCTTTGAAGTGATTCATGCCAACACCACGGGCCGCCCAATATCCGGTTGTAAGACCGAGTACATTATGCAAAACTACGGCCACAACCGCAATCCAGGCAACATTGGCCAGTGAGCCGGCGCTGAGAGCAAACCCCGAACTGGTAGTAATAAAAATGGCAATGACCGATACGATGGGGATAATTGGCATGATCCTGTCCACAAAGTCTGATGCCATACCGCGAATAACAGCGCCTAAGAATACCGGCACCAGAACAATCTTCAATATATCAAACAGAATAGCCCCGGCATCAACCGGAACGATGGAACCAACCAGGAAAGCAAACATAAAAGGGGTAATAAAAGGCGCAATAACCGTATTGAGGGAAGAAACCGTGATGGAAAGGGCCGTATCCCCTTTAGCCAGAAAAGTCATGACATTACTGGCCACGCCGCTGGGGCAGCAGCCTACAAGGATAAGGCCCGCTGCCAGAACCGGCGGCAAATTCAGGAGCTTGGTCAACAGAAAAGCAATCACCGGCATAATCATATAGCGCAGGACAATACCCCAGAATACATCTTTAGGACGGGAGAGAACGAGTTTAAAGTCCCCGATGGATACCGTAAGGCCCATGCTCAGCATAACGGCCATAATGCAATAGGGGACGTATTTCGCTAACGGTTTAAACGGTTCAGGATTATAATAGGCGGCAATAACCCCCAGGATGATCCAGACAGAAAAATATTTTGTAATAAACTTTACTATACTTCCCAATTTTTCCAGCATTTCCGTCGCTCCTTTGGATTAATGTAAAATCTGACCGGAGTTATTTCAGCAGACCTTTTTTGATCAGCGCCTCTTTCAGCGCCACGGCGCCGAACCGGGGACTGGACAACACCGGTTTTCCGCACTGCTGCTGGATATACTGCTCACAATAAGCCATCGACCCCTGGGCGAATAGGATCACGTCCACCTGATCACAAATTTCCTGCGCATACTTTGTCATTAGCTCTTTGAACTGCTCTTGATCAAGGCCAAAGGCACCGTCAACCAGGACATCAACTAATTCCACAGGCCTGTTCATTTCCCTTGCTACCCGGTAGATCGTGTTTTTGGTTGGCGCCAGAGTTGTCGGCAATGTAGCCATTACCCCGATACGCACCCCTTGCCGTACTGCTTCCCGGCACATATCCTCATCGACCCGTACAATCGGAATGCCGGTATATTTGCCAATATCCTGAGCGGCATCGGCAACTTCCCCTACCGAAGAACAAACATTGAGAATTGCATCAGCCCCATCCCCCACTGCTTTCATATACATGCCGACAAGTCTGGCCGCCGGCGGCGCCGTAACATACCCGGCCTCCCGCACTTCGGCCAGAATCGAGGGGTCCTGATTACTGATGACCTCAGTAGCCGCCGGCAGTAATTGCCGCACCTCTTTCTCCACCAATTCAATCAATTCCGGGGTAGTACTCGTATACACCAAAGCTATTCTCATGATAAACCTCCTTATCACAGTACGTAATACATACTACATCCTATGTTATAAGAATATTATCCCACGCCCCAATTTAAATGTAAATAGTAAATTCTTATTTTTTATATTATTCTTATTGTTTTTTCCATCGTCCTCTTCCCCTTGGCTGTCTTTAGGCCGCAGACAGCCTGCCAAGCAGGCGCTGCCTTGTTTTTTTGCCTATTTTGTTTATAACCATGGGCCGCCTATAAGATTAATAGACACAGGAATGGTAGCGAATACTATTATTATTATTTTGCAGGGAACAGTAAAAAAACAATAAAGGTGGAAAAATATGAATGCTGCCTTGGCGAATATCTTTACCCGGAGAAGTGTCCGTGCTTTTACAAACGAACAACTAGCCAAAGAACATCTGCATACCATTCTCATGGCCGGAAGTTATGCCCCTAACGGGATGGGACGGCAAACCTGGCGGTTTACGGCGATACAAAATCCGGCTGTGCTGAAAAAAGTCAATGCCACAATCGGCCAAGCGCTGTTATCCATTCCCATAGTGGCGGCAACCCATCCCTATATTGTGAGCCTAATTGAAAAGGCTAAAACTGCTAATGCTGATTTTTTATATAAGGCCCCTACCTTTATCCTTGTTTCTAATCTAAAAGACGACGGCAACTCTATGCCCGATTCGGCGCTGGCCATTGGCAATATGATGCTGGCGGCTCATTCGCTGGGCATTGGCTCCTGTTGGTTAAACCAGCTGCCAGGTCTCACGCATATGCCGCTGATACGGGAATTGTTAACAGAATTAGACGTACCTGGCAATCATATTGTGTACGGCTCAGTTGTTATGGGCTATGCCGCCGCTGAGCCCCAAGCCGCCGCTCCCCGCAAAAATGTAATTAATATTATTTACTGACAGGCCGGGGCCAGTTGCAGGGAGCTGCAGTAATGAGAATTTTTTCTAAAACCCCATTAGACTCAATGTCTTTTTATCCACCACCCCTGTAGCTTTAAGCCCGTTATCATACTGGAATCGTTTAACGGCTGTCTCTGTTTCCTTATTAAAAAAACCATCCGCCCGTTCTTCTAAATAGCCAAGATCTCTTAGCTTGACCTGCAGTTTTACAACATCAGGCCCCATCAAATTTACCTTTAACTGGCGCTGGATCGAAACAGCGTGACCTTCGATGCGTACTGGCGTACCAACCGGAACCCACTCATAAAGTTCCTCAACATCTTTATTCCGCATGCGAATGCACCCATGGCTGGCATAACAGCCAATGCTCCAGGGCTGATTTGTGCCGTGTATGCCATAACCTCCCCACGGGACGTTGAGGGCGAGAAAGCGGGTGCCAAAGATATCACCGGCCCTGTAGGATTTCCAAATGACCACCCACTCCCCAACCGGCGAGGGGGTTTCACTTTTGCCCACCGCGATCCGGTACTGCTTATACACCTTATTATTCTCATATATTTCCAATGTGCGCGACGGTATCTTAATCGTGATCGAAATCTGCCCCTTCGGCGCCTCTGTCGGCTGGTTAGGGATGGCGGCTAATTCCCTCTCATCCCATTGATTAAAGGTGATGATCCCTACCATGAGGCTTATGATCAGCACCGTTACTACAGAAAGAAGCTTGGGGGGCTTTCTGATAAAGAGGCTTTTCATGCAATTCACATCCCAGTAAAGTAGTTTATTTAAAAAAACATATGCTGTAGGGAAGCAAATTACGCAAGAAAAAATCTAAATTCGCGATACTTTATAAGCAGGGCTATGAATCTATCCAACTCTGCTAAACGAAAGCTTAACCGGGAATAGAGCCGTATGCATCGAAAGATGCGCCCGTGCGGCTCGGGCAGGCCCATGCTGGGCGCACCAGCCAAAAGCTCCAGCCAAAATTAATTTGGCTGGAGCTTTTTCGGGTCAAACATGGTTCTAAAATTTGCAGGTTATAGACCATTTACAATGTTTTCGGGCCGTTTACCGGCAAAAACTCGCTGAATGTTTTCCAGGGCTTTACCAAGCATCATCCGGAAACTGCTAACGGTAACGCCGGCTATATGCGGAGTTATCAGCAGCCTGTCCTGAGCAAGCGGCGATAGCTGCAATAAAGGATGTGTTGCCGCCGGTGGCTCAGGCGCCATAACATCAATTGCAGCCCCAGCAATCCAACCTGCTTCCAAGGCCTCTGCTAGCGCTGGCTGATCGACAACTTCACCCCGGGCGGTGTTAATAAGTAGACAATTAGGTTTCATCAGCCTCAATTCGCGGTGACCAATAATCCCTCTGGTTTCTTCGGTCAACGGGATATGCAGGCTAACAACATCACTGTCAGACAGTAAGCGTTCTAATGGCTTATAGTGAATGCCCAATTTAGCCTCCATAGCTTCAGGCTTACGGGTATGGTCGTAATAACTGACGGAAGCCCCAAGACATACAAGAATTTTTGCTGCCTCAACGCTGATTGAGCCCATACCGATTAAGCCGACAGAACTGCCTGCTATCTCAGTCAAGCCTTTCTGAAATAATTGCTGCCTAACTTTTGTGTAATATCCGCCTTTTGTTCCCCGGTCAGCAATGATCAGGCTGCGTTGTAATGCAATTATCAATCCAATTGTATATTCTGCTACGGTATGCGCATTCTGCCCAGGCACGTTGGCAACCTGGATACCTAAGCGGTTTGCGGCTTTAACATCTATACCGTCATAGCCGGCCCCCGCGGACTGGATAAGTTTAATATTAGAAATATTTTCCAGGACAGTGGCATTAACATTTTGAATAGCAGCCGGCACCAGCAAGCATTCCGCCCCCCGGCAGGCGGCAATAAACTCTTCATTGTCGGTAAAATCGATAAATTTGACATTCCAGTCGCTGGGTATTTCAGTTTTCGCCGCTTCGAATCGCCATTTTGGCATTACACTAGCAATAAATGACATCATTGGCTCCTCCTAAAAGACAGCTTTATCAATATTACGGCTTATCCTACTGATGGCTTCAAGGATGCGGTTTGTCGGCGTTGTAAGTGAAATCCTGAAAAATCCTTCCCCGCCTTGACCATATCCTGTTCCCGGGGTGACCACAACCCCGGCCTTGTCAAGAACCATCTCAGAAAAGGACAGCGCTGTGTAGCCGGTCGGTACCGGTGCCCAGAGGTAAAAAGCCGCCTTTGGTTTTTCAAGTTTCCAACCTAACCGGTTAAGCCCGTCAACAACAAGATCACGTCGTTCCTGATACAAATTCCGCAACGACTGCCCATAAGCAGGCGGCGTGTTAAGCCCAGCAATTGCAGCATACTGGATAGCCTGAAACTGCCCGGTGTCTATGTTGCTTTTAAGCCTGGTGAGCGCCTCCACAACCTCAGCATTACCGGCTATCCAACCGCTCCGCCAGCCAGTCATATTGTACGCTTTTGAAACAGAGCTAAACTCCACTCCCACCTCTTTTGCACCGGGGAATTGAAGAAAACTAGGTGGTCGATAATCGTCAAAATATATTTCCGAATAGGCACCGTCATGACATACGATAATATTATTATCCCGCGCAAATGCAATCAGCTCATGGAAAAAGGTCTCGCCAGCGATGGCGCCGGTTGGATTATTGGGATAATTAACAAACAGCAGCTTAGCCTTTTTGGCTATATCAGCAGGAATACTACCAAGATCAGGTAAATAGTTGTTTCTTTCATTAACAGGCATATAATAGGGCACTGCTCCCGCCATTAATGCCCCAATCCGGTATACGGGGTAATGAATATCGCAAAGCAGTACCACATCCCCCGGATTTAGAAAACTCCAGGAAATGTGAAAAATCCCCTCTTTTGAGCCAATTACAGACGCAACTTGCGTTTTGGCGTCCAACCGGACACCAAAACGGTCAGCGTACCACTGGGAAACAGCTTGCCGATAAGGCAATATCCCTATAGAGGAAGAATACCTGTGATTAGCCGGATTTTTTGCTTCTTTATATAGCTCTTCAATGATATGCTCGGGAGTGGGCTGATCCGGATCCCCAATTCCCAAATTAATAATATCTATACCCTGCTCCTTTTTCCGGGCAACTATTTTATCAAGCTTAGCAAACAAGTACTCGGGCAAAGTGTCAATACGTTGAGCCGTCTCTATTAACATAATCCCCACCACTCCACTCTTATCCCCAGCCATATTTTAATACTCTGCCAAAAGTCAATATTGGCATATTTTTGGTCAGACCAAGTTCAACCACAAGCGGCAAAAGCAACCCTTGTATTGCATTAGTCAACCTTATTCCTTTTCCAGACTTCCTTGCTTATTGGAACCTGAATCTACTTCATCAAAATAGCATCTTAACTCTACTTCCGCTTTTTGTATGTGCTCTTTTATCAGCTCGGCTGCCCGATCTGGATCACGATTTTGAATCGCATCCAGTATAAGGAAATTATGATCGCTCCAGTATCTTTGTTCTTCTATCGGCCCGCGCAACAATTCTCTTCGGCTTGGACCGTAACCCTCCCGCATTAACCCGGAAATCATTTGCATGATATTGTATAAAATGGTATTTTGGCTGGCCCTGGCAATTGATAAATGGAAATTTACGTCCGACTCTCCCGTATCTCTGGCGTTAAGGATATCATTATTCATCTCCATTGCAGCTTCTCTGATCTGGTATAAATCAGACTTACTCGCCCGTACCGCCGCTAATTTGGCAATTTCGATCTCCAAAATCCGTCTGGTTTCCAGTAGTTCGAACACACTTTCCTTCTCTTTCAGCATAATAGCGGCTAAAGGCTCGACCATACTCTCAATGCCAACCTTTTTTATACAAGCGCCGCCCCCCGGGGTAATATCAATAAGTCCCATTGAATCCAGTACCGTAAGTGCCTCCCGCAACGCCGACCGGCTAACCCCCAATTTCTCGGCCAATTGGCGCTCTGGCAGTAATTGATCCCCTGGGGCCAATGATCCGTCTTGGATTAATTGCCGGATTTGGGCTACAATATCACGATATAACCGTGTTTTTTTGCGCTGTGTTATTTCCAATGTATCTCATCTCCCAAATATATTCAGTAAAATTATACTTTATTTATTAAAAATAAACTATACAAAATATATTATCTTGCAAGAGATGATGGGCAGCCTTAACGATTATCGATCTGGGCCCGTTGCAGCTTGCCGCTATAATCCACATATACCGATTTCCACTCTGTACAGAATTCAAAAGCAGCATTGGCCACTTCACGATGTCCATTGCCTGTACCACGTGTCCCGCCAAATGGCAAATGCACTTCAGCACCCGTTGTTCCAGCATTAATATACACAATACCGGTAGTCAGTTCACGCATGGCCGTAAAGGCGGCATTGATATTGGCGGTATAAATGGAACTCGACAGGCCAAAAGCAGTATCGTTATTGACGTCGATTGCCTCTTCCAGGCTGTCTATGGTAATTACCGATAAAACAGGGCCAAAAATTTCCTCCTGGGCTATACGCATGTTTCGGCTTACACCGTCAAACAGTGTCGGCAGGTAGAAGCTTCCGCCAGGCAATGAACTTATGGCCGTTATTTGACCGCCGGCCACTAATTTAGCGCCTTCAGCCACACCAATCTGTACGTATTCATGGATCTTCTCCAGCTGGCCTTTGTTAATTACCGGTCCGACATCCACGGATGCATCTAACCCATTGCCAATTTTGAGTTCTTTGATACGGACAACCAGTTTCTTAACTAATTCTTCTTTGACGTCTTTATGGACAATAACCCGGCTGCATGCTGTGCATCTTTGCCCTGTAGTACCGTAAGCGCTCCATACAATGCCGTCAACTGCCAGATCCAAATCAGCATCATTCATAACAATAATGGCATTTTTGCCGCCCATTTCCAGTGACACCCGTTTGTTCAGAGCTGCCGCCCGTGCATATAAACCAGTACCGGTGGCAGTCGATCCAGTAAAGGAAATTGCTTTAACTTTCGGGTTATCAACAATGGCATTACCAACCTCTGAGCCTGAACCGATTACCAGGTTGACTACCCCTGCCGGAACCCCGGCCGCTGCCAGAATCTTTACAAAAGCGGCACCAACGGCCGCTGCCTCGCTGGCTGGTTTGAAAACTACAGTATTGCCGGCGATGAGTGCCGGCATTATTTTCCAGGCAGGTATGGCAACAGGAAAGTTCCAGGCCGAAATTGCCGCAATAACCCCTACCGGATCACGCATAGTCAGGCAAAATTTATTTTTTAGCTCGGACGGTGTAGTGAAACCAAACAAACGTCGTCCTTCACCGGCCATATAAGCGGCTATATCAATGGCTTCCTGAACATCGCCCCGCGCCTCATGCAAAACCTTCCCCATCTCAGTGGTTAGTAATTGTGCCAGTTCTTCTTTATGTTCGCTAAGCTTATTGCTGATATTCATAATAATCTCAGCCCGTTCAGGCGCCGGGACTTTTCTCCAGGTGTTAAAGGCGGCAGCGGCGGCATCAACCGCTTGCCTCACATCCTCTGGTCCAGACAAAGTAACAAGGCCAACAACCTCGCCGGTTGCAGGATTGGTGCTCGTAAATGTTCTTGCTGTAACAGACTCTACCCACAGGCCGTTAATATAATTCTTAATAATTTCCAATTCTTTAGTCTCCTTGTCTAAGATATATTTCTCGTCTAAACTACATAGTTGCTTAAGACAATCGCATTTACAGCCGGGGTTTAAACCGGTCATGCGCAAAAAACTCTAAAGGCAATGTCGGTTGCTCGTCAGCCGCCAGTTCACTCAGCAGTTTGCCTACTACCGGGGCAATACCGAAACCGTGGCCACTAAAACCGCAAGCCAAAATCAAGCCAGGCAGGTCAGTCACCTTGCTAATGACTGGCAGGAGATCAGGCGTCTTATCCAAAAATCCTGACCAGGTGCGAACAATACGGGCACGCCCCAATACGGGAAAGTAATTAAGAACCGCCCGGCAAATAGCAGGGGGAGTCAGCGGCCGGCTAACCGGCTGCTCTGCGTTGGCATAATACGGCTCAAGTCCGCTGGAACCGCCAAAGACAAAGGAGCCATGGCTTGTTTGATGCCCATAAAAATCAGCCGGCGCCGTACCGATCATCTGTGGAAACATTGGCGGCTGGGCATCACTTACCAGGCATTCGATCAACGAAGTTTGCAAAGGTACGTCGACGCCAACAGAGTTAATAATAGGCCGGGAATCTAAGCCGGCGGCAATTATGACCGCACCGGCTTCATACCGCCCCTGGTCCGTAACGACTCCAGTCACCTTTCCCTTATACAGAAGCAAGGATTGCACTTGCTCACCGGTAATAACCTCGGCGCCCAGTTCCCGGGCCTTCTTATAGAAGGCCAGCGTGGTGCGAAGCGGATTAGCGTGCCCGTCGGTCGGACAATAGCTGGCATATGTTACCGCCTCGGCAACATACGGACATATTTCCTTAACTTGTGCGGCAGACAACATCACCATATCCAGACCTGCCGCCCGTCCCTGTTCAACCAATTGCTGCAAAACCTGTTGATGCTCTGCGGTTTTTCCCAAACGCAAATTTCCCTGCTGGCAATACTCAATATCGACACCCAGTTCATCAGCAAGTCCAGGCCACATATTACGCACGGCATACATAGCCAGGGGAAGCTCCCGGATATCCCGGGCAGACTGCCGGACACCGCCGCCATTGCGGCTTGAACCGCCGTCACCAATTTCGTTTCTTTCCAGCAGCAGTACCTGGGTGCCTTTGTTTTGCAAATAATATGCCGCCGCGCAGCCGATTACACCACCGCCGACAATAATTACATCTGGTTTGTTCATGTAGCCTTCGGTCACCTTCTTTTAGAATGCTTTGTCATTGGCATAAACGCTCATAGGTACTGAGCGTATAGGGTTACGGGCTGTCGAAAGTTCTATTTTCTCCCGTGGCACACATAGCTCTGCGGCGATAATGTCACGCACCTTACGGCTGCAGCTCTGCCCCTGGCAGAGCCCCATACCGGGTCTTAAGTACCGTTTGACCTCGTTCATTGTCATCATACCTTCATACACAGCCCGGCGAATTTCGCCTTTGGTAACCTCTTCGCAGCGACAGATAACCAAAGAATCATCAGGTTGATCAATAAAGGCTTTACCGGTAGCTGTCCGCTTAATCACACCCATCACCCCTTCACCCTTCTTGCAGCGCTGCGCCCGGCTTGAAAAAGCGAGCTAGCATCGCCCATTGCCCAGGCACTTTCATTGTCAGCAGCGCGGTGCCGTCGCTCTTGGCATTTTTGCGAACACTAATCACCTCCGCTTCAGCCAGTACAGCCCCGGAGCGATCACAAGCCATGCCTTTCGAACCGGGAACAGGCAACGGAACCAGTTCATAAGGAATACTTACGGCCGCAAAATTATCCGCATAGGTTTCGTTTACCAAAAAGATTGCCTGTCCCGGACAAGAAATGACACATAATCCGCAGCCCGAACAGTGGGCAGATGACACCATAACCGGCAAATTGGTAATTTTATCGCCAACTTTAATGCAGCCCTTAGGACATACATCCTGACAGGGATTGCAAGGGATATTCTGCGTACACTCCAGCACCGCCACCAGCCCCTGCTTCCGCGCTGCTTCACCGGGAATACCGGGAAAAACGGTCAGTTCACGCTCGTCAAGATAACCTTTGGTTAATAGCGTCTGTGAAAGAGGCTGCCCTTCAGCAGTATGTTTAGGCTGCGTTTTTTCCCCGCCGTCGTGCCCGAAGGTTCCGCCGCGCAATTGCATGAGCGACGTTTTATATTCAGCATGATACCGCTCAAATTCCGTCCGGCTGATATACCCATGCCGGCAGGCGATAGCATTGCCCGCAATCCGGCCCTGCAGCATGGCTGAGCTGGCCTCTTCGATCCCGGCTACATCGCCGGCCGCATAAATATCTTTAACAGTAGTCTCACCGTATTCATCACATACCGGTACCAAACCACCCTTATGCGGGTGATCCTGCAGCAGGCAGCCTGCCAACCGCGCCAATTGGGACATTGGCGACAAGCCAACCGCCAAGCAGATTACATCCACATCCAAAAACTTTTCACTGCCGGGAACAGGCTGCCAGGCCTGGTCAACCTCCACAATAGTAGCGCCACACACACGATCCGTTCCGTGGGCCTGCGCAATGGTATGCGACAGATAAAAAGGCACCCCCATTCGGGCAATTTTAGCCGCATGTACCCCGTAACCGCCAATATGCGCCGCCGCATCGATAACGGCGGCAACCTGGCAGCCGGCCTGAATCAGCTGATACCCCACCACAACGCCGACATTGCCTGACCCTACCATCAATACTTTGCTGCCAGGCCGCAAGCCGTAAATATTCATTAGTGTCTGCGCCGCACCGGCGCCGATTACGCCCGGCAAAGTCCAGCCCGGGAAAGAAATGACGTTTTCACTCGCCCCGGTAGCAATTACAATACTGTTGCCTACATAATATTCCATCTGAGTATCAATCATCACCGTAATCTGCTTATTGTCAAATATGCCGACAACCTGCGCACCCAGGACAACTTTTACCCCCAAGCCAACCGCTTGGGCCAGCAGCCTTTCCCCAATACGAAAACCTCGCTCCCGCGCCTGGTGCTCTTTTGCTCCGAAGAACTTATGGATTTGTTTGAACAACTGACCGCCCGGCTTGTCGTTTTCATCAAATACGACAACTTTTAAGCCGCGGGCAGCGGCTTCAATGGCCGCCGACAAGCCTGCAGGGCCGGCGCCGATTATGATTACTTCGTATCTAATCATTGCCTCCCGGTCACTCCTTCATTACTTGTTCCGTACTGAGTCTCAACTTTCATTCCCGCCTGCAGGGGTGTGACGCAAGTCCTTATATTAGGCGCACCATCAACAATCATGACACAGTCGTTGCAACGCCCGATAGCGCAGAAAATGCCGCGTGGTTCCGCCCGTTTGGCAGTATAGTGGTGTACCATTACGCCGTTATCGCGCAGGGCAATGGCAATCGGCTCCCCCTCAAAACCTTCATATTCTTTCCCATCGAATAAAAAAGCAACTCGCTTGCCTCTATGAAATTCCGGCAAAATAGGATGATTTTCAATGCGATACATCGATTAGCCTCCAAAACGTTAGCTCAGTAGATAATCTATTCTTCCGAATAGGCAATCTCAATGCCTCTGTTCTTCAGTTCAGCAATAAACGGCGCAAACCGGTCACCAATAAGCAGCTGCTCAGGTGCAATAACCCCGCATTCCGCAAGCTTGCCCTCAGCCAGCCACTCGGCAATTATGACTGCCGGAAAACCTGTTGTTTTGGCCATCGAAGTCATTTGCCGCTCCCGGTCATATAAGTCGACCATTTCCCATTGTAATCTAACCGGCTTGCCGGCTCGTTTACCGGTAACAACTACTCTTAGCACCGTAATATCCTCTTCGGATTTTCCCTTCATTTGCGGTTCTAATAGTACCATACTCAGTTTGCGCGGGCTTACCATAACCCCATCAACCTCAACCGGGGTCTCAGCCAGGAAGCCCAACTCAGCCAATACTTTCATTTTCGCATAATGCCCTTTATACCGGACTGTCTTCTCATAGACAGTCTTAATTTTGCCTTTCATGGTGCAGCCCAGGCTGTGTGCATCGGTTATAACTGCCTCACATTCACCGACTGGTTCGGCAAAATAGCAGGTTTCCAGCTCGGACAGAGCCGGTAATTGCGTCATTTTACCATCGATCATGGCCAAGGCCGGGCGAGTAAACAGCCCCATAAGACTTTCCAGACGGAATACAACTTGATACCACAAAGGCGGCAACGGATACCGTGGAATCCCGCCGCAATAAACCTGGGCTTCCTCGGCTTCGTCCAATATTTCCGCCCCCCGTCCTGCCAGTACGTTGGCAATTCCGGGTGCAACGCCAATCCCTGGAACAATAAGCACGCCGGCGGACCGGGCAGCATTATCCAGTTCAGCTTTTTCCGGATAACGCGAGCCAACTAAATCAACCAAGTGGCAACCGGCTTTAATGGCCGCTAGGATGGACGGCAAGCTCAAAGAATGCGGCAATGCAGCAATTGCAACATCTGCCTCCTTTAAAATGCTTTCCATGACTCCTTCGACATCTAAGGAAGCAACTTGACCCTTAACTTTCGCATTCATTGCTTCGGCCACACACTTTTCTACACTTGCGGCGAAGGCGTCGACAACAACAACCGCTTCTATATTGGGATGTTTCGCCAGTTCCTTGACCGTCATACAACCAATCATACCGGCACCTAAGACTACTGCTTTCATAATTACACCTCTATTTTTAGAATATTCTCATGCGGTCCTAGATAGCAATCGCATTAAGAAACTGACGGGTTCTTTCTTCAGTCGGGGCTTCAAAAATCTTCTTGGCTGTTCCATCTTCCACGACACAGCCGCCGTCCATAAAGACAACTCTGTCGGCCACTTCCCTGGCGAATGCCATTTCATGAGTAACCACTACCATGGTCATACCTTCACTCGCCAAACCCTTCATAACCTGCAGGACTTCCCGCACCAATTCCGGATCAAGCGCCGAAGTAGGCTCATCATAAAGCATAACTTTCGGCTGCATTGCTAAAGCCCGGGCAATAGCCACCCGTTGTTGCTGGCCGCCGGACAATAAGGCAGGATAGTGATTTGCCCGGTCGGCTAATCCCACTTTACGCAACAGTTCATCTGCCAAGTCCTTGGCCTCTTTGACAGAAGTTTTCTTTACCACCAGCGGCCCTTCCATAACATTTTGCAAAGCTGTTTTATGGGGAAACAAGTTAAAATGCTGAAACACAAAACCAGTATTTTGCCTTAACTGATGAATCACTTTGTGACGGTGCCCACTCGGACTGCCGGCCTGCACTTTGCAGTCATGGATGCGGACATCACCTGCATCTGGTTCTTCCAAAAATGTCATACACCTTAACAGCGTTGATTTGCCGGAACCGCTTGGTCCCATAATAACAACAACCTGGCTTTCCTCCACCTCAAGACTGACATCCTTTAAGACTTCCGAGTTGCCAAACTTCTTGTGTATTCCCGATACCTCAATAATAGCCATTGTTTCACCACCTATTTTCTTACATGACGTGTTGCCTGTAATTCAATGCGATCCTGAATTATTGAAAATCCAGTACTTAAAACCCAATAAATGAAGCCTACCTCCAAATAAAGGATTAACGGCTGGAATGTCCTGGCAATGAGTAGCGTTGCACTTTGCAGTAATTCTGTTACGGTAATCACCGAAACTAGCGAGGTGTCTTTCAATAAACCAATGAAAGTATTGCCAACTGTGGGCAATGCTGTCCGCAGGCATTGCGGCAGAATAATCCGCCGCAATGCCTGTGGATAAGTCATGCCAATTGATAAAGAAGCTTCCATTTGACCTTTATCAACAGATTCTATCGCAGCGCGGAATGATTCGGAAAGATACGCACCGGCATTAATACTGAGCGCCAATATACCTGACGGTATAGGTTCTAAGGAGACGCCAATCTGTGGCAAGCCATAATACACCACGTAAATTTGCACCAATAACGGCGTACCGCGGATAATCGAGACATAAGCCACTGCCACACGACGGAGCAACTGATTTTTTGAAATCCTGGCCAGAGCAACAAACAGGCCAATAATCAAACCGATTACCATTGATACTATTGCTAGGAAAACTGTTATTACTGCAGCCTGGGCAAGAATAGGCAATGAATCAATAACCAGTAACATATGGATCCTCCTATCTACTCAGTAACCGGTTTCACTCCAAACCACTTAATAAACAACTGTTCATACGTTCCGTCTTGCTTTATTTCGGCCAACGCTTTATTTACTTTTTCAACGAAATCGCCGTTACCCTGTTTTGCGGCCATGCCGATCAGATCTTTGCTAACAAAAGTTGTAGAAGTTTTTAACGGCAGATTGTTTTGTTTTATACGGTAAGCGGCTACCATACTGTCATTAATAATGACATCAAGGCGTTTATTTTGCAGATCGGTAAAATATTCTCCGGCGCTCTTATAGGTTCTCACATCGGCACCTTGCACGCTGCGAGCCACCTTTTCAAAGGTAGTTCCGCCACCTACGCCTACTTTTTTATCTTTTATATCCTCAAGTTTATTGATATCGTTGGTATCCTGCCGTGTAATTAAAACGCCCCCGGTATTTACATAAGGATCGGTGAAATCTACGCTCTTTTTACGTTCTTCGGTAATACTCATCTGCGCGATAACAATATCAAATTTATCGGCCTGTAAGCCGCCGATTAAGCCTTCCCACGGGGTGGCAATAAACTCGGCCTTAACACCTAACCGTTTAGCAATTTCATTGGAAATATCAACATCAAAGCCCGCAAATTGTTTTTGTTCGTTTTGATAATTAAAGGGGGGATATGTCCCTTCAAACGCAACCTTCATAACTTTTGCCTGTTCAATTCTGGACCAAACAGGGCCGCCTTGTTTTTCTGAAGTAGTTGTACTGGCACCACAACCAACAAGCAACATACTTACCATTGCAACCAGTGAAATAAATACAAGAATTCGTCGCACAATAAAACCTCCCATTGCTTTATTTTCCAGGCATAATCACGCTATAACCATCGGTCTTACTTAATCAGTCCCTCCCTCCCTTAATCACGCTTACTATTTATAATAACGAGACCCTATTTTAAATTAGCCTCGTTAGATTACGACTTCGGATACTGGTATGAATATGTTACTATATTGGTCTGACCAAATATGGTAAAAAAAACTAGTAAGAGAATGCTCTAATATAAAAGATTCCATTACCTATAACTGGCAATAAGTATAAAAATGCCCGCCATTTAATAAACGGCGGGCATCATTGCCTGATAACAAAGTATTTATTTTATAATACAGATATTAGCAAACTTTGTCAATAGATTTTCTTTTTATGATGCCATATATTCATATCTTGGTTTTTAATAGTAAAAGTTATATAATTAACTAATATGTAAACTGGTGCCAAATAATACCTCTGTTACCGAGAAATCATGGAGGACACTTCGCTGATGAAACTACTTTGTAAATGTGCAATATTGGTTATTGCCATCATTTATTTACTACAGCCTTTCTTTCCCGGAGACTTGTCACATTTTCTTTTTTTTAACACGCTGATTGTACTTGCGAGTGCCCTTCCCCTGCAAACAAAAAGTTTTAAACAAATTACTCTCACCTTTCTGGGGCTTGGCGTATTGTTACTGGTTTATACCCAGGCCGCTTATAATATATGGGCTCAGACCACAATCTCAATGACCAATGTCATTGCCATCTTAATTGTAATGCAGCTTTTTACAATTCCGATTGAGGTTGGCCGCTACAGCGAAGTAATCGAATTTTGGCTTAACCAATCATTTGCTAAAGAATCTTCACTTTTTCTTTTTACTACATTACTTACTCATTTATTTGCCAGTTTTCTTCTGTTTGGCACCGTCCCGGTAATGGTGTCCTTATTTGGTCAGGTATTAAAAAACAGTGTGTCAAATTTTGAGCGTTTTACTGCTGCCGCCATATCCCGGGGGTATGCATTGGTTGTACTCTGGGCACCCGGTGCGATAAATGTATTTCTGGTACTACAGGTTACAGGTGTCGACTGGATGGATTTGTTTGTACCCGGCCTATTGTTAAGCATAATAGGGTTGCTGCTTTCGTACTATTTTGAAAGCAAAACTGCGCTGTCTAAAAAACCACTGCCCTCCAAAAGTTCAGACTCAAAGCTTCCCATGCCGGAGGCAAAACGAAAGTCTCTCCATATTATTGCTGTTGTTTTAGGCCTGGTTTTCGGTACTGTTTTATTCGAAAAAATGCAGATCGGGGTGAGTGGAAACAGAATTGTATTAGCGGGCTTCATAGTATCAGCGATTTGGACAGCCTATTACGCGCGTGATCCTAAATTGCCAGAAACTATCAAGCAATACTGGGATATAGGCGTGCTAAAAGCAGTTGATCTGGCCGCTTTGTTTATAGCAATGGGTGCTTTTGCAGGGGCTATAGATCACTCTGGTATTTTACTGGAAATCCGCCCCTATTTGCAACAGGTCGCAAACCAAGTCGGTATTCTGTCGCTGCTCCTTGTACCTGTTATTATGATTATGATGGCAGTAACGGGAATACATCCATTTATATCAATTGTCCTCCTCGGAAAACTACTGACATCACTGCAGTTACCGATTTCGAATATTTCCCTGGCTTTAGTTTTATCGCTTGGTGGATCAATCTCCTATATTCTGTCACCTTTTGGCGGGATTGTTCTAACTCTGGCCAAATTCATAAACGCCAAAATAAGTGACATTACGCTCCGGTGGAATTTTGCCTTCAGTATGGTTTACCTTCTTATTGGCATTCTATTCTCATATTGTTGGAGCTTACTGGTATAAAATTCTCATCTGCTTCACTCCATTAGCAGGAGCTAGGGTGGGGTAAAAAAAAGAGAAGTTTGAACTCTTGAAAAATCAAGTTTTCTAAAAATAGCCTTAAAAAGACCCTCATCAATATCATGTTCTGCGGCATAGTCGGTTAAGCTGCCCCGGAAAACGCGGGAAAACGCGGGGACAGGGAATTTGTTTTATTTTTTTTTTGTGGTTCTGATTTAATTTCAAACTTCCGCCCTGATAATTCGCAAACTTTCAAAACACACTCCCTGTCCCCGCGTTTTTCAGCCTGCTCTTCCTATCACTTTGACAAAAAGGAAGTAATCGGAAGAGCTGTTTGGCCGTTAGGGTTCTAATGTTTCATGCACTCCAAAAATACTTGCAACGCCTGTCGCTGCTCGGTCGTCAGAACTTTGACCGTGTCGAAAAGCCGCTTTAAATCCGGCTCCATTTCGGGCTGAACATTGGCGAAAAAATTGCTTAAGGACAGCCCCAGCGCGGTAACGATACGTTCTAATACTTCAAATGTCGGCGAATTAATCCCGGCTTCAATCCGGCTCAGAGAGCTTTGGGATATACCGGCCTTTTTCGCCAATAGATTAATACTCATATTTTGTTTTTCCCGGTTACTTTTGATAATTTGACTAATATCCAAGGTATCACCTGCCTAAATAAATCAAATAATTATGCTTATTTGCATTATACACTAGATTTTTTTAATTAAATATTATGCAAAGATGCATTGACATTTTATGCTCAAAATCATAAAATAATTATGACTAAACGCATAGGACGTGAGAGCATTGGAACTTGGACATAACATTTTCCGATTAAGGGAGCAAAAAAAAATGTCGCAGCAAGCCTTGGAACGCGCGGCCAGAGTTCCCCAGTCCTCCATATCCCGCATCGAAAAAGGAACGCTCGGCAACCCCGGTATTGAAACAGTCAGGCGGATAGCCGCCGCCCTGGAAGTCACTGTAAACGATTTACTGGAAGCTTCGCCTGCCGGCAACCCCACCCCGGCGTCGCAAGAGCCTGCCGGACAATATTTATTATGGACAGATTAAGTTTTTATTAAAAGAAGCCAAACAAGCAAATACACCTGCCAAGCTGAATGACATAAAGTGGATGAGACCGCGCAAAAACATGCCATCAAGGCATGTTTTTCGCAATAATGGCGATGGCCAGGCATCGCTCTCCGCTGCCCCGCCTTTCAGCTAATTTATACAAGGAGATGGATAAAATGAAACTCACAGGAAAAATGGTAGTTAGCTTTATCGCCGTGGTGCTGGTGGCTTCAATTGGCTTTATCTATATGAACCACGAAATAAAAGCCATTGCCGAAACCAGCGAGAGCTTCAAAACCACCGACCTGCCGCGCCTGGCTTTAAGCAATGACATTGCCCTCAGGGCTACGGGACAGGTTGCCGCCATGCGAGGATATTGGATCAGCCGCGATGAAAGTATGCTGACCGAATATCACAAATTAAAAGAACTAAATCTCCAGGCCGAAAACGAGCTGATTGAGAAATCAGGCACAGAGGCGGCCAAACAGCTGGCAAGCGAACTCAAAACGGCCAATGATCAGTATTCGCTGCTGGTGGAAAATAAAGTACTGCCGCTGCTGCAGTCCGGCGATGCCGACGAAGCTACCCGGATCATGCTGAATGAGGTGACACCGGCTGCCAAAGCCATGCAAAACAAAGTTAATGAGGCCAAAGAGTTTCGCAATATGGCGATTGACAAGTCGATTGACAATATCCTCAGTTCAGCCAGGGCGGCCCAAAGCGCCTCGGTTATGGCGGCTGTTGTGGCCGGCGTACTGGGTATTGCTATTGGCTTTTTTACGGCCCGCAGCATAGCCGCTCCCGTCAAGCAGATGGCTCAGGCCGCGGAAAAACTGGCCGCCGGCGATTTAACCATCGCCATTCAACCGCAAACCAGAGATGAAGTCGGTCAATTGGCCGCCTCCTTCGCCACCGCCATCAACAACCTGCGCAATCTGGTACGGCAGGTGTCCGCCAATGCCGAACAGGTCGCCGCCTCCGCCGAAGAATTGACAGCCAGCGCCGACCAGTCCGCCCAGGCGGCCAACCAAATCGCGGTCTCCATCACCGATGTCGCCCGCGGCGCTGAAGAACAGCTGACCGCCGCCAATGAAACCGCGGCGGTTGTCGAACAGACAACCGCCAGCCTGCAGCAAATAGCCGCCAGTACTACGCAGGTGACGGCAAACTCCGCCGAAGCCGCCAGACAGGCGGCAATCGGCGACGAAGCGGTGGCAAAAGCGGTCAGCCAAATGGCGGAAATTGAAAAATCGGTGCAGGCGGTTGCGGGAACAGTAAACAAGCTGAGCGCACAGTCCCAGGAGATTGGCACCATTGTTGACACCATTGCCGGCATCGCCGGCCAGACCAATCTGCTGGCTCTCAATGCCGCCATTGAGGCGGCCCGCGCCGGCGAGCATGGCCGGGGTTTTGCCGTCGTAGCCGAAGAGGTGCGCAAATTAGCCGAGCAGTCGGAGGAAGCCGCCAAACAAATTGCCGCTTTGATCAGTGAAACGCAACAGGATACCGAGCAGGCCGTCACGGCGATGAGCCAAGGTTCGCATGAAGTCAGGCTGGGGACGGAAGTGGTCAATACGGCCGGATCATCCTTCCGTCAAATCAATGAGCTGGTTAATCAGGTATCCGGTCAGGTCAAGGAAATTGCAGCCGCAATTGACCAAATGGCGGCAGGCAGCCAGCAGATGGTAAATTCGGTGAAGAAAATAGATGATCTCAGCAAGCAGGCCAGCGGTGAAGCCCAGTCGGTTTCCGCGGCCACCGAAGAACAATCGGCTTCCATGCAGGAAGTGGCTTCGGCCAGCCAGTCGCTGGCCAAACTGGCTGAAGCTATGCAGGTAGCCGTCCGGCAATTCAAATTGTAAGCGGCCGGAATCGTCCGTCAACAACAGCAGGGGATGTCTTATCTGCAAAGCAGGTAAAGACACCCCCCTGTTTCGTTGGCGCCAGGCGCCGGTTTTCCTGTCTACTTTAACAGGACATCGCCAAGACCAGCTAATCGGTTGCCTGAGAATTGTTTTCCAGTTTTCCGGGTTGCCCGCCGGGTATCGCTGAGATAAATTTCACGCTGCCTGCCGCGCCTTTACTATTGGTTTACTTTCTCCGCCCACTTTGCGTGAGCCCGTTTAGCAGGCAGCAATTATCTTAAGGCCTGCTGATTGCCAAATATAGCTTACTTAACTATAACGGTTTACTTATTGCTATTCAATAGTTTATTAATACTTATCAATTTGCCTGTTGGTATATTTACCACTTCGTCTTTCCAGTCCATATAAAGAAACACACAGCTCCTGCCGCTATTTTGCTCCCCTGAAAAAGCAAGAGCTTCTGCCAAATACAGAAATATTTGGCAGAAGCTCTACTTTTTTCGCTAATTATCAATACTACGGTTCTCCCCGGCTAAGCCTGAATTAGCCTGGCATCAAAAACCTGCACAATTCGCTGATACGCCCAGTCAAGTTCCGCTTTCGTAATCGTTAGCGGCGGTGCAAATCTAATGGTACGGGAGTGTGTTTCCTTGCACAAAAGCCCTAATGTTTTGAGTCTCTCGCAGAACGGGCGGGCTTCCTCCGTTAATTCCAGGCCAATAAATAAGCCTTTGCCACGGACTTCGCGAATCACCGGGCTTCGCAGTTCGCGCAGGCGGTTGACAAAATACCGGCCCAGGGTCAGCGATTTTTCCCCTAACTGTTCTGTCTCCAGTACTTCCAAGGCCGCGATGGCCACCGCGCACGCCAGCGGATTGCCGCCAAAGGTGGAGCCATGCGATCCTGGTTCAAAGACGCCCAATACCTCTTCGTCAGCAGCCACGGCCGAAATCGGCATCACCCCGCCGCCCAGGGCCTTGCCCAGCAGATAAACATCGGGCACGACATTTTCCCACTGGCAGGCAAACATTGCGCCGGTGCGGCCAAACCCGGTCTGAATTTCATCGGCAATCAACAAAACCCGGTGTTCGTCACAAATCTTGCGCACCGCCTGCAAATACCCCGGCAGCGGTATGATAATGCCGGCTTCCCCCTGAATGGGTTCTACCAGAAAGGCTACGGTATTGGCGGTAATCGCCTGTTGTAAGGCTGCCGCATCCCCGTAGGGGATAATTTTGAAACCGGGTGTAAACGGACCAAACCCCTGCCTGGATTTTTCACTGGAAGAAAACGAGGTAATGGTAAGCGTGCGTCCGTGGAAGTTGCCTTCACACACAATGATCTCCGCCTGGTTTAGCGGTATTTTCTTGTGCTTATAACCCCAGCGCCGTACTGCTTTTAAAGCCGTTTCCACAGCCTCAGCCCCGGTGTTCATCGGCAAAAACATATTTTTTCCGGTAAGCCTGGCTAATTTTTCATAAAATACGCAGAGTTTATCATTATGAAAAGCCCGCGAAGTCAGCGTAACCTGATCAGCCTGCGCTTTAAGCGCCCGAATGACGGCGGGATGACGATGCCCCTGGTTCAATGCCGAATAAGAACTCAGCATATCAAGATACCGGTTTCCCTCCGGATCTTCCACCCACACGCCTTCCGCTTTGGTAATCACAATAGGTAAAGGATGATAGTTCTTCGCCCCCAGCTTTTCCGTACGGGCAATAATATTTTCCGATATCGTCATCATGACGCCACCTTTCTTCCGTTTTAACCAAACAGCAGCTTTTCCAGTGTCTTTTCCAAAATAAAGGGCATAGCGTCAAAAGAATAACTACACGACAACCGCTCCGAAAGCTTATGCGCATCCTTGCCATAGGGCCCGATATTGACAACCGGCATGCTGATTTTTTGAATAGCCGCCACCGGCAGCGAATAGCTGCGCTGCCAGGCAGGCATATTGTTTTGCAGGCCGTCCAGGCTGCCTTGCGCCCGCGGCAGACTGCAATAGCTCAAATCCGAAATATAGGGATAAAATTTTCTCATCACAATGTCATAGTTAAACTGATTTCTGGCCGTTTCTACAGCCTCGCCGACCGCCGCCAGCAGTTGCTGCTCCCGTTCTTCAGTCCCTTCCACATAAACATGCGGATAGTACGGCGGCGCAAAGTACACAATGATCTTCGAATTCTGATCCGAATAATTTTTGTGCACTGCCTGCACCACTGCTAAAGAAATCTCACGGTCGTCCCGCCCTAACGCCTGCAGCCCGGCAATTACCTTGCCGATAAGCGCGTCAATACTAGCCCCTTTTTCAGCTTTTACAGCCTGGTACAGTTCTTGAAAAGTCAGCACATTGGCCTGCCAAGGCAGTTCCTGAAACGGTATGCCGGCCAGTTCGCAATATTGCCGGTACTCTCTGGCAAGACGGTCAGCAACCTTTTGAAAGGCCTGCTGCGCTTTCTCTTTGTATTGAGCCAGGACTGCTTCCGGCTGGCTGCGATGGGTGGAATGGTTAAAATATACGGCAACTGCATTGACCGTCTGCACCGAGTATTCCGGTTTCAGGTCCCGGAGCTGCAGGCTGACCGGCGGTAAAGTGACTTCCCCGTCCGCGCTGTCGCACATCCCTGTACACATATCAATCTCATTGACCACGCCGGCGGCCAGTAAATTGGCGTCCAAACCGTTAAAGGCCTCCCCCACGTGTGTTTCCTCACCATAAATATAAAAACACGGCAGCAGCTTTCCTACCGTTCCAAGATAGACATATTTATGAGGATCATTGGGATAACGCCCGGTCATGTAGTCAGTATCTACCGCCGCCACGAATTCCCAGCGCTTGCTTTGGGCCAGACCGGCCAGGTCTTGTACCGCCGACAGCATGCCCGCCGAAGCGCCCTCTTCATCCGGCAGTCCCAGAAACACAAAGTTGCCGGTCAATTTTTCCGCCCGCTGCGCAAATAATTCGATCATCACCATCAGTGCCGCCACACCGGCCTTCATGTCAAAAATTCCCCGCCCGAACAGCCACTCCGCCGATTCAATATCCTCCCGGTTTTCTTTACTGAATTGAATCGATTTCATTTGCGCCTGCAAAAGCTCGGGCTGGCAGGCATACTCTTTCAACTCGCCGTAATCGTCAATCCCGGCGGTGTCCATATGCCCTAACCCCAAAACAGTGCGGACAGGCTGATGCGGCGGTGCTTTGCCGCCTTCTATGACGGCCAGCACACAGTGCCTGCCTAACGCATCACCACGTACCGGCAGCAAGCGCAATTGGCCGGGATGCTCTTTAAAATAGGGCAGCTCGCCCAGCTTGCGGTAGATTTCCCCGGCAATCGCAACTTCCCCCGCCGTCCCCACCGTACTGTTGATTCGGGTCAGTTCCAGCGTGATTGCTTTCATTCTGCTGCCCACCCAGGCTTGGTGCGCAATTTCTCCCATGCCGCAATTTCTCTCTTTCATCTTTTATGCCTGACAAGCCGCATAGTAATTAGCGACAATATAATCGAATACCAGCCTGGCCGCTACCGTGCTCGTCATATCATTGTAATCTGTCAGTGGATTGACTTCCACAATATCAATCATATCCACATACGGCGCCACTTTTTTGACAAAGGAAAAAAGCTTCCTTACAATTCAACAATCTTTGTTGCAATATTTTTGCAAAATTCAGTGTCATGCTCTACAAACAGAATTGTTGGCGCGTAGGCAAGCAGCAATTCTTCGATTTGCAGGCGGGAAACAACATCGATAAAATTAAGCGGTTCATCCCAGATATGCAAATGCGCTTTTTCACACAGGCTTTTTGCAATCAGTACCTTTTTCTTTTGTCCGCCACTAAAAGCAGCCATATCCTTGGCAAATTGTACTCTGGAAAAATCAAGTTTTCTTAAAATAGCCTTAAATAAGCTTTCCTCAATAGCATGCTCTCTGGCATAGTCGGTTAAACTGCCGCTAAGATAAGAAGTATCCTGCGAAACATAGGCTATTTTAAGCTGGCTTGCTTTGCGGAAAGTACCTGTATAGGTGATATCCTCGCCGCATATCAGTTTAATAAGACTCGACTTGCCTGATCCGTTTTTACCGCAGAGAGCCAGTCTGTCCCCCTGCTCAATGGTAAAACTTACGCTTTTACAAGCTGTCTTGTCACCATAGAACACAGCTACATTTTCAAGCTCGATAAATCGGTCGGCATGAAAACCAAGCTGGGAAATTTTTAACCGCTCAGAGCTCTCGATGTTTTTGAGCAGCTTGCCCTTATCCGCAACCGCCGCTTGTTGTCTTGCTTCAATGGCCTTAGAGCGTTTCATCATCTTTTCCGCCTTGTGGCCTATATAACCTCTATCGGGCCTTAAGCCTGAATTCCTTGTACCCATCTTTGTTTTCTCCACTTTATCCGACCAATCAGAGGTACGTTTGGCGGCAGAAGACAAGCGGGCAATATCCTGGCGGAGCTTTTCATTTTCCGCAAGCTCAAAACTGTCCTGCTGCTTTTTGTTTGCCCACCAGGACGAAAAAGTCCCTTTTTGAATTTCAATATTTGTTTTGTTAATGGCAAGGATATGGTCAACGCAGTTATCCAGAAAGGCTCGGTCATGAGATACCAAAATGAAGCCCCGTTTAGATTGGAGATAATCGCTGACAGCTTTTCTCGCCTCCCTGTCAAGGTGGTTCGTCGGCTCGTCAATCAGCAGGAAACTATTCTCTTTAAGAAACAAGGTTGCCAGCAGCACCTTTGTTTGCTCTCCGTTGGCAAGGGTAGCAAAAGGGCGGTATACAACGTCCTCTGCCACCTGCAGCAAGGATAGCTCGCGCATAACCTGCCAGGGAAGGCAGTCCGGATTGATATTCTCAATTACATCAATGGTGTTGTTTTCCGGGTTGGTCACCGGGAAGGGAAAGTATTCGAAGTTTACTTTGGCCGCAATCGTCCCGCTGTACTCATGCTTGCCAAGCAGCAGATTGAGAAATGTAGTTTTGCCTCGGCCATTTCGGCCGGTGAAGCCTAATTTCCAATCTGTATCAATTTGAAAGCTTACGTTTTCAAATATATTATCATAGCTGCCGTCATAGCCAAAGGTCAGTTTTGTAACGCTTATTAACGACATAATTAACTCCTCCTGTATAAAAAATATAGAGCTGCAAGAAAGTTAAATTCTTGCAGCTCATAAATACAGCAAAAGCCAAGCCCAGTCCTTGGACACGACGAGGTATTCTGTGAGTGAAAAGAATTAGTAACTTTCTTGCCTAAGCGCACCAAAATAAGCAGCATTTCTGCCCCTATAATTCGGTTAAGCCGTATACTAGCAAGAAAAATTACATCTCTTCAGCTCCAATCACATTAGTTATCAATACTATAGCATTCTGCTTTACAAAATTCAACAATCAAAACATTCCAACTGGGGATGTTTTGATTGTTTGCAGATAACTTGAACCCCAAAAATGTTTTCAGAAACAAACGCCCTGTGGCCGTGGTATACAGTTATTGTGCTGTCCGGTACCGGTATGTTTGTTCGCCAGAACACCAGATTATTCTTTTGCAGTTTGGGAAATAGTCCAGGCCTGTTTGGGAATATATCCATTTACTCCGGCGCCTGCTCTTGCTATTCTATTGGTTAAGCATTGAGATTAATCCTCAATTAGCCGCTTGCAATCATAACTAACCTACCACGCAAGGACGCAACCTAAGATGTGCGAAAGGAGTCGAACAGTATGAAGAAAAAAATGTCCCGTACCAGAAAGAGACTGCTCTATGCCCTGATTGGCAGCAGCCTCTTTTGGCATGCGCCGATAACTTATGCGGAAGAAACGCCGGAACCGGCTCCGGCGGCTGAACAAACCGCCCGACAGGCTTCGTCCGTTAACACAACGGCCGGACAACGTGAATTTACCCTGGAGGGAGTCGAAGTCACCGCCAGCCGTGAAACACTCCCGCCCGCCTACACCGGCGGCCAGGTGGCCCGTGGCGGCAACGTGGGCGTGCTGGGCAACAAGGATTTCATGGACACGCCCTTCAGCATCACCAGTTTTACCGCCCAGACCATGGAAGACCTGCAGGCCGCCACCCTGTACGACGTGCTCATCACTGATCCGTCCATCCGGTTCACCACCCCGAACGGACATATCAACGAAAACTATACCATCCGCGGCTTCGGCGTTGGTAATGACCATCTTTATTTTAACGGGCTGCAAGGGCTGGCACCGGACAGTCATGCCCCCGTTGAATTTCTGGAACGGGTGGAAGTGCTGAAAGGCCCCAGTTCTTTCCTCTACGGCGGCGCGTCCACCTCGGTGGGCGGCGCCATCAACCTGGTGCCCAAGCGCGCCGGTGAGGAGGACATCACCGCCTTTACCGCCGGCTATACCTCCTCGTCCCAGTTGGGCGGCCATATCGACATTGGGCGCCGCTTCGGCGAAAACAAAAAATGGGGCATTCGCTTCAACGGCGTTTATGGCGACGGCGACACCGAAACCGACGGCCAGTCCAAGGAACGGCTGCTGGGCGCCCTGGGCGTGGATTACCGCCACAACAGATGGCGCCTGTCCCTGGATGCTTACGGCTCGCAGGAAAAATATGACAACGGCTCGGCCTCCAGTTATGAATTATCGAACGGCTACGTACAAGCGCCGGACGGCTCGACCAATGCGTTTAAAGAAACCTGGGGCAGCTCCCGGAATAATGGTGTTCTGTTTAAAAGCGAATATGATGTGCGGAACAATGTAACGGCCTATGCCAGTATCGGGAAGAAAGCAAGCAGGGGAACCGGCTTTATCACCGGCAATCACGTCCGGAAATTCCAGTCTAACGGAGACGGCTCGCTCAATCTCTATAATCAGTACATGTGGTCCGACGTCATCACCTCCGACTTGGGCGTGCGCGGCAGCTACCGGACGGGTGCGGTCGACCATGAGCTTGTTGTCGGCTACAATTCCATGCACCAGGACTTCGGCAGAACCAATAACCCTTCAAGGCTTAACATTGCGACCAACATCTACAACCCGACATCGCTTACTTCCATTTTGGCGGAAATGGGGCCGTCGGTGAGGCCAAATAAAACCGAAGAAACCAACCTGTCCAGCCTGTTTATCGCCGACACGCTTTCCTTTAACGAGGAAAAGGTTCAGTTAACGCTGGGAGTACGGCGGCAAAACGTGAAAACAAAAAAATTCAACACTGCAAGTGTCTTAACATCGAAGTATGATAAGAGTACAACAACTCCGGCAATCGGGGTGGTTGTCAAGCCGTGGGACGCTCCCGTATCCCTGTATGCCAATTATATCGAAGGGCTGAGCCCGGGGTTGAGAGTAGGCGATACCTATCCTGCTGCCTTAAACTATGACGAAGTATTTGCACCATACAAAAGCGAACAATTCGAATTTGGCGTAAAATGGGACCGTGGTACATTTGCCAATACGCTGAGTTTTTATCAGATCGAAAAACCAACTTTGATTAGAATTACGCAAACTGGCGGCTATTCTATGAGCGATGAGGGGGAACAGCGCAGTCGCGGCATTGAATGGAGCGCTTTTGGCGCAATCAACGACAGAACGCGGCTGCTGGGCGGCATCGCCTATACGCGCGCCGAATACACCCGCGAGGTAAGTACGAAAGAAGGCAATACACCGTACGGCGTCCCCAAATATCAAGCCAACCTGGGCGTGGAATGGGATACTCCCTGGAATCCTGATTTAGCCTTAAGCGTCCGGGCAGTGTTTAGCAGTTCACAATATGCCAATTCCACAAATACGGTGGAAATACCAAGCTGGGTGCGTTTTGACATCGGCGCGCGGTACAAAACCGTGATAAATAAGGTCCCGGTCACCTACCGGCTCAGTGTCGAAAATCTGTTTGACAGGAATTACTGGAGCGGCTCCTTTGCCGACGGGTATGTCACGTTAGCCAACTCCCGCACCGTTAAGCTGTCGGCTGCCATGCAGCTATAATCAGTTCTTTCCCCGGGGCCTGATTTACAACCAAGCTAGCCTGTTATGTGACAAACTTATCAGGCTGGCTTGCTGCTATTTTCTCCGCAGGGCGTTATAAAGCTTTGCCGATTGGCTGGCAATAAAATTGCTGGCATAAGTATGATCCGCAGTCGCTGTGAAAAAGCTGATCAGGATCGGATCATGGCCATCCTGGATTACCCCCACATCGCAAAGTATTGCATCCAGCTCACCCACCTTATGAAAGACCGGGGTCTGCATGTAGCGCGGGATTTCGTCATTATAAATCGTATTAGCCAGTTCGTTTTTCAGCTGTTCGCTTTTGCTTTTATTCAGATATTTGCCTGTATATATTCTTTCGAACACTTTCCCCATTTCGTAGGGTGTGGTTATGCTATGATATTGATATTTCCGAAAGGCATCTTCATTATGTATTTTGGTCTTGCGCAGTCTAAGATTCTTGACAGTCTTAGCAAGGACATCCTTGTGGCTGCTATCCATTTCCTCTAACAATTCCTGAAATGAGTTATTGTCACTAACCGTCATCATCAGCTTTATTTGCCGGTCATATTGGCCGGCCTTAGCCGGTGCGGCCTGAGGATACAAGTACTTATAGGTCGCTAAGGCAACTACTAATTTGCTGGTGGAGGCCGTAGGAAATATGTCGTCCGCATTAAATTTGATCGTCCGGCCAGTGTTCAGATTCTTGGCAAAAACCCCGATCCGGCCCTTAAAATTTCTTAAATCATTTTGGATTTCCCGTTCAAGCGGGGAAGCTGCCAGTACAGGGGCCGTAAAAGCCGCCAGCAGAACCAGTAATAACGCAATTTTTTTCAGCATGAAACCACCTCGTAAGAATCCATTTTCTACCTAAATTAGTATAGAATAAAATTATGACGAAATTATGACAGCCATCCCCGCATGAAGAATGCAATGGCTATGTCTATCAGGTCGGTCCGCAGGAATGCCCATGCTACTAAACTGTGATACTTCAGAATTTCCTTTATACAAAATAAAAAACCGCTTGGGGTTGCCGGGGTTACGGGGACGCCGTCTCCTTGCCCAAACCGGGCATTGACCTTAGCTCCCCTTGTTTTATAAGTACTTTCAGCCTCTCAGCTTATACTTTCTGATCTTATAAGAAAAGACTTGGCTTGTGCCAAATCCTTTAGGACGATACCCCTTTAGGGTATCGTCGTTCTTATGTCCACAGAATTTATTTATAAATTCTGTGGATTAAATAAAGGGCTGACATTGTCAGCCCTTCTTGTTTTCTCGCTCTGTTACTACCTATATTTACCGGCCAAAATTGGTGTAAAAATTAATGGCCTCCAAATACTTCGTCACCGAGATGTATTCGTTGGGTTGATGCGCCTGGGCATCATCACCGGGTCCGTAAAAAATAACAGGCAGGTTGAGCCCTTGCAGCAAAGTGGAAGCATCTGTATAGAAGTTTACGCCCCGCAGGTTGACGGGGGTGCCTGAAATGCGCCTGGCACAGGCCAGAGCTTTGTCAATGATCGGATGACCTTCCGGGCAGGCAACCGGCTGACGGTAGTTTACTATTTTAAGTTCGGCCGCCAATTCCGGGTAGGCAGGCGTAAGCTCCTGAATGATGTCCTGCAGCATAGCCGTTACGTCGTTGGCCGTCTGCCCGGGAATGAGCCTAAAGTCAATACTGCAGGTGCAATTGTCGGAAATAACATTGGTCGCCACCCCGCCCTGGATTTTATTGACGCTAAAAGTGGGCAGACCCAGCCAGTCGTTCGGCTGAACGGGGAAGGAGCGTTGATATAAACTGGACACAATGGCATTCATATGAACAACGGCATTGATACCAAGATGCGGCATGGAGCCGTGAGCGGTGCGGCCTTTGGTAACGATCTCCAGCCAGACCGCCCCCTTATGGGCGACGATAACATCGCCGTTGGAAGGCTCGCCCACAACGGCAGCGCCAATACCGTTCATGCCGCCGCCATCGCAAAACGCCTGCGCACCGCAGCAATCAACCTCTTCGCCGGCCGTTGCCAGCAGAACCATATCCTGACCGGGAGTAATGTCATTTTGCTTAAGCCAGCTCAAAGCAAAAATCATGGCCGCCAGGCCGCCCTTCATATCGGACGCGCCCCGGCCGTAAATAAGATCGCCGGCCTGCTCGGCGGCGAAGGGCGGGTAATCCCAGGCCAGATCGCCGGGAGGAACGGTATCCAAATGCCCGGTATATAATAAGGCCGGTTGGCCGGAAGAACCGCTCAGCCTGGCAATAAGATTGGCCCGGCCATTTCCCAAATCAACGACCCGGCTGGCAACGCCCTTTTTCTCCAGCCACGCTGCCAGCCATATTGCCAGCTGGTATTCCTTGCCTGGCGGATTGGTCGTGTTGATGCGGAGTATTGACTTGAGCAGATCAACGGCTTCGCGGGCACTTTCCCCGCTAACTGCATTAAGCATGCTTATTCTCCTTTGCTGTGTTGTTTCAAATACACTTCAGCAATTTTTTGTTTGGCCTGTGGATCGGCCTCGGTACATTCCATAACAACCGTGCCTTTTTGCAACAGATAAGCCTGGTGTGCCATTTCCAGTGCCTTGAAACCGTTTTGTTCAATTAACAGGATGGTAATGCCTTCCTGATTAATCTGACCGATGGTTTTAAATATTTCATTGACCAGCAACGGCGCTAAGCCCAGTGACGGCTCATCCAGCAGCATTATTTTCGGATAGCTCATTAAGGCCCGGGCCATGGCCAGCATCTGCTGTTCGCCCCCGCTCATGGTGCCGGCATTCTGCCGCCGCCTTTCGGCTAACCGGGGAAACAGTGTCAGCACCCTTGCCAGGCCTTGCCGGACTTTCTGCTGATCTGTGATATTGCAGGCGCCGATGAGCAGGTTATCTTCCACCGTCATTTTCGGAAATACGCGGCGGCCTTCCGGCACCACGGCGATGCCGCGCTTGACGATTTCATCGGTAGGTAAAGAATTAAGCCGCTGGGTGAGGAAGGTTATCTCGCCGGCCAAAGGCTGGACCAAACCCAGGATGGTGCGGATTACAGTCGTTTTGCCGGCGCCGTTGCTGCCCAGGAGGCAGGTAATCGAACCCTGGGGAACAGCGAGCGACACATTTCTCAGTACCGGAATGGCGCCATACGCGGTCGAAATATTTGTCAGGTTCAGCATGCCGTCACCTCCTGACCAAGGTAAGCCCGCAGCACTTCCTCATTGCTGGCGACATCATCAAATAACCCGCAGGCAATACAACGGCCATAATTCAGCACCATGACCTGGTCCACCAGGCCTTTAATAAAGTCCATGTCATGTTCAACAACAATAATAGATAAGTGCGGCAGCGTATTTTTCACTTTCTTCAAATCCTGCATCAGGGTTTCGGTTTCGACCGCATCCATCCCGGCGGAAGGTTCATCAAGCAGCAGAATTTTTGGCTCCGACGCCAGCGCCCGGCAAATTTCTAACCGCCGGCGGTCGGCATAGGGTAAATCTTTCGCCAGTTTGTGAGCCTGGCTGGTCAGCAGGGTACCGAAGATGCTTAAAATCTCCATAGCCTGTTGCATAACCTTATCGCCGGAGCTGCCGCCGTTGGCAAAGACTGAACTGATCCCTGGCAGCTTGCGCACTTCGGCAATCCCCATCATAACATTTTCCACAACATTGAGATTCCAAAACAGCCGTCCATTCTGGAAGGTCCTGGCCAGCCCCAGTTTGAATACCTGATCAGGCCGCAAACCGTGACTGGGCGCGCCATTGACAGTGATACTGCCGCTGGTCGGCGCATAAATGCCTGACAGCAAATTGAACAATGTCGTTTTGCCCGAGCCATTGGGCCCAATGACCCCCAGTGTCTCCCCAACCCCCAAAGTCAGGTTTACATTATCTACCGCAACCAGGCCGCCGAAGCGAATTGTCAGGTCCTTGACATTCAGCAGTTCCATGTTCTCCCTCCTGATTCTGTGATTTTGGGTTGAAGATACGGTGTTTAAACGGCAATACGCCTTCCGGCATAAACCGCAGGCAGGCAACGATAACAATGCCATAAAACAGCAGGCGGAAGTCTTCAAAGGCTCTAAACTTTTCCGGGAAAACCGTGAGGAATATTGCCCCGAGAACAGCTCCCGGTATTGAATCCAGGCCGCCGAATATGATCATGCTTAATACCAGTGTGGACTGCTGAAAACCGAAGTTTTCCGGCGCAATAAAATTAATCATGCCGGCATATACGCCGCCGACAATGCCGCCGAAAAAAGCACCGGCCGCAAACGCCAGCAGCTTAAACAGCGTCAGGTTAAGCCCATAGCACTGAGCGGCCAGCTGATCTTCGCGCATCGCATTTAAGGACAGCCCGAAAAAAGAATGACTTAGTTTATAGATGGCCCAGACCGAAAGAGCAAGAATCGCTAAATTGAGGTAATAAAAGTTGGCCTGAAAGGGAAACTGAATAAAGCCCAGATTCAGAGGCGATCCGAGGTCATGTCCCAGGATCGACGGCGACGGAATATTGATTAACCCGTTGGTGCCGCCGGTCAGTCCCTCCATGTTTAATAGCAGCTCCTGAATGATCAGCCCGAAAGCAATGGTAACAAGCGCCAGATAGTGTCCCTTTACCCGGAGAGCAGGCAGCCCTAACAGGATGCCGAACAAACTGGCGATGAGACCGGCTAAGAGCAGCGCCGGCCAGAAAGACAGACCGGCTTTCAGCGTAAGGATGCCGACAACATAGGCGCCAATGGCAACAAAGGCGGCATAACCAAGACAAACCAGCCCGGCTCTGCCGGTCATAAAGTTCAAGCCCAGGGCCATTACCGCATACAGCAGCGCCAGGTTAATGACCTGCAGCCAATATGCATTTCCCGCCAGCAGAAAGGGGAAACTCAGGGCCAGACCAAAGGCAATGACGGTGGCTTGTCCCAGGTTATGCCGGAACTCTTCTTTCAGCTGATCCCAGGCGGCCCGCCGGCACCAAAGCAATCCGAAAAAAGCCAGGGCCGCCCCGCAAACATAAATAATAACAACAACCGGGTTTTCTATATTGACAAAGCCCAGAAAGAGCAAATAACCGATGATTTCTGTCAGCAGAATTTTTAGTGACATACACTGTTCCTCCTAAACCTTTTCATAAGCGCGTTCACCAAAAATTCCCGCCGGCCGGAACACTAAAAACAAAATGACGACCACAAAGCTGATGCTTTCCTGAAAGCGGGACCCGTCCGGAATCAGCGCAACCGCTAAAATTTCCATGAAGCCCAGCAGCAGCCCGCCGGCAACAGCTCCGTAAACATTGCCTAAACCGCCGACAACGGCGGCAGCAAAGCCTTTAATCCCGATAACAAAGCCCATGTTAAACTTAACGATGCCGTAGGCCATCCCGTTCATGAGTCCGGCGACCGCGCCGAGGGCTGAACCCAAAGCAAACGTAATGAGAAATATTTTGTTCACTTTTATGCCCATCATCATAGCGGCTTCCCGGTCCTGGGCAGTGGCTCTGATGTACCGGCCAAATGCTGTTTTTTCGATCAGCAGGTACAAGCCGGTAATGAGTCCGCCGGCCAGCAGGACGGTTAAAATCACGTCAGGCTTGATAAAAATGCCGCCCAGGGTCAAACCCGGCATATCGATTAACAGGGGGAACGGCTGGGGATTGCGGCCGTTGGGGAAGAACAGCATGATGGATTCCCGCATGACGATGGATGCTCCCAGCGTAATCAGCAATGTCATAATCTCCGGCGCATTGCGCAGCGGCTTTATAATCACTTTTTCCATGGCTATCCCCACTGCTGCGCCTGCTGCCAATACCGCCAGGAGAACCAGGGCAAAAAAGAGTATCGAACCGGACAGCAAGCCTGTTGCCAGCAAAACCTCACTGGCTACCAGGGCGCAGAAGGCTCCCAGCATAAATACTTCGCCATGGGCAAAGTTAACAACCTCAATGACGCCAAAAAACAAAGTAAAGCCAACCGCAATCAGCGCATACATAAAGCCCAGACTCAAGCCGTTTAACAGTTGTTGTATGATAAGTTCGCCCGACAAGAGCATCACTCCATTCCCCAGAGTTTACTTAATTCTTCTGGATCTGTTTATCTTTTACTTTCAGTGTCGAACGGTAATACGGGACCCATTTACCATCTTCGCTGATATAGGTCGTAATAATCTTGAGGCGGGTCTGCCCTTTTTCATCAAACGTGGTCTCGCCCAGGATGCCCTGGAAATTTGTTATACCCCGAATCGCCTCGACAAGCTTGGCCCGGTCAGGGCCAACCTGCTCAATGCCTTTAATGATGATGTTGGCCGCATCATAAGCAAAGGGGGCGTAGGCCTCGTGCGGTTCCGCATATTTGGCATCGGCATAAGCCTTGATGAAATCTTTGCCGCCCGGCAAATCCTCAAGCGGTTTGCCGATACCGTGAGCGAGCGTGCCGTCAGCGGCAGGTCCGGCAATCTTGTTAAAAGTATCGGAGAGAATCCCCGAATCGCTCATGAAAATAGCAGCCAGCTTCAATTCCGTCATTTGCCGCTTAATAAGAGCCGCTTCGGTGGCCACGCCGCCAAAGAATACCATGTCGGGATTTTTGCTTTTAATGGTAGTCAGAAGCGCGGAAAAATCCTGTTGCCCCACCGAAACGCCGTCAAAGGAAACCACTTCGCCGCCATTATTCTTGACTGAGGCAATAAATTGTTCGGCATTGGTTTTCCCGTAGTCGGTTTTATCATGGATGACGGCAAAGGTTTTCAGGCCCCAGTCTTTTGCAGCCACATTGCCGGCCACTTCATTCTGGATATCGGCGGCTGTTATCACCCGGGTTATCTCTTTAAAGCCGTCTTTGGTAATGTTGGGGTGAATGGCTGCGGCAATAACGGCAGACAAGCCGTTTTTGTGAAATACCGGCACGGTGGCCAAAGCCGCGCCGCTGTTAAAATGAGCCACAACGCCAACAATATTAGGGTCTGAGGTAAGCTTGTTCGCGGCGTTAACAGCAGTTGTCGGATCACCGGCATCATCCACTGCCACAAGCTCAAGTTTATAAGGCAGCTTGCCGGCAGCATTGGCCTGATTAATTGCCAATTCCACCGAGTTTTTCATACCCACACCAATAGCAGCGTTGCCGCCGGTCAGAGGACCGACAAAGCCAATCTTGGCAACTTTATTGGTGCTGCCGCCACAGCCGGAAAGCACACCTGCCAGCACAAACATGACAAGCGTCAGACTGATAACCCATTTTTTCATAAAAATTCCCTCTCCTTTAAAAAAATTACAACCATGCCCCCTGCCAGCTTCGCCGGCGCACACCTCCCGGATAAAAAATAAGTGCCGATACGGAAACAGTTCCGATCGACACTTCATTGTGCAGCACAAAAGTATGTGATTACATGGTATGCTTCTATTTTATAGCAAGCAGGAAAATAATCCATTGTCTCTATGGTATAAATAAATATTGAAATTAATGTCCCTTACAGACAAAATTACTCATCGGACATACGAAAGAGTTTAATCGCCAGTGACATAGCAAAGCGTTCCTCACTATCGTCAAGATTACTATTGAGAATGTCGGCAATCTTTTTATACCGGTATTTAATGGTATTATAATGAATGTACAATTTTTCCGCAGTTTTTCTTAAATTCCAGCCACAGTCATTAATACAAACCAGCGTCGGCAAGAATTGAGTGCCGTATTTCTTATCATACTGCTTCAGCTTACCAATGGATAAATCACAAAATTCTCTGGCTTCGTCCGTATTATATAAAGATGCCAGCAGTTTATACACACCAATGTTTTTGTAAAAAACCGTTTTATTTTGCTTATAGAGTAATCGGCCAATCTGAACTGCCGTTTTTGCCTCCTGATAACTCAAATGAACGTCCATTACGGATTTTTTATGATTACCAATACCGATCATGACAAAGAAGTGATGATTTTTTTCCACATTTGTTTCAATTTCCCGGCAAACAGCCGCTAACTGGCTGTGAAAAGCACTCATAGGCAAGGCCGGCGTCTCAATTAAAAAAACGATACTGTCACTCAGGCTGGCAAAAATCAGCGGCGCAAAGTTCTGTTTTATCAACAGCTTGCAGGTTGCAAAAATCTGTTCACGCGTCATTTCCAGCGACTCGATAGCCTGGCAGTGGCCGGCCTCGAGATAGCTTGCCTTAAAGCCGTGAATTTCAACCAGCACGGCCGTCAGGCCTTGGGCAAAATCCCAGCCGTACAAGCCGGCCCGGTTGGTCACTTCATCACGGTATTTAATTTTGTTCATAATCAGATCCTGGATAAATTCATTCTTATAGCGGTATTCAATCTCCAAATTCGATATTTTCTTCTGTACATTAAGTTTTAACACCGTGCTGGCATGTTCGACAGCAATGTCGTCACAGTCGTCGGTGTTGCTGCCTTGTTCTCGCCGGCAATAAAGCAGATACCCGAAAACCCTGTTGTCGATTCGTATGGGATAGCTCATATACTGCAGCAAAAGGTCTTCCAGGGCCGTGTTCAATATACTGTCCCGGAACTGGGGTGTTTTGGCGGCAATATAATTTTTTTTGAAGTAAAGGTCGAAATAAGCGACGTCCCGGTCGATGATTGTTCCCAGGGTATTGATAATTTGCTCGGTTTCGCCGCCGCTTAATACCAGGTTAGTGAAAGAACGGTGGATATTTTCCGAAAGCTGCAGCCGCCGGGCCTGGTCATTGACAATTTGGGACAAGACAGGATGGATGACATCGATAAAAGCGAGATTTACCGGCATATATACAATCGGAAAGGCCAGTTCTTCGGCTAACGCCAGGACCTCTGCCGGTAAAGTGTCAATAAACCTTGTTATCTTGACAAACAATGCCGCCGCCCGGGCCTGATTAATATTTTTAATTAAATCCAGAAATTTCAACGTATCGTCTTTCATAATATACCCGGTTGTCATGAGGATTTCCCCGCCCCTAATCCAATTGTGAATATCCGGAGCATCCATGACGGAAACTGAAGTCACCATTCGGTCCAGGCCGCTTTTCCCTGCCAAAACCTCAAAATTAGCAAATGCCGGCGTTGACAATAACGCTTTCACTGTAATGGCCATTTTTCCCCTTCTTTCCCTAAACCCGCCTTTATCCTGCCGCAGTTATGTTCCAGCATCAAGCCAGCACTGACAGCTTCAATAGTTGCGCCTTGTGCCAAGGCTACTGGGGAACACAGATCCCTCACACTACTTTATCTAAGACAATTACCCTAAATATAAAAAACTCCTGCCAAATCTGTAGAAAATTTGACAGAAGTTCTCTATTTCGCCGTTACATTGACTGCCTGGCCGCAGCTTAACTGATTGCCACAATCAGCGCGCCAATGGCAATAAGCCCGACACCGATAGAATTTAAAAAATTTATTTTTTCGCCGAGGAAGACGACAGCCAACACAGTGGCAATCACAACACTGAGCTTATCGATCGGAGCTACCTGGCAAACCTTGCCGAATTTTAAGGCCCAGAAATAAAACAGCCAGGACAGGGCACCGGCAAGCCCGCTCAAAGCAATATACAGCAGTCCTCTTTTATCGGCAATAATCGCGGGAATTTGTTGGATATTGCCCTGGGCAACGACAACCGCCAGCAAAAAGACAGCCATGATAACCGCCCGTACCGCCGTAGCGGCATTAGGGTCGGCTGACTGTAAGCCAAGCTTGCCAAAAATCCCGACTAAGGAAGCGCTAAATGCCGATAGCAGGCCAAATATCAGCCATAAATGGTCCATGATTTCCTCCTTACAATAAAAGTTCTAGTATAACCGGACAAATTAATTCTTGGCCATGGTATATAAGCCAGTTGCCGCTGGCCGCCGCTAATGATTCCCGACAGCCGGACAACAAATGCGCCTACTGCCGTTATGGCAGTAGGCGCAAGTAAGCACATTCTAGGTTGCGTGCTGCCACCCCGATATTTTCAACTGCGCCCCGCGCAGGCTTAGCCGGTTCCGCATCGCCCCTGGCGCGTGACAAAACCGCACTGGTGGAAGTGGCCATCAATACATTTACATGCCCAGCACCGCAGCAATTTCCTCTATCATCATGGCAGAAGATTGCAGCCCGTTGCCGGTCGCATACCAGGTAGTCGGGTCAAGAAAAATAATCTTGCCGTTCCTGGCCGCTTTGGTTGCCTGCACCAAGGCATTATCGAGGGTGCTGGCGGCTTTGTGCGATCCGCCGACAATAACGGTCCTGTCGACAACAAAGATCATATCCGGATTCTTTTCTTCAAAATACTCGAAACCGATCTTCGCCCCATGCAGGCCGACATTAAGCGCAGGGTCGACAGGTTTAAGGCCCAAAACGTTATGAATCAGCCCAAAACGGGAACCGGCCCCGAAGGCGCTGATATTGCCGTCATTGGTCAGGACAATCAGCGCCTTGCTGTCGGTCTTCTCGCCTACCGCCCTGACCTCTTTAATCCTGGCGCTGATTTTATCCAAAGCAGCCTGTGCTTCCGCCTTTTTGCCGAAAATCTCACCGAGCATCAGATTGTTCCGGGAGAGATCCTCCATATATTTGGCGCTGTCAATACTGCCCATAACAATTGTGGGCGCAATTTTTTTCATCTCATCATAAACCTTTTGCTGGCGGCCGCCCAGAATAATCAAATCCGGCCTGAAATCATTGATTTTTTCCAAATCCTTGGCAAAAAAATCCCCCGCATCGGCATAGGCATCGCCCTTATACTTGGCAAGGAAAGGCGGAATATTGGTCTTCGGCAAAGCGAGCGCCGGCGCCGCCCCCAGGGCATCAATCGTATCAAGCGCACTAAAATCGAACAGAACAACCCGCTGCGGGTTGAGGGGAACCTCCGACTCGCCCAGAATATGTGTTACTTTAATGGTAGGCACGGCAGGTGTCGCTTGCGGAGCGGAGACGGATGACCCGCAGCCGGCCAGCACCATGGCCAGCATAACCGCAGCCAGCAAAGAAGTTAATTGTTTTTTCATAAAAGCCTCCTTATAGTGTTTTATATTTTTCCATCCTTTAATAGATGGGAAAAATCATCAGGTATAATAGATGCAGATACTGTTGCCCCTTATCCGACTGATGTCGATATGCATATCATAAATTTCCGCCAGCACTTCGGAATTGATGATATGGGCGGTTGGCCCGCTTTTAACCAGCCGGCCGTTCTTAAGCGCCACAATATTATCTGCATAGCAGGAAACAAAATTGATGTCGTGAATGACGATAACAACTGTTTTATCCTTCTCGTCAACCAGTTTACGTAATATTTTCATGATTTTAACAGAGTGCTTCATATCCAGATTGTTGAGCGGTTCATCCAGAAAGATGTATTTGGTGTCCTGGGCAATCACCATGGCGATATAAGCCATTTGCCGCTGCCCACCGCTCAGTTCATCCAGAAAGCTGTCCTGAATAGACGCAATGCCCATATAATCAAGGGCCTGGTTGATTTTTACATAATCCTCATCGGTCAGCTTGCCCTGGGAATAAGGATACCGGCCAAAGCTTACCAGTTCCCGGATGGTCAGCCGCAAGCTCAGGTGATTGGACTGGCGCAGGATAGAAATTTGCCGGGCCAGCTGCTCATGGCTCCACTGCTGCATTTCAGTACCGTCAATATAAATTTTTCCCCCGTTCATTTTCAGCAGACGGCTGGCCATGGAGATTAAGGTGCTTTTCCCCGCCCCGTTACTGCCGATAAAAGCAGTGAGTTTTCCTTCTTCCAGCGTTACCGAAACCCGGTCGACCACAGTTTTGCTGCCATACTTTTTCAATGCGTTTTTAATCTCAATCATCGCTTGCTCTCCCTCAATAACAGAACGATAAAGCATGTCCCTCCGACAAAATTTAAGATGACACCAATCGTAGTTACTGTCTGTAATATTCGTTCTACAACAAACTGTCCCAAAGCCAGAGCAATCACGCCAATCAAAACAGCACCCAGAATCAGGTCCCGGTGCCGGAACGTTTTAAGCAGCTCTCTGGCTAAACTGACTAACAGAATTCCTAAAAAAGTAATGGGACCGACCAGCGCGGTAGATACCGACACCATTACGGCTATCAGCAGCAGGGTACGCCGCACCAGGCTGTTATAGTTGACACCCAGGCTAATCGCAGTGTCCCTACCAAGCCCCAATACGTCAAAACGCGGCCAATCGCGCCGGGAAAACACAAAGACAGCCGCAGTGATGACAGCAGAAATCAACAGCAACTCTTCATTGATGATTTTGAAGCTCGCAAACATGGCATCCTGTAAAACCAAAAACTCATTAGGGTCGATCAGCATTTGCAGAAAGGAGGCAATGCCGCTGAAAAAAATCCCCATGATGATCCCAATCAAAACCAAGACATACACATTGCGATTTTCGCCATCAAAAATAAACTGATAAAGAATGCCCGAGGCAAACATCATAGCGCCGGCGGACAGCAGGAAATGGAGCGTACCGTCCATCGTGGTAAGCTGATGGGCGCCAAACAAAAAGACTACCAGCGATTGAATGAACAGATACAGCGAATCAAGCCCCATAACGCTGGGCGTTAAAATGCGGTTTTCCGTGATGGTTTGAAATACCACCGATGAATAGCCGGTGCATATTGCGATCAGTACCATAGCGGCAATGGCCTTGACACGGCGGGGAAGATTAAAGGCAGCGTTCTCCGCACTTAATCCCTGAAGCAGGAACAGGCCCACCGCGGCGGCAGCAAGGAACGCCAGCAGCAGCAGGATCGTCTGCGCCCGTTTGTCCGCAGACACCCGCAACCTGCCGGCGGCTGTACAAAAAATGTTAAACCGCATGATTGCTCCTCCTTAAAATCATCCACAGGAAAATGGCGCTGCCGATAACGCTCACAATCATGCCAATCGGAATCTCATAGGGAAACAGCAACACTCTGCCCAAGATATCACAAATCAAGACAAAATTCGCGCCAATAAGCGCAGTATCCAGCAGGCTGTTTTTCAGATTATCCCCTTTGGCCATGCTGACGATATTCGGTACAATCAGGTCAAGAAACGGCAGGGCCCCAACGGTCACTGTGACAACAGAAATAATCATCGACACAATAACAAGACCGACGGCAACGACCTGTTCGTACTTAAGGCCGAGATTCCGGGAAAAATCCCCGCCCATGCCGGCAATAGTGAACTTGTCGGCAAAGAGATAGCCGATAATTAAAAAGGGAATGCCGACATACAGCAGCTCGTACCGCCCCATGATAATCAGGGAGAAATCCCCTTGCAGCCAGGAGGTCATATTCTGCACTAAATCATATTGATAGGCAAAATAGGTGGAAATCGCCGAGACCACGCTCCCCAGCATCAGCCCGATAAGGGGAATGAGAATGGCATTTTTCACCTTAATCCTGGCCAACAGACCGATAAATAAGAAGGAACCGGCCAAAGAAAAGGCAAACGCTACCGCCATCTTCGTAAAGTGGGTTTCGCTGCCAAAAAATAAAATGGCAACCAGGATTCCCAGACGGGTCCACTGGACAGTCCCTGCGGTGGTGGGGGAAACAAATTTGTTCTTGGTAACCGTCTGCATAATCAGTCCCGTAATGCCGAGACTGATCCCCACGACAATAATACTGATCAGCCTCGGCACCCGGCTGATCAGTATGACATATACATCCCTGCTGCTAAGCTGCAGCAAATCTATATTCTTAGCCCCGATCAGGATGGACAGGGCCGACAATAAGACCAGCAGCAAAACCATAAATGGCCTTGTCATATAAAAATGCTTGTTCATAGCTTTCCAATACCCTATCCCTTCTCACTTCCGGGTTAGCCGGAGCCAACACCTAAACAAATTTGCACCGGTTACGGCAAACAGCGACACAGCCGCATTGACCCACCTCCAAAATGCGCCTGAGCTGCAGGATAATTTTTTATTCTGCAGCATCAGGAGCCGGAATGACAAAGGCCAGCCGGCAAAACAGCAATGCAGGCTCGGAATCCTCATCTGCATTGCCAGGGAAGCTTGGACAATTAGAAATTGTAGTTCATGGATACCCAGTAGTTCCGCCCCGCCAGGTAGGTGCCGCCCGTTGATCTGCCGGCGGAAAAATAGTCATAATAAAACGTGCCGTTTACATAGCGGCCTTTGCTGAAATCTTTATCCAACAGGTTATTTACCGCAAAATTCAGTGTGGTATTCTCAGACAGCTTACGAGCTACGCCCAGGTCAAGCACGGTGTAGGCTTTATAGTACTCAAGCTCCTGTTGGGCAGCGGTGGTAAGCTTGGTGGTGTAACGGTTCATCTTGCTGCGATGTTCCGCTCTCAGCCAAGCGTTGGTTTTCTCGTCGGCCTGCCAGTTCAGACGGGCGTTGACCGCGTGTTTCGGGATACTGCTGAGCGGCGCGCCGTCATCGTTGCCGCCAATCTGTTCGGTCGTCGTGTAAGTATAGTTCAGGTTCAGCGCCAGGTCTGCAGCCAGCGGAATCTTGCTGCCGAGTTCAAGCCCATTGGCCTTGCCTTTGATCGTATTAATGAAGGTCTGGGCATTATCGCCAAGATCCAGGGAATCAATTTTATTTTTATAATCGGTGTGGAACAGTGTGGCATTTGCGCTGAAGCCGGTATGGTCCTGGTAGTAAAAACCCAGTTCCTTATTCACGCTTTGCTCCGGCTTGAGGTCGGGGTTGCCGTAAACAAGCGTCGGATTTTGATTACCTATCCCGCCGGTATAGCCGGTGACACCGTCCGTCGACTGTGCCAGGCTGGGCGCTTTAAAACCGGTGCTGACACCGCCTTTCAGCGTCCACTTGTCAGAGGCCTTCCAGACCAGGTAGCCCCGCGGACTGGTATGTCCGCCGTAAGTATCATAATGATCATAACGCGCGCCATAGGTCAGCGCCAGATCATCCTGCAGCTGCCATTCGTCTTCCGCAAAAAGTGAGGTACTTTTAATGCTAAGCTTGCCAAAGCCGTTATTGGTCAATACGCCATCTTCCAGTTGCGAATCCCAGTACCGGCCACCAACAGTCAGCGTATGAGCGTCGTTGACCGGCGCAACCAGTTTGGTATCAAAAATAAGGTTGTCGTTCTTTAGCTTGCGGTCAGCATAGCCTATTGTTTCAGTGGAGTTATAGGTCAGGGTTGTACGCCAGTCGCCATAGGCAACCTTATTATCACTGCCTATTGTCAGCTTGTCGCGTTCAAAGCGCATTGCCGCACTCGAACCGTCATAAGGCGCGGAAAAATCGCTGGTAGCCGTATCCACGTCCAGCCAAAGACTGTTGCTGTCATCCTGTTTCCATGTCACTTTGCCGCCCAGACTGTAGTTTCTTAATGGCGCAGGATTTGCATTCGCGCCTCTGCCGCTCATCTCATTGCCCTGTTCATTCTTACTAATCGAGCCTGCCCGCCGGAGAAAGTTACCACGCAAGGCCAGTCCCACTTTATCTTCGGTCAGAGGACCGCTCGAATAGAAAGAATAACGGGAGACGCTGCCCCGGTCCGAATCATCGAAGAAGGTGTAATCCAACGTCAGGTTATGATGCCATTCATCACTTACCTTTTTGGTAATGATATTCACTACACCGCCTAATGCATCGGAGCCGTACAAGGTCGACATCGGGCCGCGGATGACTTCAACACGTTCGATCGCCGCCAGGGGCGGCACGAAGGTGCCAACAGAACTATGAAAGCCGTTAGGCCCGATATCCTTTGTTCCAGACCCATTTTGCGGAATGCCGTCTACCATAATCAGCGTATGATCGCTGCTCATACCGCGGATGCTGATATTCGATACGCCCAGTCTGCCGGTGGAACCACGCACGTCAACGCCTTCCACATCGGATAGGATATCGGCGAGATTGGTATAGCCGCGCCGGTTGATTTCCTCTTTTGTAATGACAGTAATACTGGCCGGCGCATCGACAATACTCTGTTCGAAGCCGGCGGCAGTTACCACCACTTCATCGAACTGATAAATAAGCTCGTCCTCAGCGGCGTAAGCCGACAAACTCATTGCGACGCCAAGACCGAGAGCCAAAAGCCCGATCTTGCCTTTATTCCTTTTGTTACCAAATTCCAATACTTTCCCCTCCAGTAAAAATAAACCTTACCTTCAACAAATCTCCCACAAGACATGTGTGTTTTTACACTGTAAATACCCGGTCCGATTCTTCACTCCCACCGAACCCATTCCGTCCAGCCTCTTCCCGGCTTTCCGCCCTATGCCGTGGTTTCCATGTTGCCCCCGGCTTCTGGTTATGCGGCTGGCGACTCAGGCTCATATGAGAGCAGTTAAGCTTTAACCGGCTATTTCAGGTGTGCTGCGCTCCCACCCCCTTTTTTCTGCTGACCTAATTGCGAGCCGACTGACTCCCCTTTATAAAAAAATTAAGACATTCTGTATTTTAGATAAACAATGGAATCCGAAGGCGCTATTAGCCAATGCAGTTTTAATTACTCTGTTTGTCCTATACAAGCAATTTGATAATGATTATCAATATCAAATTACTTAATTAATTATAAAGCAAAGATTTGATAAATAATAGTACATATTTTATAATGGTATTATAATAAATTGCATATCAATCAAGAAGGAGAAGCGCATGGATTTATTGCAGTTGAAATATTTTCAGACAGTGGCCAAGCTTGAACATATGACAAAGGCGGCACAGGCCCTGCAAATTGCCCAGCCGGCGCTGAGTGTGACAATCGCCCGGCTGGAAGAAGATATAGGCGTTCCTTTATTCAACCGCACCGGGCGGAATATTGTGTTGAATGAATACGGACAGGTTTTTTTACAGCGGGTGACCCGCTCACTGAATGAACTTGAGGCCGGGCGCCAGGAGATTGCCGATCTGTCCGGCAGTGAATTGGGTTATGTATCTGTTGCGTCTACCTTTATGAGCAAAAGATTTTGCGGCCTTTTAGCTTCCTTTGCGCAACTTTATCCCAAAGTAAATTTTCATCTTACGCAGACAACAGATGAGAATGCCAAATTGAGGTTACTGGAAAACGAGGAGGTTGACTTTACCTTTGTTATTAAGAAACTCGAGCAGCCAGGCATAGTTTGCGTTCCCTTGGTGGGAAAAGACATTTTTCTGGCTGTGTCTCCCTTCCACCGTTTGGCAGATCGTTGTACCGTTTCTCTCCAGGAATTGTCCGGAGAACCTTTTGTTACCATAAAGGCAGATCATAGTATCCAGGAAGCTTGCCATGCCCTGTGCCGAAAAAAAGGGTTTAACCCGAATGTTGTCTGTACCTGTGATACCTCGCAGGGACTTATTAACTTAGTAGCTGCCGGGTTTGGCATTGCCTTTTTCCCGTCACCGAACAGGAAAAAACCCAATATACCGTTTGTTTTAATAAAAGTCGAGGATTTTGATTACAAAAGCTTTCTTTATCTTGCCTGGCGGGAAAAACGCTATTTTTCCAAAGCGGCAATTCATTTTCGCGAATATATCATTCAGCATATCACTGCCAAGAATAAGCCGGCCAAATTGTAAATTCCAGCACGCATTCCAACCTCCAACCCCCAGGGCGCGCTGCAGCCGGCATTTAGTTTCCTCGCCCGCGCCTGGGCGTACATAAAAGACGGCTCCCGGCTCTTGATGAAGTGCCGAGTTGCCGTCTTCGTTGTCTTGCCGACTCTCTGGCGTGACAGCCCTTTGCCTTTTCCGCACTGGTATTGCCGATACATTGACCGGGCAAAATTTTTCTTCCTATTTATCCCCTGGCTGGCGGCCCCTGGACAAAAGCGGTTCTTTATCAAATTAACAGAAAGCAAACAAAGCCGTCTGGAAACGAATGTTCCAGACGGCTTTTCAATTTTTTCGCTGCTCCGGCCCTGCTTTTACGCTCCGTAGCAGCAACCGCTGCCGGTTAAGGACGCCATAAGCTCATTAGGCGGCAGGTGGCCGGACGCAGTGTACTGGGGCAAAAGCCTGTACGCTTTTTAAATAACTTACTGAAATAATAGGGGTCGGAGTAACCTACACTGGCCGAAATATCCGCGATTGAGCAGGCTGTGGTGTACAATAGCTCCCGGGCGCGGCGCAGCCGGTGCTCAATCAAAAATTCCAGCGGCGCCATACCGGTATGCTTTTGAAACAAATAGGCGAACTGTTTGCTGTTTAAGCCATACTGGCTGGCCACTTTGGCCACTGTAAGCGGTTCCATGTAATGATTCTTCATATATTCCACGGCCTGCTCCACCAGTTCCCGGCCCCGTTCGCGGTGACGGCGGCCGGCACAGGTTAAGATTTCATCGAGAATGCGGAAAAACAGCGACTGGGCCTGCAACGCCGACAGATTGCCCGGCGTAATGCAGACGTTATACAGACGGTACAGCAAATCATTGATGCGCGTACTGTAGCCCGCATCTAGCTGATAATGGGAAAATGCCTGAGGAAACTGGTTTTGGGCACTGTCGTCAACCTGATAATGGACGACCATATAATTCCATTCAGCGCCGCCCACAACCTCTTTGTCCAGAGCGATATTCGGACCGCCGTGAAAAATTTTTCCCGGCTCCATCTCGTACGGCACACCGTCAAAAAACATTCTGGCCCGTCCCCTGAGGGGGAAAATCAAACCCGAGGCCGGCGGCGTGAAAACGCCGAAACACTTTTTTCCCGGCGGCACAACTACCTTGACCACATCAATGATTTCAAATTTGATTCGGGAAAAGTTTCCCGCCAGTTGATCGATATCCACGTGCATTTTCAGCCCTCCCCGCTCACCTTGGCGCTGCGCAATAAAGTCCAGGCTTTGCTGAAAGCCGCCGGCCTGGCGCGCTTATAAGTCAAATCATTGTTCATAGGCGATAAAACAACGTCGTATACTGCTTTTTATAAATATTAGTTGCCTAATAATGAATGATATTAATTATCATTTATTATAACTATAGTAATTTTAGTAGCCGCTGTCAAACCTTTCAGCAACTGTTCTGGCCTATTCAGGGAAAACCACCCGTACGCAGTCATCTTTTGGGGACAATTCCGGCTGTTTTGGCAATATCTCCATTTACTCAAACTTTTTACAGGGAATATCGCCATTTAATTAAACGTTTTCCTGGGAATATCTCCATTCACGGCAACTTTTTTTTTTGGTATTCTATAAGTACTGGTTTTTGATATTGATACTCATTATCACGATTCAAAAAAAGCATTATTATAAAAAGTATTGCTATTTTCTTTTTTCGCGTAGGGTTTTGCGGCTCACCTGACGGCCCTGTGGCTGAAGCAGCTAGGCAGACAACATATTTCCACCAGTAAAGGAGTTGACAGCATGAAGAAAAAATTGTCCCCGGCCAGAAAAAGCCTGCTTTACGCCCTGGTCGGCAGCAGCCTGTTCTGGCCCACGCCGGCCATTGCCGCTGCCGAAGATACGCCGGCAATGGTTCCCACGACCGGCCAGACCGATACCCAGGCGGCCGCTGCTGCTAAACCAACGGCCAAGCAGCGTGAATTTACTCTGGCAGGGATTGAAGTGACCGCCAGCCGGCAAACACTTTCACCGGCCTACGCCGGCGGGCAGGTGGCCCGCGGCGCCAATCTCGGCGTATTGGGCAACAGGGATTTTATGGACACGCCCTTTAACGTCACCAGCTACACCGCCCAGACCATCAAAGACCAGCAGGCCAACACGCTGTACGACGTGCTCATCAACGATTCGTCTGTCCGCTTCACCACTCCCACCGGCCAGGCCGCTGAATATTACAAAATCCGCGGCCTGGATATCGCGCATGATCATCTTTATTTTAACAACATGCAGGGTTTGGCGCCGCACTATCGGGTTCCCGTTGAATTTCTTGAACGGGTGGAAGTGCTCAAAGGGCCCGGTTCCCTGCTCTACGGCGGCGTGAACGCCTCGGTGGGCGGTGCGATCAACCTGGTGTCCAAACGCGCCGGCGCCGAGGACGTCACCAGCTTCACGACAAATTATACCACTTCGTCCCACTTGGGCGGACATCTCGACCTTGGCCGGCGCTTCGGCAAAAACAAGGAATGGGGCGTCCGTTTCAACGGCCTCTACGCAGATGGTGACACCGAAACTGACGGGCAGTCCCGGGAACGGCTGCTGGGCGCTCTGGGCGTGGATTACCGCCGCGACCGCTGGCGCCTGTCCCTGGATGCTTACGGCTCCCAGGATTATTATGAAAACGGCCTCATCTCCATGTATCAGTTGCAAAGCAATAATATTAAAGCGCCTCACGGTTCGACTAATCTGCTTAAAGGCACCTCGGGTGAGACCCGGAATAACGGGATTCTGTTTAAAGGCGAATATGACCTGCAGGACAACCTAACCACCTACTTCGGCTTCGGCCAAGCCGCCTCCAGGGCCACCGGCTTCATCAACGGCAATCATATTTTACTTGTTCAAGCCGACGGAACGGCCTATCCCCGCAATCTCTTTAAACAAAACTTTTGGAACGACGCCACTTCAGCCGAACTGGGACTGCGCGGCGCTTATCAGACCGGTTCGGTCAAGCATCAGTTAGTCTTGAGTTCCAGCGTTCTTGATAACGAGTATTCCAGCACGTTCAATCGTTATGTTACCACACCTTATATGAGCGATTACCCCATCAGTATTTATGATGACTCCTTCTCCTTCGCCGATTTATTTGACAGTGTTGCCTGGACAGGCCAGGGCGGGAAGACGGCTACGTCGGACCTGTCCAGTTATCTGCTGGCCGATACCCTTTCCTTCCAGGCGGAAAAAGTGCAGCTCACCCTAGGCGTACGCCGGCAAAGCGTCAAAACCAGGAATTTCAATGCAGTCACCGGCGTCCGGACCGCCGGGCATGACGCCGATAAAACGCTGCCGCTGGTCGGCTTTGTAATCAAGCCCTGGGGCAACTCGGTTGCACTCTATGGCAACTACATTGAAGCGCTTTCCCCCGGCGCCGAGGTCGGCGCCACCTTGGGCTATACGAATTCCGGTCAGCTAATGGCGCCCTATACCAGCAAACAAAAAGAAATCGGCGTCAAATGGGACAGAGGCAAATTCGCTAATACGCTGTCTTTGTTTCAAATCAGCCGGCCCAACACAATGGTTGTTACTAACAGCCTCAATGAAAAAACCCAGACCTATGACGGCGAACAGGAAAGCCGCGGCGTGGAATGGAACACCTTTGGCGAAATCGCCGAAAATGTACGCCTTTGGGGAGGCATCAGTTATCTGCGGGGGGAAATAACTAGTGCAACCGAAGCCGCAACGAAAGGCAACACCCCGTTTGGCATACCCAAATGGACGATGAACGCCGGCGTCGAGTGGGATACGCCGTGGACTAAGGACCTGACGCTGTCGCTGCGGGCCGTGTACACCGACTCCCAGTATATTAACAATGCCAACACCATCAAACTACCGAGCTGGGTGCGCTATGACCTCGGCGCGCGCTATAAAACCGAGATCAATAGCCTCCCGGTCACCTACCGGCTCAGTGTGGAAAACCTGTTTGACAAACAATATTGGGCAGGTGCTTTCAGCATGGAGGGCTTTGCCACATTAGGCGGTCCCCGTACCGTTAAGCTGTCGGCGACCATGCAGCTCTAAATGATCATTGGAGGAACAGCATGAAAAGACTACTGGGACTGATCGTCTCACTTGCGCTGTTGACAGGCCTGTTGGCCGGCTGTACCGGAATTCCTGCGCAAAACAGTGCAAACACGCCGGCGGCAACAAGCGGGAATAAGGCGATGCAAGCCGCGTGGCCGCGGACGATTACAGACGCCGCCGGCAATAAAGTTGTTTTAAAAGAGCCGCCGCAAAGAATAGCGATTCTTCATTCCTTGTATCTGGAATACTTCTTTGCCCTGGGAACACCGCCGGTTGCGTCTATGGGCGCCTCGAAGGGAAATGCCATGAAGGCGTTGGCGGAATGGGAGACGCTTAAACCCTATGCGGGAACAGCCGACATTATAGACTTAGGCAGTGCCCGCGAGTTGAACTTAGAGGCAATTTTAGCAGCAAACCCGGATGTCATCGTCACTTTTAAAGGGCAAGGTCATTTAGCTGAAATTTATGACCAGCTGGTGCAGATTGCGCCTGTCATTCAAGTTGATTTTAACGCTTCCTGGCAGGACCAGACCTCAGCCTGCGCTGAAATTGTCGGCAAAGAAGCCTTGGCCCGGGATTTCATTAAAGAAACTGAGACAATCATTGCTACCACCAAAGATAAGTTGAGCAAACACAACAACAAAACGATTGCCCTGTTCCGCACCGATGGAAAATCATTTATCTCCCGCGGCACTAAGGAATATTACGAAACTTTCGGCATTGCTAAGCCCCCGGGCTATCCGGATGATTATCAAACCTTATCCCTGGAGGCAGTCGCTGAGATGAATCCCGATTATATTGTTTTTCAGGATTCCACGCAAACTGCGCAGACCTTTGTGCAAGCGCAGGCAGCCTCCGCTGTATGGCAGTCATTAGCGGCAGTGAAAAATAGACAGATTATCTATTTTGACGATTCTCTCAATACCTTTGGGCCTCTGGCCATGCGGGCTGCGGCTGACAAACTGGCACAGATATTTTCGGAGGAATAGTTAAAAAACGGACACAGACTGTTTAAATAGCCTGTGCCTGTTTTTTCTCGTTAAAAACGCTTTATCATTGAGGAAAAGAGGCAAATATCCGGCATGAAACAGACAACCAAACCGGCACCGACGGCTCAAATAAATAAAAAAGGCCGCCCGTGGGCAGCGTGGCTCATTATCGTAGCGGGGTCGGGGCTGCTGGTCCTGCTCATGATGTTTTCCATCACCAGGGGCGCGGCGGCAATTCCGTTCTTCGCCGTAGGGGACGCCCTGGTTCGCTTTGATGCGAAGAATACCCAGCACTTAATTGTTCTTGACCTCCGCCTGCCCCGGGTTATTGCCAGCGCCTTAGTTGGCGCTGCCTTGGCCGTAGCCGGAGCCGTTATGCAGGGCACGACCCGGAATCCCCTGGCCGATTCCGGGCTGATGGGGCTGAACGCCGGTGCCGGTTTTGCCCTGTCCATCTGCTTTGCCTTCTTTCCGCGTCTGGGCTATATGCAGCTCATTCTGTTCTCCTTTCTGGGCGCGGCCTTAGGCGCGGCCCTGGTCGGCGGCATCGCTTCCCTGCGCCGCGGCGGCGCTACCCCCATGCGCCTGGTATTGGCAGGGGCCGCGGTCAGTGCCCTGCTGGCGGCGCTTAGTCAGGGTATCGCCCTGTACTTCGATGTTGCGCAGGACATAATGTTCTGGACAACCGGCGGCGTAGCCGCTGCCAGCTGGGAGCAAATCAGAATCATGGCGCCGTGGATACTTGGTGCACTCCTGGGGTCCATCGCCCTGGCCCGCTCCGTCTCCCTGCTGAGTCTTGGCCAGGATGTGGCCAAAGGCTTGGGGCTGAATACGGCGGTGGGCAATGGGCTGTGCTTCCTGATCGTGCTGATACTGGCGGGCGCTTCCGTTTCCGTTGTGGGCGCTGTGGGCTTTGTCGGCCTTATCATCCCGCATCTGGCGCGGTATTTTGTGGGCGTGGATTACCGCTGGGTTATCCCGTCCTCGGCGGTGTTGGGCGCACTGCTCCTGGTGCTGGCCGATTTGGGGGCCCGGACGCTCAATCCGCCTTTTGAAACCCCTATCGGCGCACTGATCGGGCTGATCGGCGTTCCTTGCTTTTTATATCTGGCCCGCCAGCAAAGGATGGGACTATGATGACAAACCAGCCGCAAACAAACCAAACCTACACAAGAAAAATTGCTGTGCGCCACACGGCCGTTATTGCCGGCTGCTCGGTGCTGCTCCTGCTTTCCTTTATCATCAGCATGAACACCGGCTACACGAACCTGGCGCCGCTGGATACGCTGCGCACTCTGTTCGGCGGCGGTACGGCCAGGGAAAACCTTATTCTGTTCGATTTCCGGCTGCCCCGTATTGTGGTTTCCATCCTGGTCGGGGCCGGACTGGCGCTGTCCGGCTGCATCATCCAGGGCGTCGCCAAAAATGCGCTGGCCGACCCCGGCCTGCTCGGCATTAACGCCGGCGCGGGCCTGATGGTCATCCTGTATGTGCTGTTCTTCGGGACGCAATCCTTTCTGTCGGTATTCACGCTGCCGTTTCTGGCCCTGTTTGGCGCCGGCGTAACGGCGGTGATCATCTATGCGCTGGCCTTCAAGAAAGAAGAAGGCGTAGCGCCCCTGCGCCTGATTTTAACCGGGGTGGCGGTGCAGGCCGGCATTTCGTCCCTGACCACCGTGCTGGTAGTCAAGCTGGCTGACACCCAGTTTGACTTTGTAGCAACCTGGCAGGCAGGCAGCATTTGGGCCAGCAACTGGAAATTCGTGCTGGCCCTGCTGCCTTGGCTGCTGCTCCTGATTCCCTATGTGTTGTTCAAGGCCCGCGTGCTGGATGTGCTGAATCTGGGGGACGATGTGGCCCACAGCCTGGGCGCGGCGGTGGAACGGGAACGGCGCCGGTTGCTTGCCGCTGCAGTCGCGCTGGCCGCCGCCTGCGTGGCGGTCAGCGGCAGCATCAGCTTTGTGGGCCTGATCGCACCCCATCTGGCGCGGCGGCTGGTAGGACCGCGACATCGGATATTGCTGCCCACCTGTGCGCTGACAGGAGCGGTACTGGTTTCGGCAGCAGATACTGCAGCCCGGATTATTCTGCAGCCGTCGGAAATTCCCACCGGCATCATGGTGGCGATTATTGGCGCGCCGTATTTCCTCTATCTTTTGATGAAAAGCCGCTAACGAAAGGATGATCCAAGCTGAACAGCATTGCCACAGAGAATTTGTCCGTCGCCTACGGGGATAACCTGATAGTGGCTGATCGAACGTTCCTACATGAAAGAAGGTGCCAGATGAAAAAGATTGCAATTTACGGCAAAGGCGGTATCGGCAAATCAACCACCGTAGCCAACGTAGCGGCAGCCATGGCGGCGCTGGGGCTGACCGTGCTGCAGATCGGCTGCGACCCTAAGGCCGATTCCAGCCGCACGCTGACCGGCGGCAAAAACATCCCCACAGTGCTGGAAACCCTGCGGAAAAAGGGCGACGCCGAGCTGGACGACCTGGTGTTCAAAAGCAGCACCGGCGTTTTGTGTGTGGAGTCAGGCGGCCCGGTTCCCGGCGTGGGCTGTGCCGGGCGCGGCATCATTACGGCTTTTGAAAAGCTGGCGGAGCTGGACGCCTACGAAATTTACAAACCGGACATCGTGCTGTACGACGTGCTGGGCGACGTGGTCTGCGGCGGCTTCGCCATGCCCATTCGGGGCGGCTATGCCGACGAGGTGTGCATTGTCACCTCCGGTGAGATGATGGCCCTCTATGCAGCGGCCAATATTGCCCACGCGGTCAGGAGTTTTGGCAAGCGCGGCTACGCCTCGCTGCGGGGCCTGATCCTGAACGCCAAGAACATTGAAAACGAAAATGAGCTGGTGGACAAGGCGGCGGCGGAGCTGCAAGCGCCGGTCATGTACCGCCTGCCCCGCGAGCCTTTTGTGCAGCAGGCCGAGGCGCAGGGGAAAACCGTGGTGGAGGCTTTCCCGGCTTGCGCGATGGCGGCGCATTACCGAGCACTTGCCAGGCTGCTGCTGGAAGGAGGCGAAACGTCATAAACAAGCTGAACCACTTAAAACGCCTGTCGGCGGTAAAATCCAACTCCGGCATCAAGTTCCTGACGCCCGCCGTTGCCCCCGGCAGCCATTGCCCGATGCGCATCGCGTCGGTAAATGTAGAAAAAATTAAGGATTTGTCTTCGCTGCTGGTGGGGATGCCGGAGTGCGCCACGCACTCGCGGCTGTTCAACCCCGAGCCGGAAGGCCGGCACGGCGAGCTGCATTGGCTGTATGTGCTGGACGCGCACGAGGTGGTATTCGGCTGCCGGGCCGGACTGATCGCGGCCCTCAGAAAAATGGACAAGGCCGGCGCCAAGGCCATTCTGCTGATTGTCACCTGCGTGCCGGAACTGATTGGCGAGGACATCCAGGCAATTGTCAATGAAGTTCAGCCTGAATTGTCCGCCCGCGTCACCTTCGTGCTGCTGGGCCAGTTCAAAAACATCAGCTATCCTCCCGGTTCGTGGAAAATGATGGCGGCGCTGGGCACGCTGATGGCGGCAAAAACAACAGAATCCAGCCGTGTCAACGTGCTGGGCCGCGCCCCGGCGGAAGAACATATCCCCCTGCCGTCCCTGCTGCCGGCGCTCACGCGGCGCGGCCTGGAGCTGCGCTACCTGGCGCCGGGCTCTTCCCTGCAGGCTTTCCAAAGCGCGCCGGACGCCGCCCTGAATTTGGTGGTTTCTCCCTTTATGCAGCCGCTGGCCGCCAGGATGGAGCGGGAATTTGGCGTGCCCGCTATCGCCCTGCACACGCTGTATGCGGTGGAAAGCATCGACAAGGCCTACACGGCCCTGGCCGCACGGTTCGGCTTGGCCTGGGGCGATACATTTGCAGAAGAACGGCAGCAGGCCCTGGCCTGGCAGAAGGCGGCGCAGGAAAGGCTCAAAGGGCTCCGGTATGTATTCTGTCCCCGAATTGACATCCCCCTGCCGCTGGCCGTCTATCTTACCGGGCTGGGCATGGAGCCGCTGCTTTTGCATTTGGAGGAATATTATCCTGAGGACAGGGACTATGCCCGGGAGCTTACCGCCATGGGCCATAATCCCTGGGTCTGCCGGATGGTGAATGCCCAAGCAGATTTGCCGGTTTTGGAAAAGCTGGCGCCGGATTTAAACTTTGGTTATTTGCCGGCTACCCACAAAACCATTCCCTGCGTACCGGATCTGTTTGATTTTTACGGACAAGTGGGCTATGGCCGGACGAGTCACCTGTTAAAAAGAATCGTAAGCATATTGGACAAAATGAACGCAGCCAAGAAAGGAGGGCCTGCCCATGGGTCTGCATCGCTTTAAGCCGCTGCCTTCGGGCCGCATGGGTATTCTGTGGACACTTGCCACCATCCGCGATGCCGCCCTGGTGGAATTTGGCTGTATGGGACACATGCTCTACAGCAGCGTAACGCTCAAACGCGCAGGCGTACATGACGCCTGCAAGCTCTACTCCACGCATATCGACGAAACGGATATCGCCCTTGGCAGTACTGAGAGGCTTAACCATACCATCGACAATGTGGTAAAGCGCGATCAGCCGCGCGTGATTTTCCTGTTGCCCTCGTCAATTCCCGCGGTGATCGGGACAGATCTTCCCGCTCTCTGTGAAGAATTGCAGCCGGAATATCCCGGCGTTCGCCTACTGCCGTTCGGGTACGGCGGCTTTAATGTCACGCAGCACCGCGGTGTACAGGCAGCGCTGCTGCTGCTGGCCACAACGCTGCCGGCGGCTGTGAAACGAACGCCGCAGCCAACCTTTAATATCATCGGCTCCTGTGCTGATCTGTTCCGCTTTCAGGCCGACGCGATCGAGCTGGTCCGTATATTGGAGGGTACATTCAACATCAAGCCATTGTGTGTGCTGACCTCGGCTACGTCCATTGCCGAAATTGAACATATGGGCGGCGCCCATATTAATCTTGTTATCCGGCGCGAGGGCGAACCTGCTGCCCAACACTTAGAACAGCGCTTCGGGACGCCCTATCTGCTGGGGCGGCCCTACGGCCTGGACGGAACCAGACGGTGGCTGGAGGAAATTGGCCAAATAGCCGGTCTGACGGCCGATTCCGCTTTTCTCCGGGCCCAGCGGGAAATCTCCCGGCAGCAGCTTGCGCCTGTCATGCCGTCCTTCCAGCACATTGTTAGAGCACATCCCGCTGAAGCTGCCTTGTCTTTGGGAGGACACGCGGATGTGGTCAAAGGCATTCTTGCTTTTGGCTGCGGCGAGCTTGCCCTGGCCAAAGGAACCTGCTGGTGCGACTGCCCCGAGATGGCCAGCGGGGACATCCCCTATTTTTCCGAGGACGAATGGACCCGGGCAGTACAAGAGCATAAAAAAGGCTATCTCATGGCCAGCGGCGAAGCGCTGGCCTGGGCGGGCCGCAATACGGAGCTGCAAATTTCCAACCCGGACATAAAATGGCGCCTCCATCCTTATGAACCGCCCTTGATGGGTTTCCGCGGCGCTGTACATCTGGCGAATCTGTGGATCAACGAGGATATTGAGGATTGAGAACAAGGGCCCTGGCAGACATTTCCAGACAGCGGCTGCCCCCAAACCGGTAACCAACAGGAAAGAGGGCTCTACCCATTTAAGCATGGGTAGAGCCATCTTTCACTTGTTATGGACATTTTCGCCTTTTGCCTGTGTGAACAGCCAATCCCTCAGGCCTTCGACAGCATAGGCGATTCTCCATATATTGATGTGATTGCCGTCGGCGTCATCCGCCTGACCTGCTGGCACTACCGTTCCTTTTTTCAGCACCGTATATTTAATATTGCGGCCTTCCCCAATCATCCTCCTCACCTCAGACGCCAATTCCTCCTCACCGGCTTGGCCGTTCCATATTGCTTTACTAACCTTCGCTCCTGCTGTCTCCATTCTCGCGATGCCGGCATTCATACCGGAAAAAGCTTTTTGATCCCCTTCGGCAACGATAATCCACATATTTTTTTTAGCCAGGACAGTCATTGCCCGCGGTTCCCATTGACCGGCTACGAGCAATGGCGCCGCAAAAAAGTCGGGATATTTTATCATCATGGCAATGGCCAGCATGGCTCCCCCCGCCTGGCCGGTAACATATAATCTGTTTTTATTCAGGTTATACTGGCTGACGATCGAGTTTATTAAATCTACTGTAATATCCAGATAGGCTGTTGCTTCTAACTTATCATTGACAATTTGGTCAGAATACTGGGGGACAAGGACAAAGCACTCCCGTTTGGCCTGTTCTGACGGGGTTGCCCAGATCACGCCGCCAAGGCCCTGGATCAGCGTTGTGTCGGTTACGTCGCTGGTTGCCCCTGCGTCATGAATAAAAGTTACCAAAGGGTAGGACTTATTCTCATTGTAGTTTTTAGGTATAAATAAATTGTACTTCAGCGTTTTTCCTGTTTTAGGATCCTCGTATTCAAGCTGCTTAAAATCGTCCACTACCAGATTGATTACTTTATTGTTTTCCAGCACATCAGGATAAGGCGTATAACTTTCGCCCGCAGCAGTTATAACATCGCCAGTCTGTTGGACAGAAACCTTGGGCTCCTTTCTTGTCTTGGTTCGTCCTTGTTGAATAAATGTCAGAGCATTTTTATCCGCTTCAGAAAGCTCGAGGATGACATACCTGCCGTTTTTGCCTTGCAGGGCCTTTGCGGCTGCATTATTGACATATGCTTTTGTTATACTCCTGCCCGCGACTGAGAAAGCGGCTGCGGTGAGCTTTGCATTATCAATCTCTTTGTCGTATTCTACTGCTGCGGCAATTAACTTTTGCCCGTCCCCAAACACTTCAGTGATTGCCGTTACCGATTTAATATGTGAACCATCCGGCGTCACTTGTTTTTTAGGTGAAAAGGCACACGCATTCAGTATCATAGTAAGCATTATTAATACCGCTAGCGTTGATAATGATCTTTTCATTTTATATTTTTCCCCTTTACTATTTCTGCCAGCGAAATAGGACTGTTTTTCCTTGCCTTATTTTAACACTAATTGTTACATAAAATACAAGCAAACACCGGGATTAAATGAGGTGCGTGCCTTATAAACCAGGTAAATAGGCCTTTGCCTGCTCCTGAAAAAACCTGTCAGCCAATTCGGCTGACAGGTTAGAATCCGTATTTTCCGCTAGTTGCGGTGACGGTTGTGATACTACCTTTAAGTCACAGCCCGTGTCCGGGCAACCTTGATAGAAAATGAGCAGAAATTGGGCGCGCTTACTTGCCGGTCACTGCAGATATCATGGCTTTTATATTCTCAATCTTCGAGTAATCCAGGCTGCTGCAACTAAGCAAGCAACCTGAATTTATCTGTTGGTAAAATCGTCATTGTTGAACTTAACACAGCATCAGCAATATGGACAGCACTCAACGCTTGTCTATGCCAGCTCCTCCATCAGGCTGCTGATATCGGCGCCGGCCAGCGGCTGCGCTGTCAGGGGACCGCCTTTGAGCTGCGGCAGCGAGTCGGCGAAGGTGGGCCTTTCCTCCCGCCAAAATACGCCGACAGGAATCTCGTCGCCCCATATCCCGGCCAGGGCCTTCGCCCGCTCACGGTCCGACGGATCATGATCGCCGCCAATGGTGCGGACCCGCTGCTGGTACCAGGCATAGGTATTGACAGCGTTAAAGGACACGCAGGGCTGCAGGATATCGACCACGGCAAAGCCCCGGTGGCGGATCGCCTGCGCCATCATATCGGTCAGCTGGTTCATATTGCCGGTGTAGGCGCGGGCGACAAAGCTGGCGCCCAGGCTGATCGCCATATCGACGATATTGACCGGCCGTTCAACATTGCCCAGTGGCGGCGGTGTGAACTTAGTAAACATACCCGGCTCGCTGGTCGGTGATGTTTGCCCCTTGGTCAGGCCGTACACCTGATTATTATGAATAAAATAACTGATATCAAGGTTGCGCCTGGCAGTATGGACAAAATGCCCCATCCCCAGGCCCATGCCGTCGCCGTCGCCGCCTTCGGCAATGACGGTCAGGCCGTGATTTGCCAGCTTGACGCCGGTAGCCACCGGCAGGGTGCGGCCGTGCAGGGTTTCGATACGGTAGCAGTTAATATACTGGCCGATTTTGCTGGAGCAGCCGATACCGTTAACCAGAACGGTCTGCTCAAGATCGAGTTCCAGCACGGCAAACGCTTTTTTCAGGGAATTAATAATGCCGAAGTTGCCGCAGCCGGGACACCAGGTGGGAACATAGTCGAGATTAGCATCATACGCACTCATGCCAGCACCTCCTTGATTTTCAGCAATATCTGCGACGGCGTAAAGGCCCGCGAATCATATTTCAGATAGCGGTTGGCGAGATGAATGCCGGTATGCATGCGTACCAGCCCGCCGAGCTGAGCCGTTTTATTGCCTTCCACCAGCAGCGTTTGCCGGCTGCGGCCGAGGATCGCCGCCACTGCCGCCGCCGGGAAGGGTGACAAATAGACGACCTGCAGGACGTTGACGCTGAGGCCGGCCGCTGTCGCCAGTTCCATCCCTGCCAGCGCCGCGCCTTTGGTTGAGCCCCAGACAACCAGCGTCAGCTCGGCCGTCTCCGGCCCGTACAGCCTGACAGCCTCAAGCTCGGCCAGAATATGGGGCTCTTTGTCAAACAGCTTGTCAAGAGCCTTAACGGTGACTTCCGGTTCACTGCCGGCATACTCGCGGTTGCCGGAACTATAAAAGCCGTCCTCGCCATGGGTGTAGCTGGTGGCAATATGGCGGCCGCCGCCGGTTCCCGGCAGTGCGCGGGCCGACACGCCGTCGGCAGTGAATTCATAGCGCTTATAGGGCTGATGTGCCGCCAGCCAGTCTGGGTCGGCCAGTTTGCCGCGTTCGATTGCCAGCCCCTCGGTCTTAAAGAAAGGATGGGTTGCCGCCGAATCGGCCAGATATTTATCGGTCAGGATAATGACCGGCAATTGATATTTCTCCGCCAGGTTAAAAGCCCGGAAGGTTTCAAAAAAACACTCTTCGATGTCGCCGGGAGCGACCACGATTCGCAAAAACTCACCCTGCGACGCGTTCAGGATAAACGCCAGGTCGGCCTGAGCAGTGCGTGTCGGCTGGCCGGTACTGGGACCGCCCCGCTGGGCGTTGACCATTACCAGCGGCACTTCGGCCAGCGCGGCAAAACCGAGCGCCTCCACCATCAACGAGAAGCCGCCGCCGCTGGTGGCGCCGATCGCCCGCGCACCGGCAAAGCCGGCGCCGATCAGCATATTGATGGCCGCGATTTCATCCTCTGCCTGCTTAAATACCAGCCCGAAAGCCGGGCCGTAGTCGGCAAGATAGGTCAGCACACTGGAGCCCGGCGTCATCGGATAGCCGGCGGCAAACTTGCAGCCGCCTTGCAATGCGCCCATGGCAATCGCATCATTGCCGTTGATCAGCATCCGCCTGGCCGGCGGCTCAGAAAATGGCAGGGGAAACACGGCTGCCGCCGTTTGCTGCGCTGCCAGCTCATAGGTCGCCCGCAGCAAAAGCCGGTTTTTCTCAAACACCTCCGGTTTAAATTCGCTGGCCAAAACCGCTTCGATCAGGTCAGCGGGAAAACCGCTGAGCGCGCAAAACGCCCCCAGCATCGCGCTATTGGACATAATTTTAGCTACATCGCCGCTGCCCTTTTGCAGCAGCGGCAGCTGGTAAACCCGCACGCCGCGGGCCAGCCGGCTACTGTCGACGGCGAGCGAGGCGTCGGCAATCAGCAGACCACCAGGCTGCACACGGCCGTAATTTTGTTCCATCCCGTCCTGCGACAGCACAGCCAGACAATCAATCATCTCTTCATGGGCCGGCAGCGGCGCAGCCGCCAGACGAACCAGGCAGGTGTTCAGGCCGCCTTTAATCAGCGACGGATATTCATTTACAACAAAAGCCCAAAGGTTATTACGCCCGGCCGCCTTAGCCACAGTCGAACCGGCACTCATGACCCCGTAGCCGGCTTCACCGGCAAACAGGCAGCTAAAATCGCTTCTCAAAAAATATCCCTCCTTATATTGCCAAATAACCAGATTTTGTTCCACCTATAATTTCGGCATATTCGGGAAAAATCCTGTTGCCAAAGCCGCGCCCGCATGCAGCAAGCCGCAGGCCCAAGGGCAGCCGTCTACAAACACCACGGCAAATGAGCGCACCAAGATTGCGAAGTTTTGCCTACGTCTAATGTGCCCCATATCGCAAAAAAGAGCCAGGTTTACAGAGTGCCCTGTACCTGGCTCGCATTGTCCCGGACCTATTTATCATATTTTTGGAATAAGCAACGTTCTGTCAAATAAATACTTAAAATTGTGCCGACGATAAAAACCAGAAAGTTTATTCCATAAATTGCCGGGTGGTTTTGCTGCGCATAGACAGTTAAGGTTCCGCCCACTCCTAATAATACATTTACTGCCCCGGCGATGCCCAGAAATTTACCAAAGGTACGGTTGGCGCAGACCCAGGCTTCTTCACTCGCCATTGCCCGGGCTGTCCGGTAACCCCAAAAAAAATTCCGCTTTATCCTTACATAATAAGCAAACAATCCTAAAACTATCCAGAGAAAACCGATTACAGTCAATACTACCGGCGGCACTTTTCTCCCCCTCCCTGGCATCCCGAGCTGTGGTTAAACGGTTCACTTTGGTATGTTGACACTCCGGCGGCCGGGAGCGTTAGCAAGCGCATTAACAGGAGGAATTACCGGACGCAATTTTTTTCCGGCCTGGTATCGGATTCAGCTCCATTGCCGGATGCCCCGGCGGCATAACCTTAGTCCCCGGCGGCCGCGCCTTTCGGTCCTGCGCTGCGACCCCCTGCACGGCGATGCTGTGTTCCTGCGTTACAATCGCCTGCACGCATTCCACCGTAGTCTGGGCAATATTTACCTGCCAGAACTGGCCGGCCACGGTCAAGCGGTAAACAACGCCGTCGTAATGCACAAGCCCCCTTTGTTCCCAAAGATCATAGAGCCATTTTAGCTCAGCCAGTCGTTCGTCGGCCTTGATCAGCGGCTGTAAATCCAGACAGCCCCGCTCCAGCTGGTCCAATATGCTGTTGATCACCGACTGCAGCGGCGCTTGCTCGATCAGGACCATGAAGGGCTTAAGCCCGCCCATGACCATGTTTTCATAAGGCTGCAGCGCCCGGTGCAGCATGGTCGAATAGCCGCCGGCATTACCGCCGGCGCCGCAGCCAAACGGGAATATGGCGCCCCCCCGTTTCGCCAGCGTATTGTAAAGGCTGCGTTCCCGGTTATTTCGCTGCCAGTGGCACATGCTAAGCCGCGAAAAATTCCGTTTCGCTACGAATTCCTGGGCAAAAGCAAACATCCGGGCCTGTTGGGCGGTACTGGCCGCCGGGGACATCGTCCCCGCCAGTATCCGCTGATCCAAATCACTGCCTTCAAATACGTTAAGCTGGTATAAGTCCATGCCGTCGACCGCCGAATCGGCCAGAATCCGCAAATCCTCCTCCCAGGCCTGCATGTCCTGATCAGGCAGGCCATAGATAAGATCGACGATGACGGAACATTGTTGATAAGCCTTTAACGCGGCCAGCCGCCGGAGTACGGTTTCCTGGTCGTCGACTCTTCCCAGCTGGCGGCGAATCTGCGTGTGAAACGACTGCACGCCCAGTGACACGCGGTTTACGCCGTTGTCCAGCCAGACATCCATCTTGGCCGGTATCAGGTCATGACAGCGTCCTTCCAGCGTCAATTCATAGTCGTTGGCCAGGGGCAGGCAGCGCCGAATGGCCTGCAGCAGCAGCCGGGCATTGTGCGGCGACAACGAGGTAGGCGTACCGCCGCCGATAAAAACGGCATGTATCGGACCCTCTTTCAGGTAGGGCTGATCAGCGTCAGCCTCCAGTTCCCGGACCAGACAATCAATATACCGGTCTTCCGCCGCCTGATTGGCTGCATTTTGAAAGAACCCGCAATACAGACATTTTGTCTGGCAAAAAGGAATATGAATATAGGCTGACCGTTCTGTTTTTTCGGCCGGCGGCCGTTCCATAACCTGCTGCCAGATCGCCTGTGCTTGACCGGCCGGCACGGGACAGCCCTGCAGACCCGCATGCACTACCCGTTTCTGGGAGAAAGCGCCTGTCAGCGGATCGGCTTTCTCATACCCCAGCTGGAGCGCTTTTTCTGCCGCCGAGAGTGTTTGCAACAAGTCTTGCAGTTTCATCATCCCAGGTTCTCCAGTCGTTTTACGGTCTCGGCCGCGAACGCTTTAGCGGCCGCCAGATCAGCTTCATCCGGATGTTTGCTCGCTTCCTTATGCAGTGCTTCCCGTTTTTCATCCACCGCATGCGGATGGCCGGCCGGAAACATTTTTTTCATTTGTTCGATCAATTCCGGATCGACTTTTCCCTGACAGATAAAACTATGTACCAGCGGCTGGCCGCCAGGACGCAGTGCCGCCGCATTGCTAAGGCTGTCGGCCGCATGCTGCGACTTGGGATCTGCCCCTAAGGTGGCAAACAGGGCCACGCGCGGATGCTCCAGTTGCCGCAGCAGCTGCTGCGCCTCGGGATCGGCCGACCCCCGGTCAACCCAGAACCCGGCAAACACGCAATCATAAGCATTTAAATCGACCGGCGCTTCCCCAACAGGCAAACAGGGGGTTGCCGCCGGCAGAACGCTGCCGATGGCCTCCGCTATTTTTTTGGTATTCCCGGTCCGTGATGAATACAAAACAATATATTGCATATAAAATCATTCCTTTCCTCTTGTGCTATAATCATCCATTCTATTTTCTATAAAGAAAACCTGCCAGGACGCTCAAAGCTTCCTCAATCTGCGCGCCGGGATTGACGGCAAACAGAGAATAAGGGAGCTGATATACGCGGTTTTGCCGCACAGCGTCCAGACTCTGCCACCGGGGATTTTGCAATACCTGCAGTCCTTTACTCGCCATCTCGCCAAACCGGTGGTCAATGAATAAAATGACATCAGGCTGAACGGCAGCAATTGCTTTAAAATCCAGCGGCGCATAGGCTAATTTTTTCTCCATAGGCGCCAGCAAATCAGACATATTCACCCCCCCCAGCCGTTTCACCATGTCACCGATAAAACTTGTGGAAAGCGCTGCATAGAGTCCGCCGTCGATCGCCCAGACAATAAGCACCCGGGGCGAAGGCCGCCCGCCGGCCTGTTCGATCAGCCGCCACCGCTGTTTTTCAATAGCAGTGATTTTTTTATCGGCAAGTCCCTCGTTGCCGTTTAGCTCTCCGTAAAAATGCAGCGCTTCCAGGACATCGGCATAACGGTCAAACGTCTGCAAAATCGTCGGGATACCTTTTCTTTCCAGCACAACTGCCAGCGACTGATGGGCCGGAAAAGCCATGCCGATTACCAAATCCGGTTTTATCGCCATAATGCGTTCTAAGTCGGGGTTGGGCGGCAGGCCTACTGTGGGAATTTTTCTGATTTCATCCTTCAGGATGGCCGGCGCCATGTCGCCGGTCCCCCTGCCGACCGGCCTGCCGCCGGTTGCCACGTACAGCCCCAGGTTGGATGAATTCAAAGTAATGACACGCTGCGGCCGGTCCGGAATGGCCACAAGCCGCCCGGCACTGTCGGTCACCATCCGCGCCCGGGCACAACCCAGCCTGACAAACCGGTTGCGCGGCAGGCTGCGTTCACTGATCCAGCCGTCGCCGTTGCGTTGCAAAACCTGAATAGCGGCGCATTTGGGGCATTTAATTTCGATTTTTTCCACTGCACCGCGAAACAGCATGCTATTGCAGAAAGCGCACCGGACAGGGCGCAATTCCGTCTGCGGCTCATGCCATGAATCCTGCACAATTCTATCATAGCCAAGCATCCAGTCCACACTCCTTTGTTTTGCTAAGAAAAAAAGAAAAACTCCGAGCGTAATATAAGTTACGCAACGGAGCTCCTAGCTCTCTTTTTGCACTCTGCGCTCACCTGATTAGATCATCAGGCAGTGCATTACTATTTTAAAATTGGTGCTTTTTTCTAATGTTTATTATACCAACAGTGAGAATCATTGTCAATGGTTATTTAGACGATCATCTTGCTTAGAACCTGCGCGTCAATTGCACTCGCGTATAATCTCCCAGTTTGAAATTTTCCGGTCCATACAGCGTATCCCGTTTTCCTGTCCCTTTCGCGTCAAAGGTATAGAACGCTTCTAACAGGAAGTCTTTGGCCGGTACATAGCCGGCTCCTACCGTAACGCTGCGGATACCGTCCAGATAGCGGTCAGGTACTCCTTCGGTGCCGTTGCCGCCAAAGAACGAGCCATGCTCAAAGTGCTTGTAATCGGCGAAGGCATTCCAGCTGCCCGGCTGCTCCGTATCGCTGCGGCCGATATCCACCCGGGCTACCCAGAACCGCGGCGTGCCGCCCGCTTGGCGCCCGGCCAGCGCAAAGTCCGACGTTCCCGCCGTATGGCTATAGAGCGTTTTTCCATTCATAAACCGGCCAAAATCCGTCAGGTTCCGTCCCCGGTCATAGGAGAAAGTGATTTGATCATTGAGCTTCCATTTTGCCCCCACGCCGACGACATTGGCCAGCTGATCAAAGGTATATACGTCATTCGTATCGCCATTGGCCACCGCTATGCCGTGCTGCTTATCATTGACCGAACGCAAATACCAGGCCTGAATGCCCAGATTATCGCCGAGCTGCTGTTTGGCCTGGACAAACGCGGCATTATGGATCGCCGGGATCCGGTCCTGCACTAAGACGGTTCCCGACACCCGAATCACTTTTCCCTCAAGCTGTTCCAGCAACTCCAGCGGCAGGGAGCTGCGGTCTTCCGGCCCCCAGGTCACCACATTCGCCATGTTAGAAATAATATTCCTAACCGTCACTCCTACATCGGCCCCCCCAGTAATTCGTCCCTCCGGGAACCCGCCTGTTGATGGTGAGTAGTTTACCCTGGTCCATAACTGCTTAAAAGTATTCTGGCTGTCCCATAAGGAAGTAATGGCCTTGGCCTTCGCTTCGTCTTTCGTAAGTACCGTAAAAGCACTTGCGTCGAATTCATCCACAGGAATAGCCCAGTCACGAACAGCCAGTTCCCGGAAGATTTCATCGCCGGTGTATTCGCCGTAGCCTAAGAAGGTAGTGGTAAAATTATAATAGCCTTCTGACAGAAAAACCGAATTATTTTGACCGATCCATTCTCTGGTTACCCCGCTTGCTTCCAAAGACGGTTCGATCTTGTCCCATGTCCCTGCCGCAGCCGCTTCCAAGGCTTCCTGATCAAAAAAGTCGGCATAAGAAACCCTCTCTGTCGTCCTAAATGAATTATTCCCAGAGGGATTTACCATGACAATATACTCGCCTAACTTTTCTCCTGTCCCCTCAGCCGTAACGGTAACTTTCTGCCAGGCAAACGTATTGATAGAAGGGTTCATCTGCATAGAGGTAATTGTGTCATAGGCAGCCGGGTCGTCTTGCTTGATGACTTCCAAATACTGATTGATAATCTGCTGCTGTTCCTCCAGGCTGGCTGCCTGAGCCAGCTTCTGGTACAGTCCCTGATAGCCGTCTACGCTGACCACCTTATCTTTGTAAGGGGCGCCCTCCTCGGGATAGTCGTTTGTGTCATATCCCAGCCATTCCGTTCTGGTGGGCGCCCGGAAAAAGACTTGATGGGTCGCATGGGTATAAGCCGAATCCGTGATCCCGGTGCTATGGCTGAAATCACCATAGCCGATCCGCACCTGGGTCTGCTTATTCGTCCACACGGCCCGGCCGCCGTCATATTCCTTGTCAAACCAGTAGCCCGTAACCCCCAGCGGTTCGGTCAGGCGGCCGGCCGTAAAGTCCCACTTCTTCACATTCTGCGTAATTTCCGCTTTTTCCAGCCGCTGCTCGTTCAGGCCTTTGGAGCCGGCTGCGTCATAGGCTGTATCCACGCCGCTCATGCCGGCCGCGCTGCCGAGGACGGTGACATTCGTTTTATCGCCGATACGGGCGTCAATACCGACCCGCAGGCGCTGCTCAAAACCGTGATCCGCTTTCTCAAAGATATTCTTGGCGGCGTCTCCCACACTGGCGCCCGCCGTTTCTCTCGCTTCCGGTTTATTCTTGCCGGTATTAGCGTTCCAGCGGGCCTGATAGTCGCCGATCAGTTCCACGCCTTCTTTTTTATCGGCGTCAAACGGTTTCTCGATAAACCAGTTCTCCGCTGCCTGCGTTGCTGCCGGTGCGTCGGTTGCGGCGCTGTCTGTTTGGCTGTCCGCTTCCTTCTTGCTGCCCGCAGCAGCGCCAAACTTCATATTCAGGCCAATTTTATAGACCCGTTCCTGGAAGGCCCGGTCATCATCGCGATGATTGAACAGGTTGTCGATGCCAAAGTAGGCCAGCGAATCTTTCGACAAGTCTTTTTGGATCAATAAATTCCAGAGGCCGAAGGTTTTCTTTTCATAGGTCTGTTTGCCCCCTTCGGCAAAATTATACTTCAGGTCGCCATTTTCGTCATACTCCAGGTAATTGCCGTTATTGGCCACGCTGTTGCTGTCGAGCATATTGATATAATAATTGCCCCAGAGGGAAGAGCGCCAGCCGCCTTTCAGGTTTTCATAGGTGATGCCGATATCGACCTTATGCTGCGGCTTGTCCAGCAGCTGCCGCGGCATATCGGGATCGCTTTTATTCAGGGCATAGAGATAGGTATAGCCCAGCTTCCCGGTCCAGTGCCTGCCGAACTTCTGCTGTACCTCTGCTTCGGCGCCGGTGATTTCCGCCTTGCCGATATTCTTGAAGCTGTAGATCATATCCGGCGGGGCCAGCCATTTCCAGCCTTCGGAATCGGTGGGCCCAAAATCCATTAAATAGCCGGTGAAATACGTTGACATATAATCATCAATACGATTGTGGAAGACATTGAAGCGAGCCGATGTATTCTTGTTTTCCCCCTCAATCCCGATATCGAAATTCACTGACTTTTCCGGTTTCAGATCAGGATTGCCGACCCAGTAATAACCCAGCTTCCCTTTAAAAATATCAACCGGCATGCCCGCATACATTTCCCAGTTGTAATAGAGCTCGCCCATGCCCGGTTCCGTATAGCCGGTGCCGATGTTGGCTTTAAAGCGGCGGTTGGCATTCCCGTTGATATTATGAGTCAGCCCCATGTTGAAGGTGGCGTTCGTGCCGAACAGGTTACTGTGGTCGACGCGGAAAATAGGGGCGAGGATCGTATCGGCGTCCACCTGCCAGGTATCCTGCAGGAAAAAGTGCTGCTTTTTGATTTCCGCCCGGCCTACCTGCTGGCGATTCTGCCGGCTGTTGTATTCTTCTTGAAACGTCTTCCCGTTATAAGTGGCGTCCCGATACCAATCGGCGTAATAATGGTTAATTGCGGAGGCATTGCTAAGAGTAAGCGATGGATTTTCTGCTTTCAGCTGTAGGGCAAACGCGTCCCGCCTGGCCACTACGTCCGCCGGGGCTCCTGTTGCGTAAGCTGTGTACTCGAGGAAATCCAGGTACGTAAAAGAGGGAACTATGTTTGCTCCATTTTCATCACGAGCGCCATACCATTCATAGTCCTGGTCATAGTACGGTACGCCGGCTTCATTTCGCACCAGCTCGTAATCATGCACGTTGGAGGCGGGCGCCCCGGTGCCGCCTTTGGTATAGAGATTCTTGTCATAATCCCAGGGGTCGATGTAGCGCGTATAGGTATCCGGCGCGCTTTTCAGCCGGCTCCCTACGCCGTTTTCCTTGATATAACCAAAACCATAAGTCAAAAGGTGCCTGTCATTGACCTGCGTATTGGCCGACGCTTTGAGGTTCCATTGCTTATGTTCGATATCATCGATATAGTTTAAGGTGTTCTTCCCTTCGTATTGCGAATTGCTGTACCTGGAGGACAGCGTGAGGTCGTCCTCATTCAGCTTCGCGTAGTCCAGGCCGATTTTCCAGTCCGTATTGCCGCCGTTATTCCCGCTGTAAGACAGCCGGTACGTATTCCGGTCCATCTCCCGTTTAAAATGCTGCTGCGGCTCCATGCCTGAGTCCGAATGCTTGACATACCGTTCGAGATCTTCATTCAGCCGGTCGATGTTGAATTCGAGCTTGTTCCGGTCATCGATCTCGTAGCTGCCGATCAAGCCGATATTCTTGATATCGCCATAGTAGCGCAGGGAGTTCCGTACATTCTCGCCGCCGGCCAGTCCGCCGAAATAGGTAGTCCCATAGACCGGCATGATCTCCCGCTTGCTGCCATATAAGCCTACCCGGAATTTTCCTACTTCGCCGGTATCGGCGCGCAGGAAGATATTCTGATAGGGAAATATATCCCCGTCGCCGCTGATCCGCCGTCCTTCGGCATTGACCTGCAAGCCCGGTTTAGACGCTGCCTTGCGGGTAATAATATTGACGACCCCGCCGATCGCGTCGGCGCCATACTTCGCTGATGCCGCGCCCCGGATGATTTCGATGCGCTCTACATTCTCCGCCCCTAACCGCATCACCTCATCACCGGCGCCGGAGTATTTGGCAAAGTCGCCCATGACGGGCTGGCCGTCCACTAAGATCAGCGTATGCCGCGGTTCGGCGCCCCGGATGGAAACGCCTACCCGGCCCATGGCGTCGACGGTCCGGGTTACGCCGGTTTCATCGAAGATAATGTCTTCGACGCTTTTGGCCTGTTTGCGCTCAATATCCTCCTTGGTAATGATGGTGGTGCTTTGGGATTCGTATTTGGCTTCCTCCCTGGCGGCGTCCGCCTCGACGACGATGTCCCGGGTTTTGGCGGTGTCCTCGGCCGCCAGCGCCCCGCTCCACAGGGCAAATATATTGGCCGTCAACAAGGCGGCGACCGCGCAGCGGGCCCTTCTTTTTTTACTCAAGGTGATTCCCCCTGGTTTCTTAAACTTTCTCTTGGTTCCGGCCCCATTCAGGCTGGCGGCCGGCGGGCATTGGCCTCATAATTTTGATTACTTTAACACAAAATGGACGGTGGTTGTAAAGCTTACCGGCGCTTTGAGCGCATTGGGATAGGGGCATACGGCGCGTATGGCCTGCAGGGCGGCCTGTTCCAGCAGGCGGGTGGCCGAACCGACGGTACTGGCGCTTACCAGATTGCCGTCCGCATCCAGTGTGACCGCTACCGTAACCGTTCCCTGCATATTGCGTTTTACCGCCATATAAGGGTACTGCTTGTTGGCGTCAACCGCGTTGGCGAAGCCGTTGAAATCAAAGGGGCCGCTGCCGGGGCCGGCGACGCCGCTGCTGCCGCTGCCCGCACCGTAACCGCTGCCTTCGCCATAACCGCGCCCGTCACCCGCCCCGTCGCCGTCGCCGGCCCCGCTGCCGGCCCCGCTGCTGCCGGCAATGCTGGTTTTGGCAGCGGCAGCCGGCGCCGCTACCGGGGCGGCGGCGGGTACGGCAATGCTTTCCGGCGCCAGGGCCGCCGGTTCCGGCGGCGTCTCCGGCTCCGGCTCCGGCTCCGGCTGGACTTCCGCAGGTTGCGGCGTGCCGCCGCCCGCCTGACCGCTGCCCTGCTGATAATCCACCATATCGAGATCAATGACATATTCCGCTTCCGGCCGGTGGATCATATTGCCGCTAAAGACCAGTCCGAAGCAAATGGCCACAGCCAGGTGAAAAAGCCCCGAATACAGGAACGCCCGCCGCCAGCTGCAATATTCTGTCATGAAATCACCTTGCTTTCTTTTCCGCGGCAATACCCAGTTTTTTTACGCCGGCCCCTTTAAGCATATCCATGACCGCTACCACCTGGCCGTGAGAGGTTGACTTATCGGCCTGCAGGATTACTGCCAACTGCGGATTGGCCGCTGCTTGCGCCTGCAGTTGCGCGGCTGCGCCCTCAAGCGACACAAATTGGCCGTCCAGGGCGATCCGGCCGGCTGCATCAACGCTGATAATCACCGGCAGCTGGGACGGCACCTCCGCCCGCGCCGCCTGGGGCAGCTGCACGGCCAGCGCCCGTTGGGTGGTCGTTTGCAAGCTGTTCATCATAAAAAAGACCAGCAGAAAGAAAATAATATCGATCATGGGAATAATCATAAATGACGGTGGGGAAATACCGCGGCCATTTCTGAATTTCATGCCGCTTCCCTCCGCTTGTGTTCTAACACGGAGAAGCACAGGTCCTCCGTGGCGGTCAGGACCGTATCGAATTGATGGGAAAAGAAAGTATGGATGACAAACGCCAGTATGGCCACGCACAGGCCAGCCGCCGTCGCCACCAGCGCTTCCCCGACCCCGCCGCTGATAGCCGCCGCGCCGCCGCCGGAGCCGTCCATGACGCTGAAGGAGCCGATCATGCCGATAACCGTGCCGAGCAAGCCGAGCAACGGGGCAACGGTAACGATAGCGCTCAGGTAGTCAAGATGCTTTTTCAGGCCGGTTACCTCTACCGCCATCCGTTCTTCAAACGCCGCCTTTACCGTCATTGTGCCAGCCTGGGGGTAGCGGGCCTGCAGCAGGCCGGCTTTTACCGTCCGGCTCATGACCGTATCGAAGGCATCGCAGACGGCGATGGCCCCGTCCCAGTCCCGGGCCGCCAGAGCATCGCGGATCTGCGCTCTCAGCCCGTCGCCGTCCCGCCGGTGGCGGCGGTAGTAATACGCCCGTTCGGCGGCGATCATCACCGCCAGCAACGAACAAATTAACAGGGGATACATGACAAAACCGCCTTTGTGAAATAAATGAACCAAATAGATAAATCCGTCCACTGTTTACACCTCTGCTCTATTAATTAGGAAACGCCCAACAGCAATTCGCTGCCAAAATTTAACAGCCGGCAAAAAGAAGAACTCCGCGCGTAATGTAGTTACGCAACGGAGCTCCCAGCTCTCTTTTTACACTCTGCGCTCAGCTGATTTAGATCAGCAGGCAGTGCATTACTATTTTAAATTAGTTCCTTTTTCTGATGTTTATTATACTAATAGTGAGAATCATTGTCAATAGTTATTTAAATTGACTTGTGCTAATGTCGCTATGGATAATCAGGGGTTGTACAAGACCAATGGACGGTGGTGCTGTCTTGCTTAGAACCTGCGCGTCAATTGCACTCGCGTATAATCGCCCAGTTTGAAATTCTCTGCTCCGTACAGCGTATCCCGTTTTCCCGTCCCTTTCGCATCAAAGGTATAGAACGCTTCCAGCAGGAAGTCTTTGGCCGGTACATAGCCGGCTCCCAGCGTAAAGCTGCGGATACCGTCCAGATACCGGTCCGGCACCCCTTCGGTGCCGTTGCCGCCAAAGAACGAACCATGCTCGGGTTTTTGACAGTTGAATAATACCAAAAACGCTGGAAGCCTTGATTTAGGCTTATTTTTTTGTCAAAATCCCCACTTATATATTGCGTGATATAGCGTGATGTGGTATAATATAAGTAGTTTGGGGGTCTGCTTATGCGATTGAAAGTATCACGTTCCAAAAATTCCGCCTCCCTTTATGTCACAAAAACAGTTTATGTTGATAAAAAAGAAAAGACCATTACCGTTGAAAAGCTTGGCACGGAAAAAGAACTCCGGGAAAAGCTCAATGGGCAGGATCCTTATGTGTGGGCAAAAGCGTATATTGATAAATTAACTAAAAAGGAAAAAGAAGCAGCTGGACATATCTTTATAAAGCGATCCCAGTCCAAGCTTATCCCTAAAGGGGACCAGGTATCCTTCAATGGTGGCTATCTTTTTCTCCAACAGTTGTACCATGACTTAAACCTTCATCATATTTGCCGCTCTATTTCTGAACGCTATAAATTTTCGTTTCCCCTTGATTCGATTCTCTCAAGGCTGGTTTATGGCAGAATTCTATTTCCTGCCTCTAAGCTCAATACCTGCCAGCTTTCCAAGACGCTTCTGGAACAGCCTGATTTTGAAATCCAGCATGTTTACCGTGCTCTTGAAGTCATTGCCAAAGAATCCGATTTTATTCAAGCTGAGCTTTACAAAAATAGCCTGGCTGTCTCAAAACGCAATGATACAATTCTTTACTACGACTGTACCAACTATTTTTTTGAAATTGAGCAGGAAAGTGGCGATAAACAGTATGGCCCTTCCAAAGAAAACAGGCCCAATCCGATTGTGGAAATGGGACTGTTTATGGATGGGGATGGCATTCCCCTTGCTTTTTGCATTCACAGCGGCAACACTAATGAACAACTTACCCTACAGCCGTTAGAAAAAAAGATTCTTACGGATTTCTCTCTGGCTAAATTTATTGTTTGTACGGATGCCGGACTCTCTTCCATCGATAATCGCAAATTCAATGACAAGAAAGACCGTGCCTTTATTACCACTCAGTCTGTGAGAAAGCTGAAAAAACATCTCAAGCAGTGGGCTTTAGCTACAGAGGGCTGGTCTCTGCCTCAGGTAAGGGGAGCGTTTGATATTTCCCAAATAGCTCAGTCCGAAGAGGCCAAAGAAAACTATCAGAACGCCACCTTCTACAAGGAGCGCTGGATAAAAGAAGACGGTTTAGAGCAGAAGCTCATCGTTACTTTCTCTTTCAAATACCAAAACTACCAGCGATGTATCCGAAGCCGGCAGATAGAACGCGCCTGTAAACTGCTTGAATCAAATCCTTCCTCATTAAAAAAACACCGCCAGACTGATTGTAAGCGTTTTATCTCAAGGACAAATGTGACAACTGAAGGTGAAATTGCCAAAAATGAATTCTACACTATCGATCAGGAAATCATCGCAAACGAAGAAGCTTATGATGGCTTCTATGCCGTCTGCACAAATCTCGAAGAGGATGCTCCTGCTATTACTAAGATCAATCACAAGCGTTGGGAAATAGAAGAATGTTTTCGCCTGTTAAAATCCGATTTCAGGGCAAGACCGGTATATCTTAGCCGGGATGACCGGATTAAAGCACATTTTACAACCTGTTTTTTAGCACTAACAATCTACAGATATCTGGAAAAAAGGGTAAAAGAAAATTTTACAAGCACCGAAATCATTAGCCAGCTACGGACCATGAATTTTTATTGCGTTCCTGGAGAAGGGTATGTTCCCACTTATACCAGAACCGATTTTACCGATGCTCTACATGAGACTTTTGGCTTCCGTACCGATTATGAGATTGTAGGTACAAAGCAAATGAAAAAAATTTTTAAGTCTACAAAAAAACAATAAAAGGTACGCATTTTTTTGCTTCTTAAAATAGTCTGAAACGCCTTATATACAAGGCGTTTCAGACTATTTTTATCTCCCAACTGTCAAAGATGGGATTATACTAATAGTGAGAATCATTGTCAATAGTTATTTAAATTGACTTGTGCTAATGTCGCTATGGATAATCAGGGGTTGTACAAGACCAATGGACGGTGGTGCTGTCTTGCTTAGAACCTGCGCGTCAATTGCACTCGCGTATAATCGCCCAGTTTGAAATTCTCTGCTCCGTACAGCGTATCCCGTTTTCCCGTCCCTTTCGCATCAAAGGTATAGAACGCTTCCAGCAGGAAGTCTTTGGCCGGTACATAGCCGGCTCCCAGCGTAAAGCTGCGGATACCGTCCAGATACCGGTCCGGCACCCCTTCGGTGCCGTTGCCGCCAAAGAACGAACCATGCTCAAAGTGCTTGTAATCGGCAAAGGCGTTCCAGCTGCCCGGCTTGTCCGTGTCGCTGCGGCCGATATCCACCCGGGCTACCCAGAACCGCGGCGTCCCGCCCGCTTCCCGGCCGGCCAGCGTAAAGTCCGACGTGCCCGCCGTATGGTTATAGAGCGTGTTGCCATTCATGAACCGGCCGAAATCCGTCAGGTTCCGTCCCGTGTCATAGGAGAAGGTGATTTGATCACTGAGCTTCCACTTGGCCCCCACGCCGACGACATTGGCCAGCTGGTCAAAGCTGAATACGTCATTGGCATCGCCATTGGCCACCGCGATGCTGTGCTGCTTGTCATTGACCGAGCGCAGATACCAGGCCTGAATGCCCAGATGATCGCTGAGCTGCTGTCTGGCCTGGACAAACGCGGCATTATGGATCGCCGGGATCCGGTCCTGGACCAGGACGGTGCCCAGTACCGGGAGCGCTTCGCCCAGCTGTTCCAGTAACTGCAGAGGCAGAGAACTGTCGTCCTCCGGCTGCCACACGTCCGCTCTTTGATATCCGGCCAGTTGATTTAAAATAAGATAACCCAATCTTCCTATGGAAGGGCCAGCGGCGACCCCATCGACAGCGACGCCACTGTTGGGAGAAGTTCGTTTCCACGAGTCTACCTGTTTCCAGGAATTCTCGGTATCCCAGAAGGACGTAACGGCCATGGCCTTTGCTTCTTCCTTCGTAAGGGTGATAAAATCGCTGGCACTGACTTGATCCATGGGGATCACACTTTCCGTGCCCATAGGCTGCAGCACCTGATCGCCCGTGTACTTGCCATAGCCCAGGAAGGTGCTTTCGAAAGTATACTTTCCTGCCGACAGCAGAAACGAGTTGTTGTTGGACACATTGACTGACGCTGTACCATTTGTCTCCAACCCTGCTTCGATTTTATTCCAGATATTTTCCGCAGTCTGTTCCAATACTTCCTGATTAAACAAGTCTGCATAGGGAATTTTCGTTGCTTCAGAAGTAGAAACACTCCCACTTACCGGGGCAATGTATTCGCCCACCAGTTCTCCCGCTTCATTGGTAACAGTAACTTTTTTCCAGGCAAAAGTGTTGACATCACTAAAAGTATAGCTCTTAGATGTAATGGAATCGTACGCTGCCGGATCATCCTGTTTGACGACCTCCAGGTATTGCGTGATAAGCTGCTGCTGCTCCTCCGGGCTGGACGTTTGGAGCAGTTTCTGGTACAGTCCCTGATAGCCGTCCACAGTAACGCTCTTATCAGTGAAAACACCGTCCCAGGTTTCCGGGAAGGAACCATTGTAGCCCAGCCATTCCGCCTTCGTCGGCGCCCGCAAGAAGACCTGCCGCGTCGCATGGGTATAAGCCGAATCGGTAATGCCGGTGCTATGGCTGAAATCGCCATAGCCGATCCGGACCTGCGTCTGCTTGTTCGTCCACACGGCCCGGCCCCCATCGTATTCCTGGCCGAACCAGTAGCCCGTAACCCCCAGCGGTTCCGTCAGCCGGCCGGCCGTGAAGTCCCATTTTTTCACATTCTGCGTGATTTCCGCTTTTTCCAGCCGCTGCTCGTTCAGGCCTTGGGAGCCGGCTAGATCATAAGCTGTATCCACACCGCTCATGCCGCCGGCACTGCCCAGAATGGTGACATTCGTGTTATCGCCAATGCGGGCGTCAATACCGACACGCAGACGCTGTTCAAAGCCATGTCCTGCTTTTTCCAGGATATTCTTGGCGGCATCGCCCACGCTGGAGACCGCCGTTACGCGCACTTCCGGTTTATCCTTACCGGCATAGGCATTCCAGCGGGCCTGATAGTCGCCGATCAGCTCTACGCCTTCTTGTTTATTTACGTCAAACGGCCGGTCGATAAACCAGTTCTCCGCTTCCTTCGTTGCTGCCGTTGTGTCTGTTGCCGCGCTGTCTGTTTGTTGGGCCGCTGCCTTCCTGCTGTCTTTGTCGGCGCCGAACCTCATATTCAGGCCAATTTTATAAACCCGTTCCTGGAAGGCCCGGTCGTCATCGCGATGATTAAACAAGTTGTCAATGCCGAAGTAGGCCATTGAGTCTTTGGACAAATCTTTTTGGACCAGGAAATTCCAGAGACCGAAGGTTTTCTTTTCATAGGTCTGGTTGCCGCCTTCGGCAAAGTTATATTTCACCTCACCGTTTTCGTCATAGGTCAGGTAATTGCCGTTATTGGCAATGCTGTTGCTGTCCAGCATATTGATATAATAATTGCCCCAGAGGGAGGAGCGCCAGCCGCCCTTCCGGTTTTCATAGGTGACGCCGATATCGACCTTGTGCTGCGGCTTGTCCAGCAGCTGCCGCGGCATATCGGGATCGCTTTTATTCAAGGCATGGAGATAGGTATAGCCCAGCTTCCCGGTCCAGTGCTCGTCAAACTTCTGTGACACCTCGGCTTCCGCGCCGGTGATTTCCGCCTTGCCGATATTCCTGAAGCTGTAGATCATATCCGGCGGCGTTACCCATTTCCAACCCGTTTCGCTAGGATAAAAATCCATCAAATAGCCGGTGAAGTAGGTTGTCATGTAATTATCGATGCGATTGTGGAATACATTGAGCCGGGCCGCCGTGTTCCGGTGTTCGCCTTCAATGCCGATATCGAAATTGAGGGATTTTTCCGGCTTGAGGTCCGGGTTGCCGAGAAAGTAATAGCCCAGCCTGCCTACGCCGAATCCGGCCGGCATGCCGGCATACATTTCCCAGTTGTAGTAGAGTTCGCCCATGCCCGGTTCGGTATAACCGGTGCCAAGGTTGGCCTTGAACCGCCGGTGGGCATTGCCGTTGATCTGATGCGTCAGCCCCATATTAAAGGTCGCGTTCGTGCCAAACAGGTCGCTGTGATCGACGCGCAGGATCGGTGCCAGGATCGTATCGTTATTGAGCTGCCATGTATCCTGAAGAAAAAAGTTCTCTTTCCTGATTTCGGCCTTCCCTACAGTCTGCCGGTTCGTTCTGGCGTTAAATTCCTCTTTAAACGTTTTCCCATTATAGGTTACAACGCCCGTATAATACCTTTGTACGGCTAAACTGGTAGAGCCTAAGGATGGGTTTTCCGCTTTAAGTTGCGCCTCAAACTTCAAGTAATTTTCTTTTACGTCATCCGGCATATTGCGTGTGTTATAACTGGAACCACCGTACTTTATAAAGTCTTCATAGGTATAGGCCGGAATAATGTTTTTTCCATTTTCATCGCGCAGGCCATACCATTCATAGTCCTGGTCATAGTAGGGCACGCCGGCATCATTGCGCGCCATCTCGTAATCATGCACTTCAGAGGAGGGCGCCCCCGTGCCGCCTTTGGTGTACAGGTTCTTGTCATAGTCCCAGGGGTCGATATAGCGCGTATAGGTGTCCGGCGCATTTTTCAGCCGGCTTCCTTCCCCCTTTTCCTTGGTATAGCCAAAGCCATAGGTCAGTAAATGCTCGTCATTGACCTGCGTATTGGCCGACAGCTTGATATCCAGCTGGTTATGGTTGATGTCATCGATGTAGTTTAACGTATTCTTGCCTTCATATTTCGATTCGCCAAAGGTAGAGGTCAGCGTAAGGTCGTCTTGATTCAGCTTCGCGTAGTTGACATCCACCTGCCAGTCCGTACTGCCGCCATTGTTCCCGCTATAAGCCAGCCGGTAGGTATTGCGGTCCATGGTCCGTTTGAACTGCTGCCGCGGCTCCATGCCGGAGTCCGAATGCTTGACATACCGCTCCAGATCCTCATTGATCCGGTCAAAATTGAATTCGAGCTTGTTCCGGTCATCGATCTCATAGCTGCCGATCAAGCCGATATTCTTGATATCGCCGTAGTACCGCAGGGAGTTCCGGAAATTCTCGCCATTGCCCAGTCCGCCGTAAGACGTTGTCCCATAGACCGGCATAACATCCCGCACACTTCCATATAAGCCCAAACGGAAATTTCCCACTGCGCCTGTATCGGCGCGCAGAAAGATATTCTGATACGGGAATAGATCCCCGTCGCCGCGGCTCCGCCGGCCTTCGGCATTAAACTGCAGCGAGGGTTCGGCCCCGGCTTTTTTCGTGATAATATTGACCACCCCGCCGATCGCGTCGGCGCCGTACTTCGCTGATGCCGCGCCCCGGATGATTTCGATGCGCTCCACATTCTCCGTCCCCAGCCGCATGACCTCGTCGGCCGCGCCCTGGTATTTGGCAAAGTCGCCCATGACGGGCTGGCCGTCCACTAAGATCAGCGTATGCCGCGGTTCGGCGCCCCGGATCGAAACGCCGACCCGTCCCATCGCGTCTACCGTTCGGGTTACGCCGGTTTCATCGAAGATGATGTCTTCGACGCTTTTGGCCTGTTTGCGCTCAATATCCTCCTTGGTGATGATGGTGGTGCTTTGGGATTCGTATTTGGCTTCCTCCCTGGCGGCGTCCGCCTCGACGACGATATCCCGTGTTTTGGCGGTGTCCTCGGCCGCCAGTGTCACGCCCCCGCTCCACAGGGCAAAAATATTGGCCGTCAACAAGGCGGCGACTGCGCAGCGGGCCCTGCTTTTTTTATTCAAGATGATTCCCCCCTGATTCCTTAAACTTTTCTCTTGGTTCCGGCCATTCAGGCTGCGGCCGGCGGGCGTTGAGCTCATAATTTAAATTACTTTAACCCAAAATGGACGGCGGTTGCACTGCCGGCGCCCGCGGAAAACCGCCTTTGTGAAATAAATGAAGCAAATAGATAAATCCGTCCACTGTCTACACCTCTGCTATTATTGAATTAGGAAACGCCAAACAGCAACCCACTACCCAAAATTTAACAGCCGGCAAAAAGAAAAACCCCGCGCGTAATATACTTACGCAACGGAGCTCCCAGCTCTCTTTTTACACTCTGCTCTCACCTGCTTTAATCGTCAGGCCGGCAGGGCATTACTATTTTTAATTAGTGCTTATTATACTCGCAGTGAGAATCATTGTCAATAGTTATTTAAATTGAGTATTGACAGGCTTGCTGCTAATCAGTTAGTATAATTAATGATAATAATTATCATTAAACAAACAATTCGCTTATAGTATTCCGCGACAGGGAGGAACCAAGTGAAAACTGTCTATGTTGGCTTAGGGCTGTTGTTTCTGGGTCTGGGCGTAATCGGAATCATGCTCCCTTTACTGCCTACGGTCCCGTTTTTGCTGCTGGCATCGATTTGCTTTGCCAAGGGATCGCGCCGGTTTTACGCCTGGTTTACCTCAACAGCCATCTATCGCAACCACTTGCAGGATTTGGAAGAGAATTGGTCAATGCCGCTAAAATCAAAGATTGGCATCCTTACCATTTCTACGCTCATGATGAGCTTGCCTTTTTTTATAGTCGACAACAGGCTTGTGCACCTATTCCTGCTCATCCTGCTGGCTGTCAAATACTATGTTTTCCTCGTTAAGATCAAAACAACCAAATAGCTGCACAACAGGGGCCGTTTTTTTTTTCGGCTGGACCTCCCGCGGTTCAGTCAGGCCAATAGCGGCCGCCAGACCGGAATACCTACGGTGACGGGGACGGCTTGCCAGCTCCCGCCAATCCGTGGCGTACCTGCTGCTGGTACGTGCATCCGGCAGGAAAAGAGTTAGCTAAGTGAAACAAGAGAGGGTTTTTCAGCCGGGTTGCTTGCTCCCGGCTTATTGTCGTGTTCGTTATAAAATTGTATCCATTGCAATACCTGATCTAAAACGGGGATGAAATTTCTCCCGATTTCAGTTAATGAATACTCTACTTTGGGCGGTATTTCTTTATATATTTCTCTATGTACGATTCCATCACGCTCAAGTTCTCTTAGCTGTTGGGTAAGTATCCCTTGGGAAATATCGGGAAGCAATCTATTCAGTTCATTAAATCGTTTCGTTCCATCACTTAAAAACAGCAAAATGACAAATTTCCATTTGCCGGCGATTAATTTCTGGGCCAACAGCATCTGCTTAACTGTGACCGGACACAGGCCTCTGATGGCTGCTCTGGACATACGAAAAAACCCTCCCGGTACTTTTTATATTAGTATATCATATAATTATTGGTACTTGTGGAATAATTGAGAATACTATATTATTCTAATAACACCGGCTTATATAATTTACTGCAATCTGTTTTATGAACAAAAGGAATTCAGCTGATTAGCAAAGAGCTAAAGGCTAAGTTTATCGTCCGGCGATAACTTAGCCTTTAGCTCTTTTGCTGCAGGGAAGGGAGGTGTTGTAATGAGTGAGCGAAAAACCGTATTGCATATTGAAGGCATGGCCTGCAACGGCTGCCGGGGGAAAGTCGAAAAAAGACTGGCCGCAATTCCCGGGGTGACGCATGTCACGGTTGAACTGGCAGCGAAACAGGCAACCATCATTGGCTCGGCTGAGCCGGCTGTAGTTGTGAAGGCCGTAGAAGAACTTGGGTTCACGGTCTTATGTGAACTATAGGGCAATCAGCGCTTGGCTAACGGGCAGGTAGTGTTGCTGCCGCCTGCGGGCAGAGGACAAGGCTGGCCTAGGCAAAAACGGGCAGCTGGCGGCAGTAAAACCGGTGTGTTTATCGTTAGGGAAAGGGGTAGAAAAATGAGGCGAAAACAGGCGAAACTGTTGTTTTATGGTACGTTAACGATTGCTTTGTCACTGGGGCCGCAAGGGCTAGCCCTGGCGGCAGAGGCTGCGGGGCTGCAGGCTGAACATCAGGTTGATGAGGCTGAGCCGGTGCCGATGACGGAATTGGAAGTTGAGGAAAAAAGAAAGCAGGAACTGGCCCTTGGTCAGCCGCCTGACGCGGAAGGTATAACCAATTATGTGGTCACCCGCAGTTCCACCGGCAGCAAAACAGAGGCGGAAACGAAGGATATCCCCCAGACGATTACCGCAATCGGGCAGAAAGTCATTGCGGAGCAGCACGCTCATACAGTGGCCGCAGTACTGTCAAATGTCGCCGGTGTGAATACGGGTACTGGGGTGTGGAATCCCCATGACAATTTAAATCCGTCCTTCTCTATTCGCGGTTTTGAAGCCAATAACTATTATTATGACGGTTTGTACGATCCGTTAGGTGTCGGCGGCTGGACCGGCAACCTGGATCGCGTGGAAGTGCTGAAGGGGCCCAGTTCATTGTTTTTTGGCGAGCTGCAGCCCGGCGGGGTTATTAATTATATTACCAAAAAACCTGTAACGGAGGAAACCTATTCCCTCGGGCTGGAGTATGGTTCCCGGGGCAGCAGAAGCGTAAATTTGGATGCCTCCGTTCCGCTTACACAGGATGGCAAATGGTTGTCGCGGACGATTATTTCGACAGACCGCCTGGCGCAATTTCAAAAAGATGTCAACAATAAGCATTTCAATGGCAGTCTGATTGTGCAGGGCCAGCCGCGCAGCGATACTACCTATACGTTCGAGGCCCAGTATAATCATTACGATATTGCCGGCGGCTATACCGGCAGTTTGCCCGTTATCGGCACCATTGCCGCGCCGTACGGCCTCGTCCCCTATGACGCAAATTATTATGATCCCAGCCAGCGTCATTATTTTATCGGGCGGGCGCTCAATGCCAGGGTGGATCACCAGTTGAATGATATTTGGACAATTACTTCGGCGCTGCGCTACAGCAGCACCCACAATGACCGGAGTTACATCGGCGATGAAAGCTGGGTTGACGGCGATTATACGAGCGGAAAAATTGCATCTTATTATAGCTGGAATATTTTTAAAGCCGACGCTTATGCGTGGGATACCACCGCCAATGCCAAATTTACGGCGGGAGGAGTAGATCACCATGTGGCCCTGGGATATGAATGGTCCCGGTACAAGCAAACCTGGCCAATATCGGCCGACGCAGAGCTTACCCCGGTGGATTACCTCAATCCGGTATTTGCTCCGCGGCCTGCGGTGGAGGCAAGCCCCTGGCGCTCAACGTCCAGGTACCGGCACAGCGTCTATGTGTCGGATACAGCCGCTGTTTCCAACCGGCTGAAGGTCGCCGGCGGAATCAGCCATTCATCCTATACGGAGACCGTTGACGGCAGTGGCGGCAGTGCATCGGCCACGACCTACCGCATCGGCTCAACCTATGAGTCGGCACCCGGGCTGACCTGGTTTATTGGCTATGGTACATCGTTTGATTATAACGCGTCACGAAACATCAGCGTTGGCGGACAAATTATCGGCGTGCAAGCCTTCCAACCGAAAAAAGGCCGCCAGCTGGAAGGCGGCGTCAAATACAATATTAGCGATCAGGCCAGTATGACTTTGTCCCGTTACAACATCCAACAGACAAACATCATTGTCAATCTGGGAACTACTGCCAATACTGATTACCAGTTAATTGGCGAACAGGAGAGCCGGGGCTATGAACTGGATCTTAGCTACCAGCTGCAACCGGGCTGGAATTTGTTGGCGGCATATGCCAAAAATGATTCAACGGTGACCAGGAATCCGCAGCGTCCGGCCTGGGTTGGCAAACAGTTCGTGGCCGTGCCCAGGCAAACATTCAAATTGTGGTCAACTTACGAAATACAGGCCGGCGCCTGGAAGGGCCTGGGCTTCGGCGGCGGTATAACCCATGTGAGCAAACGGCCTTTCAACAATCTTAACACAATCTGGGTTCCCGGCTACAACGTTATCGATGCGGTTGTCTTTTATAAACCCGCTGCCTGGAAATATTCGCTGAATGTATACAACCTGACCAATAAAAAGTATTATGCGGCCCAAACCGGCGTGTCGGTATATGCAGGTGCACCCCGCAGCTTTACCTTAAGAGCGGAGAGGTCTTTTTGATCTTACCCGGCAGGTGCGGGGGGCGATACTCCGCTCCCTGTGATTGCCGTATCCACAGGCGGTTCATAATCAGAAAATCTTGTAGGATGGAGCAGAAATACAATGGGAAAGCATCCATATGTTAAGGCAACCGGTATTTCTTTACTGATACATATAGTGCTGTTGGCCTGCCTTCCAATCGTGATCAAACCATTTACCCCGGTTGCGGCTGTTGCTCCTATTGCAGTTGAATTTATACCGGCAACGGTGGCAGATACCGGTGATACCTTGCAGCAATTCAGTGCGGCCGCTGCGGTGCCAAAAGAGCAGCGAGAGGAAACAAAACAAGTGATACGGGAACGGGAAAAGAAGCAACCGCCCGCCAAAACGCTGCCTGACCGGCAGCCGCCGGCGCAGATCAGTGAGACAACAGGCGCGGGCGCTGTGGTTTCCTGGCCTGAGGGCGACGGCAGCGAAGCCGTTGTGGGTGATAACGAGGGCAAGCAGGATGACAATCACAATCAGCCTGTAAGCAGGACCCAGGCCAGTCTCGTTTCCGGCTCCCGTCCTGCCTATCCGCGCGACGCCTGGAAGGCAGGCTGGGAGGGCGTGGTGGTTGTGCGTGTACTGGTCGGCGCCGACGGTTCCGTTTTAAGCACCTCAATTCGTCACGGCAGCGGCTATGTCTCGCTGGATACGGCGGCTGCGCAGGCGGTAGAAAAATGGCGGTTTTCGCCCGCGCGCAGAGGCGAGGCCCCGGTGGAAAGTTTTTACGATGTGAAGGTAAGATTCAGGCTTGCCGACGGCAAATAAACCGGCGGCAAGCACCCAGAGAGGATGAAAAAGAATGTTGGCAATATTGATCATGGGCGGCTGGGTTATGGTCCCGCTGGGGCTTTGCTCTATTGTGGCCGGGTCCGTTATCATTGAGAGACTTTTATATTTTAGAAAAATCGGCGCAGCCAAGCAGGCGGAAGAGGTGGTTGGACTCGCCGGCAAGGGGAAGCTGGATGACGCCAAGCTGCTGGTCAAAGGCGGGAACGTCCCGCTGCTGAGAGTGTTGGCGGCAGGGCTGGAGAACCGCCTGACGGCAGCGAACGCTATGGCGGCGGCGGCAATTATTGAAATTGCCAAAATGAAACGGGGCTTGCCGGTGCTGGACACAATTATCACCCTGTCGCCGTTGCTGGGATTGCTGGGTACGATTATCGGCATGATTAGCTCATTCCAGGTAATGGCAATTGGCGGCATGGGCCAGCCCCATGCTGTAACCGGCGGGGTGGCGGAGGCGCTCATTGCCACAGCGACCGGAATTAGCATTGCCATCGTAAGTTTAATTCCTTACAATTATTTTTTGTCCAAGGTTGAGGCAGAGACTGAGGTTATTGAGTACCAGGCAACTAAGCTGGAGGTAGCGCTGGAGAAATTGCCAGGCGGGAGTGAGCAATATGAAGATAGCAAGAAATTCGCCTAAAAAAGCCCGGATTGAAATTATTCCGATGATTGATACCATGTTTTTTTTGCTGGTTTTTTTTATGATTGCCACATTATCAATGACTGCGCAAAGCGGCCTGCCGGTCAATCTTCCTCAGGCCAGCGGCATGAAAGCGGATACCCAGCAGGTATTCACTATTACCCTGACTAAAGAAAACCGGCTTTTTTATGAACAAGACCCGGTCGCCTCACCGGCAGACGCCGCACTGCGCCTCACGCAGCAAAATAAAGGCCGGCCGGTATCTGTCGTTATTAATGCCGACCGCAGTGTGGAGCATGGGCGTGTCATTGAGTTGATGGCTGTTATCCGTCAAGCGGGTATCACCAAAATAGCCGTTGCAGTTACCCCCTCTAAATAAGAGCATGGCAAAGGTGGACAAATTATGTTGAATTTTTTCCGGCAGGCATGGAAGATTTCCCGGGGGTTCTGGCAGTCGGAGGAGAAATGGTCTGCCCGCCTCTTGGCGGCATCTGTTATTGCTCTGCAAATGCTGAACGTATATGTGATGGTCAAATATAATGTCTGGCAAAATCAATTTTACAGCACGATTCAGGAGCTGGACAGCGCGAAGTTTTTTCAGCTTTTTCTTTATTGGCCGGTATTTACACTCATTTTTCTGGTCGTTGATGTAAACAAACTTTATTTGCAGCAAATGCTGGAGGTCAGGTGGCGAACCTGGCTGACCAATCATTATCTGCAGGCATGGCTGAGCAAGCGTACGTATTATCTGCTGCAAATTTTAGATTATGATACGGATAATCCTGATCAGCGGATCAGCGAAGACGTGCGCCTGTTTGTCTCTTATGTGCTGGAATTATCGTTTGGCTTATTCAGATCCACCCTTACCCTGGCTTCCTTTATTGTTGTTTTGTGGAATTTGTCCGGAATCATCGATTTGACTGTCGGTCCGTATGTGCTCAGCATCCATGGCTATATGGTCTGGGTAGCGATTATTTATGCCGTAGCCGGTTCATGGCTGACAGCAGTCGTTGGCAATTCGCTGATCAAGCTGAATTTTGTTCAGCAGCGCTATGAGGCTGATTTCCGTTTTAGTTTAATCCGGTTGCGGGAAAATGGTGAGGGCATAGCTTTTTACAACGGCGAGCAGCGGGAGCAGGCCAATTTTTCCAACCGCTTTCAGTTGATTATTGAAAATTTTCAAGCCCTCATGTCTGGCCAGAGAAGACTTTCTTATGTGACTTTATTACACTGGCGGCTCTCTTTTTTACTTCCTTATCTCATCTCCGCGCCACGCATCTTCGAGGGGAAAATGCAATTGGGCGGCCTGTTTCAGACGGCCACGGCTTTTACACAGGTGGAACAGTCTTTGTCCTTTTTTATCGATAAGTTTTATTCCATGAATGAAGCCTCGCTGGCGCAGCTGCAGGCGGTGCTGAAGCGACTGAGCAGCTTTGCGGAGCATATAGACAATCTACACGCAACGGCAAGCGGCAATTCCATTGCGATTACTGCTGCCCCCGGCGGGCTGCTGGGTGTGGCTTGCTTGGATATTAAGCTGCCCACCGGCGAATTATTGTTAAAAAACCTGGAACTGCAGGTACAACCGGGGGACAGGCTGCTGATTACGGGCGCATCCGGGAGCGGAAAGAGCACTTTGATGAAAACGCTGGCCGGCATCTGGCCCTTCGGTCAAGGCAATATCCATATTCCGGCCGGGGAAAGCATGCTGTTTTTGCCGCAAAAGCCTTATTTGCCGTTGGGTACCCTGCGTGAAATACTTGCTTATCCAGCAGCGGCGGATTTGTTTGCAGAGGAAAAGCTCTGTGAAATTATGATAATGTGTAAACTGGGGGAATTTATTGATTGTCTTAATGAGGACGGTAATTGGTCCCAAATTCTTTCGCTGGGCGAACAGCAGCGTATCGCCTTTGCCAGGGCGATCCTGCAGCGTCCGCAATGGCTGTTTTTGGACGAGGCTACATCCGCCCTGGATGAAGAGACCGAAATGGCGATGCACCGCTTATTGCATGAACAACTGCCCGGAGCGACAATTATCAGCGTGGGGCACCGCAGTACACTTATGGAATATCACCACAGAACCCTGAATATTACAGAAGCCGGCAGTTGGAAGCTTTCTGCCTGATGTTTAGAACGAGGGCAACAGAGAGGACAACGGGGCCGTTTCCTTTGTCACTCCTTCTTGCTTGTCCCCTGATTTTAATAAATCAATTTTTTTAAAAATACTTGCATTTCTCTCTGCTATAGGTAATAACCCATCTTTGACAGTTGGGAGATAAAAATAGTCTGAAACGCCTTGTATATAAGGCGTTTCAGACTATTTTAAGAAGCAAAAAAATGCGTACCTTTTATTGTTTTTTTGTAGACTTAAAAATTTTTTTCATTTGCTTTGTACCTACAATCTCATAATCGGTACGGAAGCCAAAAGTCTCATGTAGAGCATCGGTAAAATCGGTTCTGGTATAAGTGGGAACATACCCTTCTCCAGGAACGCAATAAAAATTCATGGTCCGTAGCTGGCTAATGATTTCGGTGCTTGTAAAATTTTCTTTTACCCTTTTTTCCAGATATCTGTAGATTGTTAGTGCTAAAAAACAGGTTGTAAAATGTGCTTTAATCCGGTCATCCCGGCTAAGATATACCGGTCTTGCCCTGAAATCGGATTTTAACAGGCGAAAACATTCTTCTATTTCCCAACGCTTGTGATTGATCTTAGTAATAGCAGGAGCATCCTCTTCGAGATTTGTGCAGACGGCATAGAAGCCATCATAAGCTTCTTCGTTTGCGATGATTTCCTGATCGATAGTGTAGAATTCATTTTTGGCAATTTCACCTTCAGTTGTCACATTTGTCCTTGAGATAAAACGCTTACAATCAGTCTGGCGGTGTTTTTTTAATGAGGAAGGATTTGATTCAAGCAGTTTACAGGCGCGTTCTATCTGCCGGCTTCGGATACATCGCTGGTAGTTTTGGTATTTGAAAGAGAAAGTAACGATGAGCTTCTGCTCTAAACCGTCTTCTTTTATCCAGCGCTCCTTGTAGAAGGTGGCGTTCTGATAGTTTTCTTTGGCCTCTTCGGACTGAGCTATTTGGGAAATATCAAACGCTCCCCTTACCTGAGGCAGAGACCAGCCCTCTGTAGCTAAAGCCCACTGCTTGAGATGTTTTTTCAGCTTTCTCACAGACTGAGTGGTAATAAAGGCACGGTCTTTCTTGTCATTGAATTTGCGATTATCGATGGAAGAGAGTCCGGCATCCGTACAAACAATAAATTTAGCCAGAGAGAAATCCGTAAGAATCTTTTTTTCTAACGGCTGTAGGGTAAGTTGTTCATTAGTGTTGCCGCTGTGAATGCAAAAAGCAAGGGGAATGCCATCCCCATCCATAAACAGTCCCATTTCCACAATCGGATTGGGCCTGTTTTCTTTGGAAGGGCCATACTGTTTATCGCCACTTTCCTGCTCAATTTCAAAAAAATAGTTGGTACAGTCGTAGTAAAGAATTGTATCATTGCGTTTTGAGACAGCCAGGCTATTTTTGTAAAGCTCAGCTTGAATAAAATCGGATTCTTTGGCAATGACTTCAAGAGCACGGTAAACATGCTGGATTTCAAAATCAGGCTGTTCCAGAAGCGTCTTGGAAAGCTGGCAGGTATTGAGCTTAGAGGCAGGAAATAGAATTCTGCCATAAACCAGCCTTGAGAGAATCGAATCAAGGGGAAACGAAAATTTATAGCGTTCAGAAATAGAGCGGCAAATATGATGAAGGTTTAAGTCATGGTACAACTGTTGGAGAAAAAGATAGCCACCATTGAAGGATACCTGGTCCCCTTTAGGGATAAGCTTGGACTGGGATCGCTTTATAAAGATATGTCCAGCTGCTTCTTTTTCCTTTTTAGTTAATTTATCAATATACGCTTTTGCCCACACATAAGGATCCTGCCCATTGAGCTTTTCCCGGAGTTCTTTTTCCGTGCCAAGCTTTTCAACGGTAATGGTCTTTTCTTTTTTATCAACATAAACTGTTTTTGTGACATAAAGGGAGGCGGAATTTTTGGAACGTGATACTTTCAATCGCATAAGCAGACCCCCAAACTACTTATATTATACCACATCACGCTATATCACGCAATATATAAGTGGGGATTTTGACAAAAAAATAAGCCTAAATCAAGGCTTCCAGCGTTTTTGGTATTATTCAACTGTCAAAAACCCGAGGACAACGGGGCCGTTTCCTTTGTCACTCCTTCTTGCTTGTCCCCTGATTTTAATAAATCAATTTTTTTAAAAATACTTGCATTTCTCTCTGCTATAGGTAATAATAAAAGAAAATTTATATACTGATGTGCTGATTAGCCAAAAAGACTGAAGGCCTGAAAGATATTTCTTATGAAAAATATTCTTTCGGCTTTTTTTATACCCGGGCATACCGAAAACAGCCCCTGATATGTGCGTTAAAATATTGTCCTGCTGACCCACCTGAATCTACCTGATTAACAAAGTTTTTATAAACAATGCTTGGTACATCAAAATACCGGTAAACAGTACCGCTTTTAAACTCAATTTCGAGTATCTGAGTTTCTAAATGATAACGAAATCTCGCAACTGTTGTTGAGCTCGCAATGATCCAACTCATGACAGCTACTCCTTTTTTACTTCCGACCTCTCATCCAACCGAATAGACGGATGGCATTGTAGTCTTCCCGGTTACTCACTGTGCCATACCGCCTCATCTGCCGTAAGCCGTATACGCACAGGAAAACCGGGCCTATTTGGCGACAGCTGTTCTCTATAAAAAGACGCAAAGGCTAGCTGCCTTTGCGTCTTTAAAATCAATTCCGTATTAGATAGTCAAATGCGCCCAAGGCCGCATTCGCGCCAGACCCCATAGCAATAATAATCTGCTTATAAGGAGTGTTCGTGCAGTCACCCGCGGCAAATACCCCCGGCACATTGGTCGCGCCATGGCTGTCTACAATAATCTCGCCAAAGCGGTTGCATTCTATTGTATCCCGCAGCCAATCGGTATTCGGAATAAGCCCGATCAGGATAAATACCCCCTGTAGTTCCAGGTGATAGCTTTCTCCGGTACTGCGGTCCGTGTAGGAAAGGCCATCGACCTTTTCCCTGCCGGTGATTTCTTTTGTTTGCACATTTTTTACAACCGTCACATTCGGTAAACTGTACAAACGCTGCTGCAGGACAACATCCGCTTTCAGGTCCGGCATAAATTCGAGCACAGTCACATGCTCCACAATGCCGGCCAAATCAATCGCCGCCTCTACCCCGGAGTTGCCGCCGCCGATAACGGCCACCCGTTTTCCTTTAAACAATGGGCCATCACAATGAGGGCAGTAGGCCACCCCTTTATTCTTAAACTCAGTTTCTCCCGGTACGCCAATACTGCGCCAGCGGGCTCCTGTAGCAAGAATAACCGCTTTACTTTTTACGACAGCGCCAGTTTCCAGTTCAATTTCCACCAGTTCTTTCTTCGTCAAACGCCGGCCGCGCTGCCGCTTCATTACATCAACCTGATATTCTTTCACATGTTCCTCGAGATTAGCCGCCAGCTTAAGACCTTCGGTATATTTTATACTGATAAAGTTTTCAATGCCCAGGGTATCCTTAACCTGACCGCCGAACTGTTCGGCGACAATCCCGGTGCGAATTCCTTTCCTGGCCGCGTAAATAACCGCGCTGGCTCCGGCCGGGCCGCCGCCCACAACCAGAATATCAAAGGGCTCTTTTTCTGCCAATTCGGACACAGCAGAACCATCGCTGAGTTTGGCGAGTATTTCCTCGATCTCCATACGGCCGCTGCCAAAAAATTCACCATTAAGATAGACCGCAGGCACCGCCATAACATTTTTCGCCTGCACTTCCTCCTGAAAAACAGCACCATCCACCATGGTATGCGTAATGTCCGGATTAAGAACACTCATAAGGTTCAGAGCCTGGACAACCTCCGGGCAATTATGGCAGGTCAGGCTGATATAAGATTCAAAATGATACTTGCCTGTAAGCCCTTGAATCTGATCGATTATCTTTTGCTCCACCTTCGGCGCTCTGCCGCTGACCTGCAGCAAGGCCAGCACCAAAGAGGTAAACTCATGTCCCAGCGGAATACCGGCAAATGTTATGCCGTTGTCTTCTCCCGGGCGATTGATACTGAAACTGGGCGTTCTTGGCAGCTCTGTTTTCTCGACTGTGATCAGGGGCGACATAGAGGCTATCTCATCCACCAGGGCAATCAGGTCGCTGGATACATCATCGCTGCCTGCACTCACTTTAATTAGCACATTCGCTTCCAGCAACTGAAGATATTGAGCTAATTGTTCTTTTATATCCTGGTCTAACAACATTGCAGCCACCTATTAAATCTTTCCGACAAGATCCAGGCTTGGTTTAAGCGTTCTGGTTCCTTCCTGCCATTTAGCAGGGCAAACTTCGTTAGGATTTTTCCTGACATACTGGGCTGCTTTAATCTTGTTAAGCAAGGTGCTGGCGTCACGGCCGATGCCGCCGGCATTGATTTCGACCGCCTGCACGATGCCGTCAGGGTCAATGATGAATGTCCCGCGGTCAGCAAGGCCCTGCTCTTCAATCAGCACTTCAAAGTTTCTGGCCAGGGTATGCGAAGGATCGCCAATCATTATGTAGGTTATTTTTTGGATCGTTTCCGAACTGTCATGCCAGGCTTTGTGGGTAAAATGAGTATCTGTGGAAACAGAATATACTTCCACATTCAGCTCTCTTAAAGCAGCATACTGATTTTGCAAATCCTCAAGCTCTGTCGGGCATACGAACGTAAAATCCGCCGGATAGAAGCATACTATACTCCATTTACCCTTTAAATCCGCTTCCGTAACTTCGATAAACTTGCCATTGTGATAAGCCTGCGCTTTAAACGGTTTTACTTCAGTTCCAATTAATGACATAATCATCTACCTCCAAATGTAATTTTACTTTATAAATTATTGTTTAGCTAACCGTCAAACAATAATTATTATTTCTTGATTTATATTATCACATATGTTTATTAAACGTCAATAGGTTTATGAAAATTTTGTAAGTGAAAATCATACAGCAGAAAAATCAGGAATCCTCCATCATCAAGGCCTGAGCAATTCCGTCACCTGTTCGCAATCGGGCAGAGAGCGATTATCAGATAAACACTGCAAAACCTCCTGCAGCCAGTGCCGGCGCAAATTTGTGCCTATAAAAACGCAGCTTGCTCTGGCCGCCGGTTCGCTGTCCATACCGGTAATAGCGTACGTTCGGCTCACAACATCAAAACGCAACACCGCGCCGCCGCATGGCAGGAAGCCTTTAGCCCGCACAATTCTGCCAAATACGCCAAATACGACTGCTTCTAAAAACGCAATCAAGTGGGTCGGAGAAGCCAAAGAGATCTCTGTTAAAGCAACAGATTCCAACTCCATAATATCCGTGCTTTCCGCTTGGCAAACCTGCGTGGGATCCAGAAAGTCCGCTAATAAGGAGCTCCACCAGGCTTTGGGCTGGCTGGCATAAGGGGAAAGTATCAGCTCGGTGTTTATATTCCGGCTGCGGATTTCCTGCGCTAACCGCTGCCGGTCCCGGGAATCGGCCTGTTCCATTTTAGTGACCACAATCCTGGCCGCCGCCGCCAGTTGATCTGTATAAATTTCACTGTAATTTTGCAGACACTCATCAAAGGTATTGCCGTCTAACAGGGTAATCGGTTTGAGCAAAACAATTCTTTCATATTGAATTTTTTTAATGTTGGCAAGGATATTGCTCAGCTTCGCTACTCCGGTCGGCTCCACAACCAGAAATTCAGGGTCGAGAGCATTGGCGATGGTGAGGACGGCGGTGGCAAAATCCTGTTTCATAGTGCAGCAGACGCAGCCTTCCGTCAGCTCATAGATATTTAGAGTAGTGGCTGAGCGCAGCAGGGCCGTATCAATGTTTTCCTGTCCGTAATCGTTTTCCAATACAACAAAGCTATGGTTTGTTTTTTCGGCCAGCATTTTAATGAATGTTGTTTTTCCTGCTCCTAAAAATCCCGCAACAATTAGTATTTTCATGTAAAGTTCCCTTTTCCTGTTTACTATACGCCTCATGCCTGCCAGCAATAAAAACAGAACAGTCAGCACCTGGAGGAATTCCAAAGTACCGACTGTTATTTTTGCAGGGTTCAGTCTGTCAGTTTAACTACAGGTTTAATCAAATCCGCCGGTTTGTCCCTCATCAGGAAAAGGGCCTCCTCCAAATGGTTCCAGCCCGCAAAGACATGGCTGGAAAGCAGTGAAACATCCAGCCGGCCGGCGGCTACCAGCGCGCCCAGTTTCTCCATACGCAGACGTCCGCCGGGCATCAGCCCGCCGTTGATCTGCTTATGCCCCATGCCGACACCCCATTCTACGCGGGGAATATTGACATAGCTGCCGGAACCGAGATAATTGACATTGCCGATTTTGCCGCCGGGCTTCAAGCTCTTTATCGCGGCATCAAAGGTATCGACGCCGCCGCCCGCAATCACGATCTTATCAACGCCTTTACCGTTTGTCAGCGCCAGAACCTGTTCTTCAATAGTTCCGTCTTTGTAGCTGATAAACCTGGTTGCTCCGTATTCTTTAGCCGCCGCAATACAATTGGGGCGGGTGCCGACCGCAATAATTTCGGCCGCGCCGCGCAGAGCGGCAGCCGCCACAGACATCAGTCCGACCGGACCAATGCCAATTACCAGCACAATGTCGCCGAACTGGACGTCCGCCAGTTCGACGCCGTGGAAGCCCGTAGGCACCATATCGGATAACATGCAGGCATCGACGACGTTAATCTTGGCCGGCAGCTGCGCCAGATTGCCGTCGGCATCGTTCACATGGAAATACTCAGCAAAAACGCCGTCCTTAAAGTTAGAGAATTTCCATCCTGCCAGCATGCCGCCGGAATGCATCGAATAACCGGCCTGAGCCTCCAGGGAGTTCCAGTCAGGTGTGATTGCGGGCACCAAAACCCTGTCGCCGGGTTTAAAATCACGTACCAGCGAGCCGACTGCCGTAACTTCAGCGCAGCACTCATGGCCTAAAATCATGTTATGCCTTTCGCCAAGTGCACCTTCCCACAGCGTATGTATATCGGAAGTACATATGGCAACCGCCAATGGTTTGCAGATCGCATCCAGGGGGCCGCATTGAGGAGCATCTTTCTCAATCCAGCCAGATTCACCGATTTTTAACATCGCATAGCCTTTCATGATTACTTCCTCCTAAAAATAGTTTTTATTGCTAAATTCACTATTCTAAATTTAATTTATATTATATCAATAATGATAATTGTTATCAATATGATTTTTTAAAACGCGGGCAAGGGATTTCTGTTTCAAGCTTTCCAAACCGTGTTGGCGATAGTCCCGTTTATTTTAGCGGGGACTGCCAACTTGTCCTTTTTTTTCACTTTTTTAAAAAATATCAGTCTTAATAACTGCATGATCCAGTAAATATTGGATTGCCTTATTTGCTTTTAAATCAAACAAAACTTTCTCAACTAGCGGACCAAGGTTCTTTTGCGCATTTTTCGTATCCATGCCGATACTCGCAGCAAAGGTTTTAATACCAGTATTTAATTCTTCAGCACTCACCGCAAAATCTTTTGCCTCAACAAGCTTCTCTAAAATGCAAATTGACTTGGTAATAATTTTAGCATCTTCCCATATTTTCTGTTTGAGGTTATCCGCAGTGCTGTTAACCATTTGCAGATATAAATCAATACTGCCGCCTTGTGCTTGCAATTGGTTTGAAAGCTCCGCCAACATTGCCTGGGCTCGCGGCCTAATAACCAAATCAGAAACAGTAAACGGAGATTTCGCCAATAACGCGTTAATAACAGCTTGTTTTTTAGCATTTTCAGCCTGTTGGGAGGCCATTGCCAGCAATTTATTTTTACTGTCTAACCGTAATTCCGCCAGACTATTCAAATTTGCTATTTCCTGAGCGAATTGATCGTTCAGTTCTCTCAGTTGAATGTTTTCCACTTTGTTTACGGTCACTTTGAATGTGGCGTTTTTGCCAGCTATTTGAACAATCGCGTGTTCTCGGGGGAAGCTGATTTCAACGTTCAATTTGTCGCCTTTCCTGGCCCCTACCAATTTTTCTGCAAAACCAGGGAAAAAGTTGCCGGAGCCAAGGGTTAATTTAAAATCTTTCTCCTTTTCGCTCATGGCGGTGCCTTGTACTGAGTATTCATAATCAATCGTTACGGTGTCCCCCATAGCTACCGCTTCATTCGCTTTATCGACTATTCTTTTATTGCGGAAACACAAGTTTTGCAGATACATATCAATGGCCTTTGCCGTTACTTCAGCAGCCTTTGGTACTTTGACCTCCAAGCCTTCCAGTTTTCCAAGGGCAATTTCAGGCTTAACCGGTACGCGGACTTTAACACTAACAGGTTTTCCTTTTTCTATATAACCGACTTCAATATCAGGTTCACCGGCAATGTTTAGGGCAAAATGCTTAATTGCCGCATAATATTCATTAGGAACAACAAACGCAAGCGCATCAGCCAAAAAGATTTCCGCTCCAAACTTTGATTCTAAAATCGTTCGGGGCGCCGCCCCGTTCCTAAAGCCAGGAATGTTATATTTAACAACATTTTTTTTGTATGACTTTTCAAGGCCTGCTTCCATTGTCGCTGCTGCAATTACGAGTTTCAAATGGGCTTCGCCGTACTCTACCTTTTCTAAAGTTGTATTCATGTATTATTCCTCCTTTAAAAATAGATTCCTATGATGTAAGCAATTATGGGGACATCATTTAGATATTGGCAAGCCCTTCATAGGACACCTAGCTGTGTCCTATGAAGGGCCGGGGTCTTAAGAAAAGCTTGTTTTAAAGTCCTTAATCTTAATAGAAGAACTCAATTTTAGATATATACGATTTGCCAAGGTCGCTTACGCCGCCAGTAAGCTTGCTATCCTTAATTTTGAGGTCTTGCATTCCAATCGTCCAGGTTACATTTTTAGCTATCGTGCTAGCCAGGGCTATAGATATACCTTTGATATTGTCAGTGCCTTTAATATAGGTTGGATACGTTGTCGTCCTTGTTGTAGCACTTACAGCTTGGCCGTCAAAGCCGCCAATACCGTACGGAACGGCGCCGGCCTCAACGCTGCGGTACGAAATCGACCAGCCAAAGTCGTTGACTTTCCTATAGTCTGTTAAAGGTTTGGCCTCAAAATAGGCCGGCGGCATTTTGGTGGCGTTCGTAAGTTCTACCGCCCAGCCCTTAGGACTATCGGCCAGGTGCGCTCCATTAACACCGTTAAGCTTAGTGGCAACATAGTCACTTATAAGCAGCAGTTTGTCACCCAGCTTGACATCAAAGCCTACAGCCCAGCCTTGCGAGCTTTTAAAACTATCACCGGTAGTGATATTCATAGAGCCGGCTACGGTGTTGCCGCTGGTGCCGGCAATATCAGACCAGTAATAACCGCTGGTTAGATTAAGCCTGTTGCTGGCTTGAAAAGTAAGTTGTGCTGCTGTAACGGTTTCAGCATCTCCGGCAGCGCTGTCTTTGAAAGCGTTTGCTGCAGTGCCATTACCAACGACATTATTAACTGAGCCGGTGAACCGGGTAGTACCGATGGTTTTGTCCAAACGTACGCCGTCAACACCAATCGCTTTGCCAAACAGGCCATGTGTAAAGGAATCATAGAAATAACGGCCCAAACGTATACGATCAAAGCCCAGCGTATCTTTGGCGGTCACTGCAGCGATATCGAGGGTCACTGCATTGCCGTCGGCAGCACCGTAATTACCCATTTTGCTAGTGGCATTCAACCGGGCTGTTATGGATATGTTCTCATTAATATTGCCATTAATCTTAATGCGTTGCCGAAACTCAAATCTATCAGAACCTTTAAGTTTTTCCATACCGGGGGCATTGGCTTCATTGCCCATAAAACGCAGCCGCGTTTCTCCGCTTATCCAAGTATTCGTTTTCGTTTCTACTTTCACTACCCTAACGCCCAGCTTGTTAAGTTCGCTGGCAAATTCAGCCGACAGCTTATCAATTACCTGCTGGTCGGCGTCGTTAGCTGCCTCATATTTGTCAATTGCTTTCGCCACAATAACAGCCATTTCGTAACGGGTAATCGTTTTGTCCCCTTTATAGTGACTGTCGTCGTAGCCTGTAACAATCCCGGCGTGGGCCAGTTTCGTTACGGCAGCATAGGCCCAGTGGTTGGGCGGAACATCATTAAAGGACTGGGCCAGCGCTGCTTGAGCGGTGCCGGGGGTCAAGGTAGTTCCGCTCAGGGTAATGGCCATAAGTGCCGCTGGTATGATGGCTAGCCATTTTTTTATTTGTTTCTGGTTTGTCATAAATAGCTCTCCCCTATTCCTACTATTTAACTTCTAGTTTTCTCCCGGTGAGTTTGCTCTTTTCCTCAATTCGAATTTTTGGACTTTGCCTGTTGCCGTACGGGGAAGCGCAGTTAAGAATTCGTAATAATCAGGAATTTTAAAATCAGCAATTCGCTCCGCCAACCACGCTTTTATTGATTCTGCGGTCATAGCTCCCTGCACTTTGGGAACTATAAACGCTTTTAGTCTCTCGCCAAGCAGCTTGTCAGGAACGCCGATAACAGCAACCTCAGCGATTAGTTGATTGGCTTCTAATACGTTCTCTATCTCCCGGGGATAGATATTCTCCCCACCACGAACAACCATATCTCCCTTACGGTCTGTCACAAATAGATAGCCTTCATTATCAAAATAGCCTACATCGCCAGTGTGTAAAAAGCCACCCGTCATAGCCCTTGCATATTCTTCAGGCTTATTTAGGTACCCTGACATTACATTGTCGCCTTTTATACAGATTTCACCAATTTGGTTATTGGGCAGTATATTACCATGGTCGTCTATTATCTCAATTTGCTGTTCAGGATAAGACATGCCGCACGATCCTTCCTTATAGCGGCCCAGGGGCGGCTCAACACAGCAGCCTCCACCGCCCTCGGTGAGGCCATAGCCCACCAAGAGATCAATATTATACAGTTCTTTAAGCCGTTTGCGCGTTTCAAGCGAAAGGGGACCGGCACCAGTATTGGCGTACTTAATCTTTACTTTGGATAAATCAACACCTTTTACATCAATCCGATTGAGAATATAGTCCAGCATGGTAGGAACAGCCATAATAATTGTTACCCCATATTTAATAACGGTTGGCCAGAAATCGTTAACAGAAAATTGGCGGATACAGAGAGCTTGCCCAGCATAGCTCATAGGGTAGGTAAACACACATAATGGGCAACAGTGATACATCGGCAGAATAAGCAGCATAACGTCATTGCCGGTTACGATTCCGCTTCTGTTTTGATCCCGGCATAACGACAGTCCGGCCTTATTGGCAAGTAATACGCCCTTAGGTCTTCCGGTCGTACCAGATGAATACAATAACAAAAATATATCCTCAGGCTTTTGCTTAACCAAGCACTCATCGGTCGAAAACTTATTTAAAATACCGACAAGAGTATCCTGTGCTATTGTTGGCTCATACTTATTTCCAGTCACTGCCTCGACGATAATTGGCTTAGTTCCAGCTTCCTTTACTCCTTTAAAAAATTCCGTCATGTAATCACTGCCAACAAAAGCTGCCTTTGGTTTTGCATCATCCAAAATATAAGAAATTTCCGGGCCTCTGAGCATGGTGGGGATACACATTGCAATTGCGCCGAGCTTATGAGCCCCCCACATGGCATAGTATATTGCGGGAGAATTCGCTATCATAACAGCGATGATATCTCCTTTTTTTACCCCCTGTTCTTGGAGATAGTTCGCAACCCTATTGGCCTGATCATTGGTATCTTTGTAAGTTAATGTCTGGTCGTAGTAATATACATGCGGAGCATTTGGAGTTTCATTTGCGCGTACAGTAAGCATTTGGGCAATACTCTCAAATTCCAGTTGCCGTCCTTTAAGATAAGGCTGTTGCTCTAATGGAATAAATGGTATTTTAGGTCGAATATTCATGATTTAGCCTCCATGATATCGTTTTACTTCATGTAAGCTACTCTTGTTAGAGCTTGGTTCAAAATTCTCATTGAGCCACGCTTGCGGGGGTGTTTTTGCCTTTTTTCTCCAGCAGTCTGTAGATAAAGGCTACGGCAATACCGATAATATTTAAGACCATCCCAATATAAAAGGCCTGCGTATAGATTCCATTACTGGCCTTTGCGACATTTGCGGCAATCATTGGCCCCAAATAAGCGGCAATGCCGAAGGCAACAAAGGTTACGCCATAGTTTACGCCGATGTTTTTCGTCCCATATTTTTCAGCTACAAGCGAGGGGAAAACGGCCTGAGCCCCGCCAAAACAGGCGCCGACTCCCGCACCGGCAACGCCGAACATAAAACTTGAAGTTGTGTTAGTCAGGAGGAAAAGCATACTGGCTGAGATCGCAAACATAATCGCCACCGTATTGGGTCGTCCAATTTTATCTGATATAAAGCCAAAACAAACTCGTCCAGCCATGTTAAACAAGGCAATTAAACTGACGTAAAAGGCTGCGGTTTGAGGATCTAACTTAAACATTGTCTGACCGATTGGTGAAGCATGAGCTAGAATCATAAGACCGGCCATTGCGGCTATGGCAAACATACAGGCCATAACATACCATAGAGGATCTTGCAGCATTTGTTGCCAATTCTTATCGTTGCCCCCCGGTTTACCTGCCGAAACCGGTGGTATCCAGCCCTCAGGCTTATAGCCGGCTGGAGCACCTTTGATAATTAGGGAGCACAGCATAATAATTACCAGGAAGGCGGCACCAAGAATTTTAAAAGTGTTAAGTACTCCGTAACCGATAATTAGTGAACTGGCAAGCGGAGCGACAATCATGGCTCCGGAACCATACCCGGCTGCAGCCAAACCAACAGCAAGTCCCCTTTTATCCGGGAAGAACTTGTTCGTGTTGGCGACATTGCCGGAATAAACGATGCCGGCGCCAACTGCGGCGACAACTGAAAATGTAAAATACAGGGCTTCCGGACTTGAAATAAATCCTGTCATAAATAAGCCTATACCCCACAGGACACCACCAAGAACGATATTAAATTTTGCTCCTTTGCGGTCTTGCAGCATGCCGCCGCAAATCATGACAATTGGGCCTGTGGCAAAGGTGATTGTAAAGGCTAAAGCAAGCGTTGTCCCGCTCCATCCAAATAGTTTCGCCAAGGGCAGGGCAAACACACTCCAGGCGTATTGGGCGCCGATGCAAATGTTAACGATTATAGTTGCAACGAGAATTAACCAGCGGTTATAGTTTGTTTTCATACCTTTCCTCCCATTATTCGTTTTGGTAATCGGACAGGCCGGGTTTAAGACTACCCGTTCTTGTCTACGCTGCTTTACTTGGTACTACTAACACCTCCTTGTGATCGAGAAAAACATTATGGCATTGGAGTGCTGAATATTTTCCTCAGGGATTTTTAGCAGCGGCAATATGGCTGGCCGCCTGCCATGTTGCCTAATATTAAATTTATGCAATATGCGTGCCATTAGGAAACACCCGTTATTTCTTATGCCTAATCAGTAGTGGGACACAATTCTTAAATTGTGAACTTAGATGTCCCAATTTGAATTGGTTAACTTACTGCCAATAAAACGTCATTACAATAGGGAATAGAGCCGTTTTGACAAAAAAATAATACCGCAATACGGTATTATTTTTTTAAAGCGTTGCGATAATTTCAGAACAGACACCAGGTATCATTGGTCAGAAGCGATTGTGCACTGGGTAGTAATGGCGGCTAAAATCAGGCTGGTGTCCGAACTGAACCCCGTGAGGAGCTGTTGTTCTATATCTGAAATTTTGCTACTGCCATCTGTAAGTCTTCTGCTAGCTTCGCTAAAGCTTGACTGGAACTTGCGATTTCCTCCATGGAAGCTAATTGTTCTTCTGCCGCAGCCGCTACTCCCTGCGCCTCACCTGCCGACTTTTTGCCCAAATCATCCATCTTTTTAACCGAATTTACAATAGTCTGGCTGCCTAAGGCCATTTGCTGCATGGCTGCTGAAATATCTTGCACTTGGTCTGATACCCCTGTGACCAAACCGGCAATTTCCCTAAAGGCAGAGCCGGCTGTGTTGACAACTTCAGCCCCTATTTTGACTTCCCGTGTGCCGCTGTCCATCGCCCCAACCGCCCTATCGGTATCTGCTTGGATTTCCCCAATAAGCTCAGCAATTTTTTTAGCCGCCGCCTGGGATTGTTCAGCCAATTTTCGAACTTCCTCGGCCACTACCGCAAACCCACGGCCTTGTTCGCCTGCCCTGGCCGCTTCAATAGCCGCGTTCAGAGCCAGAAGATTGGTCTGTCCTGCTATACCGGAGATAGTATCAACAATTTGACCAATTTCTTGGGACCGTTCACCCAGCTTTGTTACAACCTGAGAAGAAGCGTTAACTGTATCTTCAATTTGACTCATCTGCTGTACTGCTTGCTCTACAGCTTTATCACCGTCTTTTGCCCTTTGGACCGCCTGGGCCGAGTGAGCGGCTGCCTGGTTGGCATTAGCGGCAATTTGCTGAATACCGGTCGCTATCTGTTCCACAACAGCGCTGGTGTCATCGGCGGCAGCTGATTGCTCGCCGGCTCCCGCAGCAATATTAGTAATTGCTGCGGTAATCTGACCGGCCGCCTGAGCTGATTGCTCTGAACCAGCTGTGAGCTCCTGGGAAGAAGCCGCTACCTGCTCTGTAGCGCTACGAATTTTTTGAATAAGATTACGCAGGTTTCCGGCCATTTGTTGGAAACTGCGGCTTAGCCGGCCGATCTCATCGTTAGCGTTACTATCCAGTGTTATATCTGAAATATCACCTAAAGCAATTCTGTGAGCGGCAGTTTCCAGTTCACGCAGGGGCCTTGTCATACTGCGCGCGCGCCAGGCAATAATTAAACCCGTCAAAACCAGAACTACTATAATTGTCACCAGCGAAATTACCATTAACGACGCAACTGCTTTTGTCACTTCAGCAGTAGGAACTTTCACCGCCAGCGACCAGCCTGTCCTCGGTACAGGCGCGTACGCCACGGTGGTGGCAATACCTCTGTCATTGTATTCGGCCAGCCCTTTTTCCCCTTTGACCATACGTTCAAAAGCAGCCTTTATTGCAGAACTTGCCTCTTTACTTTCAAAAACATTAGCCTTTTGAGCCATTTCCTGGTTCGGATGAAGAATGATTAAGCCATTTTCCTGCACCATAAAACCGTAGCCGGTCTCTCCCGCCTTAATCTCAAGCACCTTTTGGTTAATATCCGCTATACTGATCGCGCCAAACAGTACACCGTTAGTTTTCCCCTCCCCCCTGACCGGCACTGCTAGTACGATCTCCAAATCGCCAGCGGGAGATATAATCGGATCAGATACGCTGGGTTCACCTCTCATCGCCTTTTGAAACCAGCCCTTTGCCCCAAAATCAAGCTTAAATCCTTTCGCATCAATTGCTTGGCCATTTCCTGCTACATACCCTATAGTAGCAAACTTAACCATATTTTTTTTGACTTGTACAAAAAAAGGGGCCATCTCTTCCAGATTGCCACTTTGAACTACCGGCGCCTTTGCTATCCCGTCCAGATGATAAATCCCTTTCTCCAGCCAATCACCAATACTAAGTGCGGAATATTCCGCTAGAGTTTCCATGTTTTCTGTAATTTCTCCGGTAATAATTGTACGCGCTCGCCAGTAGTTGCAGCCACTCAAAACACTCATTGCTGCCAGAAAAATAACGAGAATAGTAACCGTTAGTTTCGTTTGAATACTTTTCATCTTAACCTCCTGTTAATTATGGAAAAGCCTTGTTTTATGCCTCATCCCCGGACTGTCAGACGCTTTAGTTGTACTATCCATGCGAACAAGTTATACTTCCAACTGGATAAAAAGAACCTTTTCTAAAGCGCTGTCTTAGTCAAATCCTCCCTTCCACCGCGCCGATATTCGGCTTTTCGCATAATTCAAGTTGCAATTATTGTGCCATGATCCCAACCCCCATAATAGGTTTACTTTATTCTTCGCCGGGACATAATTCTTCAATTATGGCATAGCTTGTCTCAATTTGATTAGGCAGCGCAGCCCATCAACCCCGTATCGGACTTTCACCGGCAAGCACTTGCTACCATAGTGGGCGCACTGGAAAAAACCTCAGAGGTTCGTCCTCTGAGGTTTTTTCTAGTAATGATTATACTAAGCGGCCTGTAATTTGAACCACAGACTGTAATTATAATTCATCATTGGGCTGCAATCCGTATTGCTTTATTTTCCTATAAAGAGTGGACTTACTAAGACCTAATATTTTCGCTGCATAGCGAACATGGTTATTGGAATTATCGAGAGCTTTTTTAATGACCTCTTTTTCCATTTCTTTGACGGAAAGATTAACTGTCAGCGCCTCATTACCGGTTATTGATTCTATTTCCTCTACCGTTGTTTCGATTACCTCTTTTGCCGGCAGGACAGGAGTGGGAGAAGCGTTTACTATTTCATCCGGAAGATGTTCAGGATAGATAATACCGTCAGTGTTCATGCACACCGCATAGGAGATTGCGTTACTTAACTGGCGAATGTTCCCGGGCCAGTTATACTGCAATAATATATATTTCGCCGCGTTGCTTAAAATAGGTTTATCGATAGACTCCGCATTAGAGTAAGTAGTAATAAAGTGATCCATCAGTTGAACAACGTCTGAGCCTCGTTCCCTTAATGGTGGTATATTGAGCTTAAATACGGATATACGGTAGTATAAATCCTCCCGGAATAATTCTTTCTTAACTAGTTCTAACAGATTTTTATTCGAAGCGGCAACCAAGCGGAAATCAACAGGAATGTAGCGGGTACCGCCCAAGCGCATAATCATTTTATCTTCCAATACCCTAAGCAGGACGGCCTGAAGCGCTACAGGCATATCGCCAATTTCATCAAGAAAGAGCGTACCGCCGCTGGCTTGTTCAATTTTCCCGGGTTTGCCGATGCGTTCGGCGCCGGTAAATGCCCCTGGCTCATAACCAAATAATTCGCTTTCGATTAGATTTTTGGGAATTGCCGCACAGTTTACGGCTATAAAGGGGCCATCCGGCCTGCTCTCATTATGGATTGCCTGGGCAAAGACCTCTTTGCCTGTTCCGCTTTCCCCTTGTATAAGTACATTAAAATTGTAGCGGGCAAATCTTTTTGCCAAACTTTTTAATTTTAAGGATTGGGGAGAAGTGCCTACTATGTTTTCAAACGTAAATCTCGTTGTAAAACCATTGCCTGAATACCCTTTAAGTGTTTGGTTAACTGGTTTAAGCGTTATTAAGTAACCTATATTATTATTATTATAATTCTTTATTGGCTGGATCAGGCCCGAAAATAATTTTTGCTTTGTTTTTTTAATACTAATATTAGTATTTATACTGGGTTTTTCGGTCTCGAAAATAGACTGGACAAAAGGCTTGTTTTCAATAATGTCGCTAATCTGTGAACCTACAAGTTCTTGGGGAAGATGCTTGAATATTGCATCGGCAGCTTCGTTAGCTTTTGTAATCACCCCGCACTCGTTAAGCATAATCATAGCATCTTCTGTGCCTGTAAGCGCAATATGAAACAATTCCTTATTTACTGAAAGCTGAAACTCCTTCTGTATTGTTTCCGCCATAATAACAGCAAGGCCCAGTGAATATGGATTTTGACGGTCAAAGCGCGGGCTGCATATAGTCAGCGTTCCTTCCAGATTGCTGTTCGCGTCAAAAATAGGCGCAGATGAGGCAGAAATATTATTAAATATTCGGCAGAAATGTTCGGGTCCGCAAAGCTGAATGGGAGTCCTAAAATGTATACACAGATCATGCGCACAGGTTCCGATAGTTTCCGCTGTCCAAATTGTACCCGGACTAATGCGGAACTTATTTTTCCCCAAAGCGTGAACAACACGAAGAATAAGGCCATTTTCATCGCTTAGGAAAATATAGGACTCAATAAGGGACAGCATATTTTCCAATTGGGAGATATAGGGGCTTGCGGCTTGAATCAAAAAGTTTTTTTCTTTAATTCGGTTTTCGAAAGAAACTGCATCCATAAGGGGCGGATTACTATAAACTAAAGGGTCAAGACCATTTTCACTTGATCTTATCCATGACTCTACTATTTCCGGCCGAACCAGGCTAACTTGAGCTGGCGTAATTTTTTTTTGGAGCAAATCCATTTTCTGCTGCTTAATATTCTCTATAAGAATATTATTCTCGGCATTAATGCGTTGAGCATTGATATTATTTAAATTTTGTATAATGGGGCTGATTAAATATTCCAGAGGTTGCATAATGACGCTCCCTTTCTTACCTGTACTTTTCTCCTGGTTTCCTTATCCCCCTATCCATTGGCAAAATTGTCGTATTTATTTCAGTTTTCTTTCTATTTTATCGCTGGAGTGGCTGCAAATAAAAAATCAGCTTTGCCAAATTCAGCTTCCTTTCAACAGGGAGTACTTGAAAAATAACCTGGCAGTTCCTCCGGTCCGCAACTGCCAGGTTAAGCCGTCCGCCCTTTGTGTTGCTTCCAACCGGTATTCTTGGTAATAAACCGTATGTCTCTAAACGACACAACACAACTCCAAGCAGGCCGGCTTGTGCATGTATGGCTTGCAGAATCGAGATGCAAAAAAGCAAAGGAAGTCCCCCGGAAGGACTTCCTTTGCTCAAAGGCAGGCATGAAAATTACTTCTCACACCCTTACGGTCATCACTTCCCCCTGAACTGGAAATGATGACTCGGAACTCGCTCTTCATCTATAATGTTCTATTTTTCATTATGGGATAAAATACTGCTTTGTTTGATAATTCTATTCTACGGGCCAAGTCAGGCTATTGTCAAGATATTATTAATCAATTTGGGACACGGGTATGTCACAATTAAGAAATTATGTCCCAGCCTAGCTAAATAAGGCGCATATTTTTGGGGTTTGACCTATGGCACAATACTTGCATCAAATTATATAGTAAGCCGCACGGTTCGCATTGCTATTTGGCTTAGGTGTATTCCCGGTTATTATCAATAAAAATTAACTAGATAAGGGGTGGTTCATGTCAGTGAAGCGTGGTTTTGTTTTGAGGAAAAAATAAAATAGAGAGGACATGATGAAAATGAATCGTTGGGAAAAGCTTGAGCACAAGCCAGCGCCATTGTTCGCCCCTGCTTTTGGACCACTTGCGGGAATAAGGGTATTGCTCAATGGAACGGTTGTGGCGGCTCCCTTCTGTGCTACGATGATGAGTGACTTTGGCGCCGAGGTAATTGCGCTTGAACGGCCCAAAGTAGGCGGCGATCCTGCCCGCCATCAGCGACCGCAGATTGCGGAAGGAAACAAGCATATCGGTGGCGGCTGGGTGCAAAACTCCAGAAACAAACTAAGTTTCGCACTGGAGACCAACCTGAATATACCGGAATCCAGAGAAATCTTTTTGTCCCTGATTAAGAATTCTGATGTTTGGATTGAAAATATGGTTTGGATTGACAAGCTGGGTATCTCCGACGAAATGCTAATGGAGGTCAACCCCAAATTAGTTATCTGCCACATTAGCGGTTACGGGACTTCTGGCTTTGGCGGTGATCAAAGACAAATAAACCGACCCGGCTATGACCCCTTGGGGCAATCTGAATCCGGGTGGGCTTTGCTGCAGGGTTATCCTGACCGTGAGCCCTACTATGCGCAGCAGTATATAGGCGACTACCTGACAGGTTTAATCGCAGTCAATGGCATCCTGATGGCTTATATGAATGCGCAAAAAACCGGCAAGGGCCAAAGCATCGATGCTAGCTTGACTGAAAGCTGGATGAGGCTGATGGATGACAACTTTGTACTCTGGACCACTAGCCAAACCCTCAAACACAGACAGGGGATTATGCAAACCGCTTTCCAGCCGGCCGGTGTTTTTGAATGTGGAGACGGAGGCTATATTAATCTTGGTTCCTATGGCAAAACAGCTTACAATAACGTATTAAAAGGCTTTGGCATCGACTCGGAGAAATACTCCTACGAAGAATGCAGCAGCTCACCTGAAGCAGTTGCCAGTCCGTTGGGCCGTGAATTGGATGGTATTTTCAAAAAATTCTTCAAGGAACATACGGCCCAGGAAGCAATAAACATCTGCATTGACAACAAGATCTCAGCAGCACATATTAAAACCGCTGAGGAAGTTTACAATGAACCCCACTGGCACCTGAGAGGTGACTGGGTAAAATACACCGATCAGACGCTAAACAAGGACGTTGAAGCCTTTGGTATTATACCCAAGCTCTCAGAAACCCCGGGGCAGGTATGGCGTGGCGCCCCGGCCCTGGGCCAGGATACTAGCAGGGTACTTACCGAACTTCTTGGCTACAACGAAAACGAAATTGAAGCCTTAAAAGGCAAGGGGGTAATTGATTAAAGCATTGTTTTTAAAAAACAGCTAATAGCAGCGTACAGCAATGAAGGGTTGGCAGCGGCATAGTCGCTCCAACCCCGTTTCTTTATTCTATATTATACTGCAGTAGACAAACATGGCTAAAAATTCGCAAGCATAATTAATTTGGGACACATGGTTTCACAAATAAAAATGTTTGTCCCAAAGCCCAGTTTGACTGGCGAAAACCGGGGTTTTATCGTTTGGCACAATACTTGCAACATTAAAAAGAATGTAGAATGCATACTGCTCTTTTGTCGACTGTGTAAGCCTGTGAAATCAAGAGATTTCCACAGAAAATCATGTAACTTATAGAGAGGAGTGAAATAGCATGTGTTTTAGACCGCCTGAAATAAAAAAGCCGATAATATGTCCGGCCTGTGGGGCGAGGAACCCAGGGATCAATACAAAATGCAAGAAATGCGACAAGCCACTACCTGTTGAGTCTAAATAAAGGAATACTTGGCATCAGCCGGGGAACCCCCCGCTGAGGTTAGTGGGAGAGTGAGTATTTAAAGGAGGTGACCCAAAGCGCGCAGGATAGTCACACAGGAATTATTTAAAACCTAAATTTTCAAAGGAGGAAGCTATATGTCCGGAAAAGAATGGCAGTGGCAGGAAGGCGAATATACGGTAACCCGTTCTACTCATTGGTCAGGACCGGGTTGTCATGATGGATGCGGCCTTCTGTATTACACAAAAGATAACAAATTAGTAAAGGTCGAGGGCGACCTTGATAATCCCTATAACATGGGCAGACTATGTATGCGTTGCCTGAATCAGGTTGAAGCCTATAATAGTCCCCAACGTCTGAAATGGCCTTTAAAGCGGGCAGGTGAGCGCGGCGAAAACAAATGGGAACGCATTTCCTGGGACGAAGCTTACGATATTATCGTTGAAAAAGTCAAAGGTATTCAAGCAGAATTTGGTGGAAAATCAATCATCGGCATGGAAGGTACTGGCAGAAATATTATCTGGCAGGTACCTTATCTGACCTATGCTGCATTTGGCAGTCCAAACTATGTGCTGGGATTCCTAAGCGGCGATTCCTGCTATCTGCCCCGAGCTGCGCAGCAGGCTGTTATGAATAGTGACTTCTTCGTTTGTGATACTGCACAATTTTTTGAAGAGCGCTATAATAACCCCGAGTTTAAGTGCCCGGAAGTGATCGTTATCTGGGGTAATAATCCTATCATCAGTAATGGCGATGGATTCTTTGGCCACTGGATTGTTGATGAAATGAGAATGGGAGCTAAACTCATCGTTGTCGACCCTCGTTTGACGTGGTTGGCAGCCAGAGCCGACTACTGGCTGCAGTTAAGACCGGGAACTGACTGTGCGCTGGCGATGGGTATGCTGAATGTCATTATCAACGAAGATCTTTATGATCATGACTTTGTTGAAAACTGGTGTTCAGGATTTGAAGAATTACAAGAACGGGTTCAGGAATATCCGACTGACAAGGTTGCTGAAATTACCTGGGTTCCTAAGGAAATTATCGAAGCTGCCGCCCGGCGTTACGCTACTGCCAAACCGGCAGCTATCCAATGGGGTCTGGCTATTGACCAGCAAGTTACCGGTATTGCGACCGCCCAGGCCGTTAACAGCTTATGGGCGATAACCGGAAATACAGATGTTCCGGGTGGTAACGTCATTGCCAAGAGCGGGTTCAATGTTGATGATGGATATAGCTGCGGTTACGGCTGGCTGCCTAAAGATGTCCAGGAAGCGCGCTTTGGGAATGAGAAAAATCCTCTTAAAAAATATGGTTTGGCTTCAACCGCCCATGGGGATACAGTCCTCGAAGCCATTGAAAATGGCGGCCAGCCCTACCCGGTTAAGATGTTGTGGCTGCAAACCACCAATACCTTTGCCAACATGGCATCTGAGGCACCAAGAGTATATGAAGCAATGAAAAAAGTCGAATTCAATGTAGTCGTTGATCTCTTTATGACCCCGACTGCAGTTGCTTGTGCAGATATCGTCTTACCTGCAGGCATGAGTGCAGAACGCGATAGTTTCAGAGCATGGTTTGCACCGCTGCGTGCTATCACCAAGTTAACGCAGTATGAGGAATGCAAATCCGACGAGCAGATTATTCTTGACCTTGGTAAACGTCTGCACCCCGCAGCGTTCCCGTGGGAAACTGTGGCAGACTGGATAAACTGGAAAATGGGCAATGACAAAGACAAATATCCGGATGCCTTCAAGTATGAATGGTCCGAAGAAGGTAAAAAGTTCCGGGAAAGAGGTAATACGAAAGGTCTTACTTATTCGGAACTTAAGGAAAAGGTTTATATTTACCCCGAATGGCAGTACAAGAAATATGAAAAAGGCCTTCTGCGCCGTGATCGGCAGCCTGGTTTTAATACTGCGGACGGCAAGGTCCAATTGTATATTGACCTGTTTGACGCATTTGACGTTGATCCGCTGCCGGCTCATGTTGAACCCCCGGAAAGTCCCTACTCAGATCCTGAACTATATAAAGAGTATCCGTTAATTCTAACTTCAGGTGCACGTTCATGGGAATTCTTCCACTCTGAACATCGGCAGCAGCCGACTATGAGAATGTTCCATCCTCAGCCCTTGGTAGAAATTCACCCTGATACTGCTAAAAACTTGGGTATTCAAGAAGGAGACTGGGTGTGGATCGAAAGCAAGCGTGGCAGGTGCAAACAAATCGCCACATTAAAGGCTGCTATTGACCCCAGAGTAGTAAGTGCTGAGCATGGTTGGTGGTTCCCGGAAAAAGAAGGCGCCGAACCGAGCCTCTTTGGAACATTTGATTCCAATATTAATAACCTCACCTCCCAGTGCCAGAACGGGCCTACCGGTTATGGAGCACCCAACAAAAACTTGCTTTGCCGGATTTATAAAGCGACGGAAGAAAATAGCAAAATAATGCCCAGTGAGCAAGTCACCAGAAGAGGAGGATGGGAATATGTCAGAGCTCAACTGCCAGAATAAAGAGACTAAAGGAAAAGCCGCCGCCTTTCCCGAAGCCAGAGAAGGCTTGGAACGCCTGCTAAAATCAGAGGATACCTCTGGTTACGGCCTGTTAATTGACTACGAATATTGCACAGGCTGCCACGCTTGCGAAGTTGCATGCATTAAAGAGTTAAATCTTGGTCTTAATCAGTATGGCATCAGGCTGCTGGAAGATGGACCCCGGAAGCTGGCGGATGACAAATGGGATTTGAATTATATTCCGTTCCCAACATCGCTATGCGATCTGTGTAAGGACCGAACCGCTGAGGGCAAGATACCCAGTTGCGTGCAGCATTGCCAGGCGCTGGTAATGAGTTACGGCCCTGTTACGAAACTAACTGAGAAAATGGCCAGAAAGCCCAAAATGGTATTGTTTACACCTAAATAAGGTCTGGCTGGGGTATATGCTAGTGGTTTACCCGGAGACAAAGAGGATTTTCCCCTTTGTCTTCTTCAGGTAATCATTGTAATTTGTAATTAAGGAGGAATGGAAATGCAAATTACTGAAGAAGACATCATGAATGCCAAAAAGGCTTTCGAAACTAAGGAAGAACTTGCTGATGAGGCAACCGCAATCCTTTATGCCAAGGCCTTAACACGAAACAGCAAAAAATTTCCTGAATTACCGCAAAAAGTTAAGTATGTTGCGTTAAAGCAAGAATCAGGTAAGTATATTGTCGACTGGAGATCAACAGAAACCTGTTCTGCGGAAGGCAGGCCTTAAGAAATCAGCTAACCATTTGCCTGATATCGAACAAAAGGCAAGCTACAACCTTAGTAAAATCACAATGTCATTAACTTAAGGAAACCAAAAAGAAGAATCATAGATAAGGTGAAATCTCAGCCTTCCTACGTTTCTTTCTTTTTGGTTTTTTAGAGTAGTAACTAGGCTGTATTTTAATCCGGGCACCAATCTAATTCGCAAGGAGGGATGTGCTGAATGGGCACGTGCTTAAGCTGTAGCGAATGTGGAAGATGTAAAAATATCAATAGTAAAATTATAAAATGTCCAAATTGTGGTCGCGCTAATCTTAAGGATGAGAAGATTTGTAAAAGATGTGCCGTAGCACTTGAACCTAATAAGGTTTTAAAATAATTCTGTGTAGAGCCACTAAACAGTACCATTTTAAAACTACTCTAATACCTCTATTTACACAAAACATGTTATAGCTATGGATCGCTGGATCTTATAAAATCCTTGCCGCTTGGTTGAGATCACGCAAAAGATCCTGGCAGTCTTCGAGTCCGGCGTGGAAGCGTAAAATATAACCATCGGGCAGGGGTGTAACTTCGCGCTTGGCATGCACCGGCAATACAAGCGACAAATGCCCGCCCCAGCTTTCAGCAACCCAGAACAGGTTCAGGGCATCGACAAAAGCCTCGACCTGCTTTGCCGGCAGATCTGGCCGGAAAACGACGCTAAAAAGACTATTGCCTTGGCCGAAATAACGCAGAAAACGTTCGTGATAAGGTGAGGTAGCCAAAGTCGGCGACAGGACGCCGGTGACAAACGGCTGTTGCAAAAACCATTCGATCAGCCGCGCTGCGGTGCCGGCGTGTTGATTGAGACGTTCTTCGGTCGAATCAATTCTGTGATAAAGTCGCGAACAAGTCGTTGGTGCAACCGCGCCATTACCGGTTGCGCGCAATTCAGCGGCGATGATCCGCAGATCTTGTGGGTGCTTGGCAATAACAATCCCCGATGGCGTATCACCATATCCACCTTCGTATTTTGTCGTCGCTTGCACAGCAATGTCGATGCCATGTTCAAGAGGTTGAAAACGGACGTGGCTTGCCCAGGTATTGTCCATAACAGTACGTAACTTGGCATTTTGCGCTATAGCTATCATGCCATCGATGTCGGGGATTTCGAAAGTACCGCTGCCCGGGGCCTCGATATAGACAAGCAAGTCTTCGCGTAATGGATACTCGCTACGCGCTTTTAATAAGAGCGGGCGAAATTCATCGGCCGAAGCCCCTGCTGGATAACGGATTTGCTTTATGCGCCGCCGGTTCAGAAACCGGAGCATGGGCCCGTATACATTATCAGGAATAAGAACCGCTTGCGGGGAAAACGCGTCTACAGTTGTTGCAATCGCGGCTAAGCCCGATGGACAGATGACGGCTCCATGACCTTTATGCAAGGCCGCAATTTTTCTACACACAGCGTCAGCTTCAGGGGTCAGCGGCACGCCATATTCCGCGCCGCCATAAGGTGCTCTGCCGCATTTGTCTGCTGTGCGATAGGTCTCAAGCTTGGGAAACAAAACGGAACTCTGCCCCCAGGAACCGGTTTGCGAAAAGCGGGCTGCATCGCCAAGGCCAGCTGGATTTGGATGTCCGCAAACCGCATAGGGATCGGCAACAGGATCATGTAGAAGTCGTGTTTTTGGCGAACAGAGCGCAAGAAACGCACGTCTTGCTTCGCATTTGATTGAAGCTTCTAGTATTTTGCCTTCCACAGGAATTCTCCTCCAAAGTTTATCGTATAAAGCCATAGTTCTTTAAGGTAATATCTAATATTCGCTATAATGAGAATAGAGATAAACACCAACGGCAAAAAATACACCGCCCAGGCCGGTCAGAATCAGAGCCGCTTCCCATGCCTCGCCGCTCCAGGCGTTTGCCCGCAGCAGGGTATTGATCGCGCCGATCGGGAACCAGCCGGCTAAAAAGCTCAGCCAGGCGGGCAGGTTTTGTATGGGAAAAAACGAGCCGCCAAAAAAGGTCATCGGGGTAATAAAGAAGCTGTTCACCAGTGAGATATCATCAACCTGTCTGACCAGCATGCCCACAACCAGTCCCAGCGAGCTGAAGCAGAAGCCGCCCAGCAAAACACCGGCGAACCAGGTGCTGCTCTTGATGCCGATACCAAAGGAAATAAAGCCGACAACCAGAATCAAGCTGCCAAAGATGGCGGCACGGCTCATGCCGGCCAGGACAACACCCCAGGCGGCGGCAACATGGGATACAGGGCTGAGAACCAGACTGTGAAAATGGCGAAAATACAAGCGTCCGGCGCTGATTGAGGAAGCAGTCTGCTGAAAGCCGTTAGTCATGACTGTCATGCCAATAATGCCGCTGGCGAGAAAGGGCAGATAGCCGCCCTCAACGCTCACTCTGCCGTCAAGCCCCAGGCCAAACGCAAAGAAATAGATAAACGGTGAAATAATGGAGGGAAAAACATAACCCATGCGGCCGATCTTTTTCCATAGCAGCAACATCTCCCTACAGTATACCGCGTACCAGCCCATCAGTCGATTTCCCCTTTCGCCAATTGAATAAACAATGCTTCCAGCGCTTCTTCATTACTGGCAGCGCCGCCATAGCGCCGCTGAATTTCCTCAGGCGTTGCCACCAGCGCCAGCCGTCCGGCCTTGAGGAGAGCGATATGCGCGCAAAGCCTGGCCGCTTCTTCCATATAGTGAGTCGTCAGCAGCATTGTCTTGCCCGCTGCCGCCAATTCCTGAATGATCTGCCAGATCTCCTGCCTGACATCGGGATCTAGTCCTACTGTCGGCTCGTCCAACAGCAGCAGCTGCGGTTTGGGCAGCAGCGCTCTGGCGATCAGGACGCGGCGCATCATGCCGCCCGACAGCCTTCCTACCCGCTTCTGCCGCATTCCCTGCAGCGAAAACGCGGCAATGGTCTCCTCCACCCGCTCGTGCAAAGATTCCAGACCGAACAAACGGCCATAGACAGTTAAGGCCTCGGTTACAGTCAGTTCCCGTTCCAGATTGGATTCCTGCGGCACAATGCCGACAAGCCGCCGCAGCTGCGGTGTCTGCAGCGCGGCATTAATGCCGAAGATAGTCACCGCACCGGCAGTCGGCCGCACCAGTCCGGCGACAATTTTCATCAGCGTGGTTTTACCCGCGCCGTTTGGGCCCAACAGGCCGAAAATCTGCCCGGCATCCACATTCAAGCAAATATTATCAAGCAGTGTGTGTTCACGATAGCGCTTGGTCACTCCTGCCAGGCTCAGGGCGCAGGCGGAATCAGTAGTAAAGGCTTTCATCGGTTTCTGTTGCAATGTCGTTCTCTCCAATATACTTTTATTATCATTGGCAGCCGTATCCGACTGACTGGTCCATGGCGTCCTGGATGTGCCGGACATAAGCATCCTGGATTGCCGGGTTTTCGCCCAGACCATTTAGCTTTACCTCCACGTCAAAACCGGCGGCAGCCAGAACGGATTTGGCCGAGCCTTTTTCGTCGCCGTCCATATCATTACGGACATGGTTGCCGGCTACCAGCATAAACGGCTGCAGCCTCACTTTCCTGATACCGGCGCTCCGCAATTGCCCAACTACCCGCTGCAGCGAGGGAAACCCTTCCACCGCATAAATAAACACGTTCTGCTTGCCGGCATCCTGCAATTTTAGCTGCAGGGCAGCGTAAGCCGCGTTGGCAGGATGACGACCGCCATGTCCCATAAAGACTACCGCCGTATCGGCGCCAGCCGTTACGTCCAGCGCTTTGATCACCGTCAGGTAGTCATCAGGCTGCTCTTCCTGCCCCAGATAATAAAGCAGCGGTCTTCCCAGCGCCAGACGGCGGAATTTTTTAGAATCAGTGTATTCATTGACGATGCCGCAAATCTTTTCATATTCCTCGCCGGCAACAATATGCAGCGGCTGAACGTAAACCTCGCTGAAGCCCTCTGCCAGCAGACGTTCAAGAGCCTGCCGCTCATTGTCGACAATGATGCCGTCACGTTCCGCCAGGCGGCGCGTGATCATACGGGAGGTAAAGGCGCGACGCACCTCATAGCCGGGGAAGGCGGCGCGCATTCTATTTTCAACGCTTTCAATGCAGGCTTTACGGGTATCGGCGTAAGTGGTGCCAAAACTAACGACTAAAATCGCTTTTTTAGCAAACGCTCCGAAGGTCTGCTTCATAGCTCAATCCTCCAATTCATCTGTTATAATTTTTCCTGCGGCAACCATATTTATATCACCGCTAATCCTGGCGCCGTCCAGCTGTAGGACGTTGCCACGGTGACGGCCTAACGGCGCACCGGCGAAAACCGGACAAAGAATGGGGACTGCAGCGCACAAAAAAGAGGACCTCAATCCACATTTGCAAGGGGTTGAGACCACTGTTTGCCGTTACCATTGATACGGTCCTCTAGATCCGGTCGCCATTAATTCAGTTTTATCTGCATTTCAGAATAACCTTCGAACTGCGTCAACAGCCCTGCCAGCGCCTTCTTAACATTCGCCAGGGTTACAGCCGCCGGGTTGTGCCGGTTCGTTAAATGAAGTTCAAAACCAAAGATTTGTTTATCATTGGCTACAAAAGCGCGATTGTTGCCAACGTTAATAAGTGATATAACCTTGTTTTGAAACAACCGATGGGCAATCTCTTTGTACAAATCCATATTATTGCTTACAGGTTCTTGGGTTACGATTTCAATAGAAAAAATTCGGGACGTTTCATCGCACGCAATACACATTGCTGTCACTTCCTCACCTTAATGGCTGAAAACACGGGGCGTACTCAACGGTTTCGCCATCCATATTGTAGCATAATCGAGAATCGCCTTTCAATACTATTAATACTATAACGGTGTCTTCGAAAGCCATACTTAGCTGCTATATTAAGAAGTCCAGGCAGGTAACACCCACTACAGCCTAAAGGCAGAATAGCAAGCTCCCAGGCAAAATTCCTCCAGCCGCTAATTTATGGTATGATATAGGCAGTACTCTTTAGCAGATTCTATATTTTGACGGAGTTGTTCAATGATAATATAAAGACAATATTTGAAACTAGGAAGGGATTAGGATGAAGATCGGTTTTTTTGACTCTGGCATTGGCGGCTTAACGGTCCTTGGTCACGCTTTAAAAATACTACCGTTTGCTGAATATATTTACTATGCTGATATTGAGCATCTACCTTATGGGGAAAAGACAAAAAGCGAAGTGAGACGATACGTCCAAAAGGCTATGGATTATATGGCTGAGATCAAAGTAGATGCTGTAGTGATTGCTTGCAATACGGCAACAAGTGTTGCTGGCATGAAGTTGCGCAAGAATTATAGTTTCCCGATCATTGGCATGGAACCGGCGGTAAAACCGGCAGTTGCTTATTGTAAAGAAAGAGGCAAAAAAATATTGGTATTGGCAACTAGCCTTACTTTACGGGAGGAAAAATTTCATCAATTAATTCATAAACTGGATGCGGCTGAAATGGTTGATACGATGGCGTTAGGCGGCTTGGTAAAGTTTGCCGAACAGTTTGAGTTTGATACTTTGGATGTAAATCAATATTTGCAAAAGGAATTGGCCCCATTAGCGCTGCCTGATTATGGTGCTGTTGTCCTTGGGTGCACACATTTTCCATTATTCAGCAAAATTTTACAGCAATCGTTTACCAAGGACACTGTTTTTTTCGACGGAGGTGTTGGCACCATAAATCATTTGGCAGATATATTAAAGCAAAAAGGAGTGGCTTCTAGTTTTGATGATAAAATCAAATTTGTAACTACAAATGGCAAACTCCCACCCAGTGATGTCGATTATAAAAAAATATTACAAGCTTATTTGCATAACATATAAAGGTCATGCTGCACCCCCGTTAGGGGTGCAGCAAACTATGTTTATATCTTCTTAACAAACTCTGATTTCAGCTTCATAGCTCCAAAACCATCAATGTGGCAGTCAATATTATGATCGCCCTCAACCAAACGTATATTCTTAACCTTCGCCCCCATCTTTATGGCCGAAGAACTTCCCTTTACCTTAAGATCTTTGATCACACTTACAGAATCACCATCCTGCAGCACATTCCCGTTCGCATCTTTGACAGCTTTTTCCTGTCTTATTACCGTTTCTGCCCCTGCCTCCCACTCATGACTGCATTCTGGACATACCAATAGGATTCCATCTTCATAAGTGTATTCCGAATTGCATTTTGGACAATTTGGCAATTGATTCATGATTGTATTGCTCCATTCTGTATTTGTTTTATATAATCGAAAAATGGCTTTTCGTCATTACTTACTACGTTTCTCCATAGTAAGGTGCAGCTTCAGTATACCAGCAAACAAGCTGGGGGACAAGAAACCCCAGGAGCGCAAACCCACCCTTGTGCTTAAATTGCTTGCCCACAAGCTTGCTACCGGGCCTCCCAGCCCGGCAAATGCAGCGCAAAAGCAAGAGCATCCGCCACCGCATAAGGCAGCATGGAGCCGTGAGTTTTGTCAACCTGCTCCTGAAAACTTACGTGCAGGCCGGCTAGTCCCCCTAAGTCGGCGGCGATCTCCCTGCCTGTCAGCCCGGAACGAAACCTCGTTAGTGAGGCGGCGTCAGCTTTAGAGATCCCTGCCCGCAGGGCCTGTTTGCCGGCAGTCTCTAGCAACAGGCGCACAGGCGCTTTTGCATTCCTTGCCTGTTCGCTCTCCATGAAGCTGGCGTGCTCTGTCAGAATCGAACCGCCATTCCACCATATTGACGGGTCGGCGGCCACATAAGCTTGGAACGAGGCCGGCGAGGTATATAGGATATGCAAAACAAGCAAGCCAGCCAGGGAATGCCCGAATAGGATCTGCTGGTTGCGGTCGATCGGCGCAATCCTCTCAATAACCGGCTTTAGCTCCGTTTCGAGGGCCGCAAAAAATGTGTCACGGCCACCCGTTGCAAAGGTCCCCCTGCCGATAGCCTCGATAGGGATCAGGTCCGGCGGGGTAGGCGGGGTGAGATCAAAGTAGCGCCGGCCGACGTCGATACCGGCATCAATCGGATAACCGATACCAACGGTTACTACGGGACAGGAGCCTGCAGCCTTCTGGGCAGCCTGCATCATCGGAAAAGTCAGGTTTCCGTCCAGCAGGTATATCACCGGATAACCATTGGCGGGCACGGGGCCAACTGGCACCGAAACGAAAATACGATAGTTGCCGCCATGCTTTTGGAAGTAAAGATCAAAGGTCTTAAGCTGATATTCAGTCCGTCCGTCCACTGGGGAACCGGCACTATCGGCCGCCAAACCAGCCGCGGCTGCCGGTGTCCCAACCTGATTAAAGGCCTCTGCCTCCCGGTCAAAGGTGCTTGGGCACATAAGCAAAAGAAAAATAGCGCCAACCAGGCTTTTCCACTTGTGAGTTCGATACCGGTATTTCATCGTTAACAAGACTCCTTTTCCTTTTATCTCAGGCGGCACCACTTGGCCTGCCGCAGGGGGAGACAGGCACCAGCTATATTCTAAGCTGATCTGCTTTATGTCATTTTACGCCATTTGCGCCGTTCAATAACATAGAGCAAATGACACATCGCTTTCCTATGATACTGCTTCGTAAATTCGCCTGCCACTTCCATACCCAATTTCTCCGCCACTTGGCGCGAACGCAGATTGGCAGGTCTAATCTGGGCAATTACTTTCTCTGTCTGCAGCGCTGCAAATGCATATTGCACAGCAGCCTTCGCCCCCTCCAAGGCATAGCCCTTACCCCAAAAACGCCTGTTCAATATATATGCCACACCAATATAAGGGACACCTTCCACCATTTCCTGCAGCGGGCCAATCACGCCAACCAATTCCTGCGTATTTTTAGTTATTGCGGCGAAATAACTAAAACCTTCGTTATCATAGCGATCAAGATTTTCCTCAATCCACTCCCGGACCTCAGCGTCCGAGAAAGCATGCTCCCAGGCGTACATGACTTCCCTATCCTGCAGGATTGCACATAATTCCGCAAAGTCATCCCTAACTATTTTACGAAAAATCAGCCGTTCGGATTCGATCATCCGGTCCAATTTGGCTCACCTCATTGCCGGCATTGTAATTGGCTTTTTATAAAAGTGATTGTTTTATTGATTTCAGGAATTTTCTCTAGCTTATCAGTTTTATTTTTATGCCGGTAATAACTGAATAATTTAGCTCCATCCAGCTTTCCCTGGGAAAACAGCGCCACATTTAATTTGTCTATCAGCCAACGATAGCGAGGGAAAATATGAAAGTGGCAATGACTTGTTTCCTCTCCCAGGTTCATATATACACCTTTTCAACATCCGGCAGCTTCTGCAGGATATACATTATGGTTTTTGTCCCTCTGGCCATTGCCACCAGCTCTGTATCGGTTAACTCCTGATAATCAGTGACATGCCTTATTGGTGAAATAATGATATACCCTGGTATATTGACATCAAGACAATGATGGATAATGATGCTGTCGCTCTTGTAAATCAGCCCCCCGGCGGGATCTTTTTCCCTTCAATAACGCGGCAAGTTGTGCACATAACCGTAGCTCCTTGTTACATATACCTTTACCTTTTATTCGTATTTTACCATAGAGCCAAATTTTACTATGATTTTATTATATCATAGTAACCTTGAAGCTTTGTTTGAGGCTAGTTATATCAGGTTATTTTTTAGTTGTTTTCGCACAGCCTGACGTCCCCAATTGTCCCTATACCACTTCTGCTTTTTTCTCCCGGATTTCTTGCCCATTCTTTACCTCTGGAAAATTATAGCATTCTTTCTTGCCGGAACAATACCCTGTCCCCATGTTTTCTAAATGATATTTATTTTTCGCACAAGTTAACTACCGGAACTAATACTCTGCAACCGTCTTTTGCAGAAGTCAAAAAATAATATTTTGGTGCAAGGTCATATGCAAATCTATATCCATACAATTCCGGCTTGTAATTTTGAATGGCATTATCCATTTCAGAATGCGCGCCGCCATACCAGCTTTCATCCTCATAAGGCGCACCCTGAAACCATAGCATTGTTTGTCCAGCCAGTTCAATGATGTCGCAACCTTCCGGAATAGACGAATTATAGTCCAATGGCACTTCTATGGCACAGCCAACTTTCGAAGTTCCTTCGGTTATTAAATATTCCGGCAAAATAACAAACGAAACTTTATCTATACGGTTTGGTACTTTTTCTAAAGTGTCCCAAATATCACACCCGATTTCATCGCAATAAGTAAAATAGTCAGTAGACAAAATTCCGCGCTTAATAATCAGTTTACGGGCTGGTTTTGTGAAGAAAGTTGCGGTAACTGTTCTTACTTCACTCATAGTATTCATTCCTTTTGAACGCAGTAGTAGGTAGTAATAACTCATAGGCGTTGGCGCCGAATAGTTGTTGGGAAAACATCTTTTACGATAATTTTGCGGCAAAACCCCAAAATGCCTGTTGAACGCTTTTGTAAACCCTGCGTGTGATTCAAATCCTGAATCACACGCAATTTCTAATATGCGTTCTTTATTATTGGAATCAATTAGCTTTCCGGCAACCATGGCCAGCCTTAAATCTCGTATATATTCGAAAACTGTTTTATTCAACAACTCTTTGAATATCCGCAAAGAATGTCTTTTGGAATATCCTGCTTCGGAGCATATATCATCAATGGTTAATTCATTATTAATATTTTGGTGAATATAATCCTGCATACGTATTACAGCTTTTATCGGCTCTGTTTCAGTCATTTCCTACCTCCACTATAAGTATACAGCATAAATATTATAATTTCTCGAACTGCATTGCCATTTTCACCTAACAACAAGGGGTGGGACAAGGGAACAGGTTCATTGTCCCCAACAGATTCCATCAAGCACACTCTTCGATATCCTGTTATCCTTGCTAACTGCCTTAACAAGCTATCCGTCTATGTCCGTATTGGTGGGATATTCTCGATAAAGCTGTGGAACAACCAACCTGTCCCCTTGTCCCTTTCCATGTACATAATTACAAATTCGATCCTGCATAACTGTGCATGAATTGTCGGATAGATAGAATTGTTTTCTGCTATTCTAGTGATGTGAGGAGGTCATAAATATGCTTGACAAAATGAATGAGGCCCTACGATATATTGAAGAAAATCTAGCTGGTGATATTGACTTTAAAGAAGTAGCTAGACAGGCTTGTTGCTCGGAATATCATTTTAAGAGAATGTTCTCTTTCCTGGCCAATGTTACGTTATCGGAGTATATTCGCCGCCGGCGCCTGACACTTGCCGCATTTGAGCTTAATAATAGCGATATAAAGGTCATTGACGTCGCTGTTAAATTCGGCTACAATTCGCCAGATGCGTTTACAAGAGCTTTTCAAATTTTGCATGGTCTAACACCGTCTGAAGCTAAAAGCAAGGGACAGGTATTAAAGGCCTATCCCCGCATGACCTTTCAGTTGTCAATTAAAGGAGGTAACGAAATGAACTATCGCATCGTAGAAAAAAAAGCTTTTCACATCATTGGCATCAAAAAAAGAGTTCCTATAGTTTTTCACGGGATTAACCCTGATATTGCTGCTATGTGGCAATCATTAGATACTGAGACTATAGCTAAACTAAAAAGCCTTTCAAACATTGACCCTGCAGGGCTAATTAGCGCATCTACAAACTTCTCCGAAGGCAGGCTGGAGGAGAAAGGCGAACTTGACCATTATATTGGCGTAGCGACAACTAAGGATTGTCCTGACAACCTGATGCGACTGGAAGTACCCGCGTTAATGTGGGCCGTATTTACAGCAGTTGGGCCCTTTCCTGAGACACTTCAAGATGTATGGGGACGCATCTATTCTGAATGGTTACCTTCCTCACACTATGAATTAACGGAAGGACCAGAAATCTTATGGAACGAGCATAAAGATGTAACCACACTGAATTTTAAAAGTGAGATATGGCTGCCGATTTTGAAAAAATAGTTAGGCGAGACAAGGGGACAGGTTCATTGTCCCAATAGATTCCATCATTCGATATCCCTGTTATCCTTGCTAACTGCCTTAGCAAGACATCCTTCTATGCCGTATTGGTGGGATTTCGACATATTCTCGATAAAGCGGAGGGACAACTAACCTGTCCCCTCGTCCCTCCCCCCCTATTACCTCTAAAAACTCCCTGCCGGCTAGTCATCTGTACTTGCATTTTACTGCAAACAGGCTATAATTAGAAATAGGTGGAAATTAAAAAGGTCGACGTGACCTGAAAGTGCGCCAACACTTTCAGGCCCGCGCAAGGTGCCGTAACACCTACACGTAACAGCCAAGCTGTCCACGACGACATTTCTATTATACACCGTGCTTCTGCCGCCGCACAAGCGGGGAGCGCGGGGTTAATAGCCGTTGCCGCCGGCGCCGCCGGGCTGTGAGTGCGACTGGACGCAGCAAAGGATTTCGACTATTCTCAGCAGCTGCTGAGCAGCAGCGGCGCAAACAGGGATTACCGGTTTGTGGTCGCCTTGTTGTTCAGGCCGGATATGCCGGCTTATTGGCGCTGAATATGTAACAGAAATCGAACCAAGACGCATGTGTAGGGTAAACCCTTTGCATGCGTCTTTTTAATTTCCCCCTGTAAAAAAGCTGACGGCTATACGGCCGCAGTCTGAATATAGGGGGTATATATATGTCTGACCAATTAACGGCATCCGGCTCAGCTTCTGGCCCGGGGCTGGTGTCCGCCCTGCCGGCGGAGCGGGACTGGGCGCCGCAGCAGCCCGGAGCCGAACCGGACGACCGGCTTATGCTGCAAAGCATCTTAAACGAGACCTTTAATCAGTATATCTTTACCAGGGTGGACAATATCCTCAAACTGGCCGGCACCAACGATGCCGGCTACAGTAAGACGGTCAGTAAGGTCGGCGCCATTCTGGACCGGCTGCTGGCCCTGGCCGGGGAACTGGAGGGCCAGTATCCGGAACTGCTGGAGCTGGTCATGGATTTCGAGTCGTTCACCGCCCTGGAATCGGGCCAGTCGGCAGAAATCGCCTACAAGCAGGGCTTGCGGGACTGCAGCCAGATCCACCAGGAGTTTATGACCTTCCTGCAGCAGCGCTAGGCTGGAAGTCCAGTGCATAATTCCTCCGATTAAGCGTCTAATGAAGGATAGCGGGCAAAATAGCCCGCTATCATTCATTAAAGGAAAAGTGGCCCCCTTTTCCTATTTTCGCCCGCTCAGAGCCGCTTTCCTGGAACTAAATAATGCAGCCAATCTTGTTGTTTAAGATTTTAACAAACGTTTTGCGAATAAAGGTATCGGAATAGAATTTCTCGCACAGTTCTTTTAGCTGCCGGGGAGTAAGTCCGATATCTTCTGCCAGCACTTCCGGAAATTCCTGCTCTGCCAAAATATGCTGAGCGATTGCCTGGGTGCTGGTAAATAAACCAATATGCAAAATGGTGCTGCCACCGTACCAGGTTTCGTTAAAACGGCGGCAAAAATGCTGCAAAGCCGTACGGCAAGCACTTTCATTCAACTCCCAGCAGCTAACCAGCTCTTCTATCGTTGACAGCATTGCCGCTGCATCTTCCCTATTCAGCTGTTGAATGGAAGCCAGTAGTTCCTGCGTAGATGCAATGGGAATTAACAGTTCCTCATTTTCCTCATACATAATAAAATAGAAAGCCAGCGGTACGTATATGTACAACAAGAACCCCAGTAATGCTTTACTGTCAGGATAGCACGCCCAGTTATTATCCAGGGTCTTTCTAGGATAATCAATGAGCGTCGTATTAACAAATAAAACCTGCTGAGGATCAGCCTTATCGTCAAAATGACTTTGCCATACATCCCTTTTTCCGGCTAACGTACCTTCCCAGTAATAGTGGCTATTGTATTTGCACATGATAACACCTCACAGGGTTGATTGTCTGTACTTAGCGCGAATACAACTCGATAATATGAATTTCATTGACTTCAATTGGCAATTCTTCCCGATTGGGCTGGCGCAGCAGCGTTCCGCTAAAATCGTCGTAGTTCTTCTCAATATAGGGCAAATTAAAGGATCTGAGGTCGCGAAAATTGCTGACAAACATTTCGTTGTTACGGAATTTCTCCTGCAAGCTGACAACATCACCTACTGCAACAGCATAGGACGGAATATCAACGCGTTTCCCATTGACTTGAATGTGGCCATGGTTAACCATTTGGCGCGCTTGTCGTATGGAATTGGCAAAGCCGATACGGTAGACCAGATTATCAAGACGGCATTCCAGCGCTTTTAATAGGACAAGACCGCTGACGTCCCGGCTGTTCAGGGCTTTTTGCATATACCGGGCAAACTGTTTTTCCAGTACTCCATAATAAGCTTTCAACTTTTGTTTTTCCAGCAGCTGAATGCCGTAGTTAGAGATTTTTTTATTAATTCGCCTGCCTGCTTTTTCAAGGCGGTTGAGGGCTTTAGGGTGACCGCAGATGTTTACGCCAAAACGGCGGCAAAGTTTAAACCGGGGCTTTGTTTGAGTTGCCAAAATACAATCATTCCTTTCGCAAAAGCTGTTTATTCTTAGTTATATGAACTGGCTGACCTACATACTTTAATAAGTATAACATCATTGATAATGATATTCAATATCATTATCAATGATGTTTGCATGCTGTGAGCTGTTCTTCAGAGACAGGCTTAAAACAGACTTTTGGAGGTAGAAGCATCTTCCTGCTTAAAAAGCCATAAAAATACCGACTTTGGCAAGTAAAGAGGACTTTACTCAGCATTGGTGTAGACTCGCAGGGACAGCTCGCCTGAGTACCTTAATCCTATTTTTTTATACTAATATTGCTTACCAGAAAAAATATAAGTTCCTACAATTATTTTGCAGAACTTGCTGTATTCCAGCTGGAAACCAAAGGATACCCTGCTTATCTGCAAGGGAGAATTGTGCAAACAACCGGTCGGTGAATATCTTCGCCCGGGCACTCATCTGCCCCATGTAAACCGGCGGGCCGAGAACAAGAAATTCACACCTTAGACTATTTTAATGCATATTCCACTGCGGCAACGGCATGCAGCCTGGTTGTATCAAAAACCGGGATTTCAACATCGGCCTGCCTTATCAGCAAAGGGATTTCCGTACAGCCTAATACAACTCCCGCTGCCCCGTTTGCCGCCAGCTTATCGATGATGGTGGTAAACCGCGTCCTGGAATCAGGCCGGATCATTCCCTGGCACAATTCATGGTAAATCACATGATGAACGAATTCTCTTTCCGCTTCATCGGGAATCACTACGGTTATATCAAATTTTTCTTGCAGGACCTGCTTATAGAAGTCTTGTTCCATCGTGAATTTAGTCCCCAGGAGGCCAACCTTTTTCATTCCCTGTTGGGCAATGGTGTGTCCTGTTACTTCGGCAATATGCAATACCTTGATGCCGGCTCGCGTCTCTATGTCAGCTGCCGTTTTGTGCATCGTGTTCGTACAGATAACCACAAAATCAGCACCGCCGTTTTTCAGCCTGGCAGCGGCAGCTACCATGATATCGGTCAGTTTGTCCCAGCGGTTTTGATGCTGCAAGGTTTCTATTTCCTCAAAATCGACGGAATACATCAGGCATTGGGCCGAATGAAGCCCGCCCAGCTTCAGGGCAACCGTTTCATTGATCAGCCTGTAATATTCCAGTGACGACTCCCAGCTCATACCGCCGATCAATCCGATTGTTTTCAAAGTACACCATCTCCTTTGTTTGCTGCCACCAGGGACCAGCAGAACCGCCCCGTACGGGCTGTTTGGTTAAGCGTATTTCTCAATGACACACCATGCTAAAATTCTATAATGTCTGGTTTATAGCCTCAGGCAATTTTTCTCCATTTAAAAATTTGAAATTGTCATCATAGGACGATGGTCGAGTAGAGGCCTATCTCGCGACGGCCCCCCTCACAGAACCGGACTTGCCCTATTAAGGCATCCGGCTCTTCATAGCAGCATTTACTTACGCTTAGCCATAGCTATTGTTTGGCCAACTCAGCTATCCTTGTCAGTTTTGTTTCCAATGGTTTCTCTGCCTCTAGTGCAGCCATTGTTTCTCTTTCCAAGGGCTCTACTATGTTACGTCCTTCCCTCCGCAGGCATTACCCTGCTTCCTTGGTACTACTACGTAATCCGACTCCCTGCCACTTATTTGGCTTCCTTGTCTTCAACTTGTCGGCCATACTCCTATCGGAGAGCGGCAGGGTCTCCCAAGTTCACACGGAGTAACAGTGTGTAGCATGCCAAGACCTTCGATCCCGGGGCGCCGGGCTTAGCTCGCCTTTATCGCTAAACTCGGTATTGTCTTCTGCTCGTCCCATGCATCGACCTTTCCCATTAGGGATTTCGGGATTCTACATCTTCAGCTTGCGCTTTCGGCCTACTACCTTTCCTGCCTACGCTTAGACCTGGCGTTACCGCTTCAGTCCCAAGGCTGGATACTGGGTGACTGGCTAGGCCTTCCCAGGCGGGATTCCCACCCGCTATACTCCGTGTGCTTCTTGGCGCACGGGACGTTCCTTTTTTGTCAACTTTTTTGCCACAACACCCCGGGAGATGCCGGTCACTCTCTCAATCTGGCGAATCGATAATCCCTCCTCTTTTAGTTTTCTTAGCATGGTATCACGCTCGGCTTTTTCCCATGAACCGATCTCGTGCGGTTCGCACCCATTCGTATATTGCATGATTCTGCGACGAATCTCCCTATCATCTATACTTTGTTTCCCTAAAGGTTCAAACCTATCATCAGTCTCAATTTGATGTAGTCGGATCCATTCATCACGCCCGGTTAGCTCTAGCGCAAACCCAGTATCAGTTAAAGATCCGCCAAATAAATACTCTCTATAACTACTAAACGGGTATTCTTCCAGTTTATTTACTAGCCCCGCTTTCACCGGATTCTGATGTATATAGCGCTGCAACGGAATAAAATATTCGTCCACTTCTACCGGTACGCTTTTATAACGACTCGCTATCAGCGCTCCGCTACGTTGATACTTGCGGTTAAAGTACATTGCGTATTTGGTCAGTAGGCGTTTCATAATCAGCGATATATCTCCTAGACGCTTTTCCCTCACAAGAAGATGAACGTGATTACTCATTAAACAATAGCTATTCAGCTCAAATACAAGGTCGACTTTCAAGTTCTGTAATGCCGTCAGAAAATAAATATAATCACTCTCGTCTTCAAATATGTGTTGATGATTAATTCCACGAAATATGATATGATAAAAGCCGCTGCTGCTTAACTGGCGCGCCTGCCTTCCCACTTATCATCACCTCTGGTTCTATTATAACAAATTCTTGACAAAAAAGGAACGTCCCCATCGTCCTTTTTCGCACAGTCTGACGTCCCTAATTTGTCATTTCCATTTGTCATTTCCATTTGTCATTCATTTGTCGTTTAAACAAGATAGTGTTGCATTATCTAATTGAAAGGCAACTATGATTAATTCTTGTCGTAGGATTGAATTTATCAACCAGACTCTCAACAATGATTTTGTCGGATGCATTCGTCTTTGGCCCAAGGGTAATCTCCATGTCCTTAATCTTATTTTCGTCCAAGTTAAGATCAAGTGTAGTAAATGGTAAAGACAATGCCCTTAGTCTGTCCAAAAGATTATGATGCTGCCGAGGATCAGTGACACTAACCAAATCAGAAATTTTCCATGGACAGATAAATAGTCTATATCTCCATTCCTTCTGAAATTGCCATACTACTTTTTTAAATTTACCCAAGGGCCAAATTATAACATTTTTTACCTGTTCTCCTCCATAATTAGATTCCGAGTAAACAGTTGGAAATAGTTTATCGTTATCGTCTGTATACTGTACTCCTACAAGAATATCTTTGAATGGAGGATTTACTACATACCCTTTATTAGTATAGTAAGTCCATAAATCTACAAAACTTTCTATCCTTTCCTCAGAACCAAATTGTCCTTTCTCCAATATATACTCCTTGAATGGGTAAATAGGCAGCTTTATTCTTACCCCCCGCATGTCAGGGGTATACATCTTCCATAGCGGGATTGACTCACCCACATCATCTGTCCAACAACTCACAAAGCAAAACCGGCCTAAATTCCCGTAGTCACCTGTTCTTTCTTCATCAAGATCATCAACTTGATTTAAACTACTAAATCTTATTGTCCTGTTGCTAAGGATTAACGCGAGCGAATTGATACTAGTATAATGATACAAATAACTGGGATCTCTCACTGCAATCCCTCCTCAAGAATATGTTGATAATAGAAACGCCTTTCTTTGCGGCTTGCCATGGTCCCCCAACTCAGTGATGATAACGTCCGCGTCCCCATAACAGCAAAAACGTAATCAGCGCAAACCGCCCACTGTCGCAATGGACAAGGGGACAGGTTCGCTGTCCTTTCTCAATATATCATAATCTAGGACTCGCAGGGACGGTCTCCCGATTCTAAGAGTTCCATTAGTATCACAACTAATAATTTACCATAAAAACACAAAGTTCCTGCAAATTATTAGAATTCTGCAGGAACCCAACTATTTATTTGTATTATAAGTCATTTTTCATCGTCACCAATGATACGGTTCTCCCCGGCTGATCTTAAACGCCCGGTAGATCTGTTCTACCAAGAGCAGCCGGATCATCTGATGGGTAAATGTCATTTTGGAAAATGACAGCCGTTCCCGGGCGGCGGCAGCCAGTTCAGAGGATAAGCCAAAGGCGCCGCCGATGACAAAGGTGATGTCGCTTTGTCCGTTTAGCGCCAGACTGTCAAATTTGGCAGCCAGTTGCTCGGAGGACAGGGCCTGGCCGGCCACGTCCAATACAATGAGGTAGCTGCCCGGACGGACGGCTTTTAAAAGGCGCTCACCCTCACGGGTGAGCGCCTGTGTTTTCTCGGCGGCCGAGGGGTTGTCAGGCATGCGTTCTTCTGCAAGCTCGATGATATCCAGCTTGCAGAAGGGAGTAAGCCGCTTTAGGAATTCCTGAATCCCGGCTGTGAGATATTTCTCCTTGATTTTACCGATAGCAACAATCGTTATCTTCATATTATTGACCAGGCATTTCTTCTAAGAGAACATTGATTGTCTGGGTCTGGTTGTTTCTTTTAATTACTACCTCAACCTGGCCGCCGACCTGCTGGCTGTCAAGGACGGCCCTTAATTCGGCGACACTGTTGGTTTCGGCCCCGGCAACCTTCAGGATAACGTCCCCTTCGCGCATGCCGGCCTTATAAGCAGGACCGCTCTGCGCCACTCTGGCCAGATAAACGCCTTTTTCGAGGTTAAGCTCATACCCGTACCTGGCGGCCGTGGCCTGGTCCAGCGCACCTACCCCCAGATAGGCCCTGATAACCCGGCCCTTGTCGATCAGGGACTGGAGAATAGGCCGGGCGCTGTTGATAGGGATGGCAAAACCAATACCCTCCACTCCGGACAGGGCAATCTTGGCACTGTTGATGCCTACGACCACACCATCGGCATTAACGAGGGCCCCGCCCGAATTACCGGGGTTAATGGCCGCATCGGTCTGGATAAGTTTGAAGCGGCGCTCGCCAATATCCAGGGAGCGATTAAGAGCACTGATGACACCGGTGGTCACGCTGCCTTTAAACTCCAGCCCGAGCGGATTGCCAATGGCAATCGCCGGTTCGCCGACCATAAGCGAATCGGAATCTCCCAGGGTGGCAACAGGCAGGTCATTCTCGTCAACCTTGACAACAGCCAGATCTGTCGCCTGATCGACACCAATTACCTTGCCTGTCAGGGTGCGGCCGTCGGCCAGGGACACGGCCAGTTCCTGGGCGTTTTGCACGACATGAAAGTTGGTGGCTATGTACCCCTTGGAATCAAAAATAACACCTGAGCCTGTCCCCTGTTCAATAAGAACTTTGCGATTAAAAATATCCCGGGCAAACGCCTTGTTCGTAATCCCAACCACTGCCGGCCCTACTGATTGCGCGGCCCGGACGATGGGGGTATTGCGGGCATCCGACAAACTGGCCTGCGCAGTTGGCGGCTGCAGGGCTTGGAACGGCGACCCGGCGGTATCAGGTTTTTTAATTTTATCGGCAGCAGTCCCGGCACAGCCTACCACGAGGATAGCGCCAATAATCATACTAATGAGTGATACTGCGATGTAGGGAGTTATCTTCCTGAACCATTTCATACAATCGCCTCCTGCTTATTGTGAGTAAACCCGGAAATTTTTTCAGGATAGGTAAGATGCAAAGTAATATCCTGGCCGAGTTTGCAGCCCTGGGCAGTTAAAATATTCGCTACCGTATCCTCAGCCAGTTCAGGCCGATTATTTTCCCGGCTAAGATGGGCTAAAAAAACATCCGTATGGGCCTTACGGTCGAGTCTGGCCAGCGCCCAGCCGGCATCGGTATTGGCAAGGTGACCGCGATTACTCATAATACGTTTTTTTAAAGGCCAGGGGTAGCTGCCATTTTGCAGCATATCCAGATCGTGATTAGACTCTAAGACCAGGACATCCGACAATGCCAAAGCGTCCTTGACTGTCGGCGTTACGAAGCCAAGATCGGTGGCGACACAAACCTTGGTATTCCCTGCATAGAGCCGGAAGCCTACCGGGTCGGCCGCATCATGGGAGATCGGGAAAGGTTCTACCTTTACGGTACCGATATCAAGGCTGTCAGGCAAAGCCTGGCAGCACTCATCAGGCAGTGCGGCCCTGCAGTACAGGGATTTCCAGGTGTCCGGCCGGGCATAGGCGGGCAGGCGGTACTTTTTGAGCAGTGTCTGTAACCCGTTGACATGATCACGATGCTCGTGGGTAATAAATACAGCATCAAGATCTTCCACATTAGTCCCAATTGCTGCCAACGACTGTTTGATCCGCCGAGTACTGATACCGGCATCAACTAATAGCTTAGTATTATCCATTTCGATAAATACAGCATTGCCTGTACTGCCACTGGCCAAAACATGAATTTGCATAATTACCTCTTCCGAAAATATCAATCCTTTAAAATAAGTATTTATTCGACTAAATACCCCGCAAATCCTCTTTACCGTACTGAAATGAAGGCTGATTATTGGAGTTCTGCAGGCAATTTAGCGGCAACAGCAGTCTGTATGTCAACAGGCAATGCATTTAGCAAAATAGTTTTAATTTCGCTGAGGCGGGCGGCCGTTTTCGCCTCAAACCGCAGTGTAAACAGAGGCTCTGTAACCGAAGCCCGGATCATGCCCCAGCCGTCGGCAAATTCAATCCGCACACCATCAATCAAATTGGGTTCGTATACGGCAAGCCTGGCGGCGACCTGTTCCAGCACGGCTGTTTTATCCGCCCCCTTATAGGGAATACGGATATCCGGTGTCAGCAGATAATGGGGAATGACAGCCACTTGTGCCGACAAACTGCCCCGGTCAGCTACCAGCTCACATATTTTCAGCCCGGAGAACATGCCATCATCATAGCCCAGGTCCCGAAAAAAGAAGTGGCCGCTGATTTCACCGGCAAACAATGCTTTCTCCCGGATAAATGCAGCTTTACTGAAAGTATGGCCGGCCCGCGCCATAACCGGCCGGCCACCGGCTTCAATCACCGCTTCCGGCACTACCATGGAGCACTTGGCATCATAAACGACTGCACCTGTTTCGCGGGCAAGATACGCTTTGGCGATCAGCACCATAATCGCGTCATTATCAATTGCCCAGCCGGTTTCGTCAACAAACCCGACCCGGTCGCCATCACCATCAAAGCCAATCCCCAGCGCAGCTCCATGGAAACGTACGGCCTCGCCGAGTGACACCAGGTTTTCAGCCAGGGCCGGATTCGGGGGATGGCTGGGAAAACGCCCGTCCGCTGCACAATTTAGTTGGATTACCTCATAGCCCAGCCGCTGAAACAGTTGGGGAGCAATGGTGGCTGTTGCCCCATTGCCGGCGTCAAGGACAACTTTTAGACGGCCTGGCCGGGCTTTGCCGGCAGTGTGCGCAATATAATCAGCAATAACAGGCCGTTGAACTACAGAGCCGTTGCCCTGGGTGCGAACATTATCTGCCACCAGCTGTCCGATTTGAGCCACATCCGCTTCACTAACCGGCTCCGGGCCAAGGATCAGCTTAAACCCATTGTACGGAGCCGGATTATGTGAGGCTGTTACCATGACGCCGCCGGTGGCGCCGGCGGCTTTAACCGCATAGTAAAATACCGGGGTAGCCACTGTCCCGATATCAATCACCTGACAACCGGACTCAGCCAAACCATCAATCATGATCCGCTGCAGACCGGGGGTAGATAAGCGGATATCACCGCCTACCACCACTGTTTGGCCGGTAAGTTTAACCCCTACCGCTAAGGCTATACGCCTGGCCATTACATCAGTTAGGTCTTTACCGGCTATGCCGCGAATATCACACGCTTGGAAGATGCTCATATTTGTCCCCTTTCCGATATATAGCTAGAGACTTGGCATAAGCCAAGTCTCTTATCTCCTAACAAATATTGTATCATGCCCGGTGGCCGGCTTCAAGCCGCCGGCCATAAGGCAGTTACTTTTTAAACAGGTGTACGGCACAGGTGAAACAGGGGTCAAATGACCGGATAACGCGTCCGGCTTCAATAAGTTCCCCCTCGGCTGCGATAGGCGTCCCGATCAGCGCCTGTTCGACAGGACCACGCACTCCCCGGTTGTCGCGAGGGGAGAAATTCCAGGTTGTCGGGGTAATTATCTGATAATGGGTCACCTTATTATGCTTATACTCCAGCCAGTGTCCGAGCACCCCCCGCATCGCATCAGTCAGCCCCACTCCAGCCCCGCTGTCCGGCTGGGTGTATCTTTGAAAGCTGGGTGTATCAGGCACAATTGCCGCTACAAACCCCTGCGCTAATTTGCAGATCTTGAGTGTTTCCCTGGCCCGGGCAATCAATCTGTCCATGACAGATACCCCGCGCCGGTAATCACCGCTGATAAAACCTCTGGCCAGCGGACCGCATTCCACCGGCAGTTCTTTATAGCGCGGCGCCTTGATCCAGGAATAAGCCTCCGGTTTATCCCGGTTGGGCCCGGGGCCGGCCTGAATGGGAGCATGGCCGGCACCATCGCCGTTATACCAGCTGTAACGAATCTCTTCAGCAAAATGATTCACATCCAAGGTCTCAGGCTGGCCCTGATTAATAACCAAGCCTGCCGGAAAAGAGCGGTCGCCGGTCAGAGGCGCGGGAAACATACCCACAGAAATGAAGTTGCCGTAGCCGGCACCGATCGAATAGTAATCCTGATAATATTCGGCAATCGTCAGCACATCGCTGATGTGGACGTTCTCCACCCATTCCGTAATTTCTTGCAGAATGCTGCTATAGGCCATAATACGTTCCCCCGAGGCCTGTTCCGTTACCCCGGTCGGCAAAATCGTCTGCTGCATCGGTGCTTTAGCACCAAAAACTGCCATGGCCTCGTGGGCCTGTACCGCCTTGCGAGCAGCCTGCTTGGCATGCTGCAGGAGCTCTTCGCTGACCTTCGGCGGCAGGCGGTAATCAGTCTGGGCGCGCGGTACATATGGCGGAATATCAGGACCTTTCACATAATCATAAAGTACTAGTACATAAAAATGCCGCAGGTTGTTCTGAATAATATCGGCAGCATAAATCAGGTTGGTCAAATGTTGTCCGGTCGGGGTCGGGTGAACCCCGAACGCTTGCTGCTGAGCCATGCTTGCGGCTATCGAGTGGGCTGATGAGCAAATCCCGCAAATGCGCTGGGTAAACAGGGCGGCATCCCGCGGATCGCGATTCAGCATCATACTTTCCATCCCCCGGAATAGATGCGCGCCCAGCCAGGCGTCGGTTACTTTGCCAGCCTGCACTTCAATATCAGCCCGCAACGGCTCATGAATACGTGTAACCGGAAATATTGTCTGTACAGCCATATGTAATTACCTCCTGTGCTTTGGCCCCGGCCGGAAAAAATCAACCACTTTTTTGCGGAACGTTCTGGGCAGTCTGCGCTTGACCTTATTTTTCGCCAGGCTTTTGCTCTCACTGATCAGGGCATTTTGCTGACGGATAAGGTCATCCAGTTCCTGTTTAAGTTGTTCCAGATTTTCCGGCTGGTCCGTCTCCTGCGGTTTAGTGCCTTCAAGCCAATTTTTGCCGACCCGTCTGGTCATAACCCCGGTAATAAAGTGAACACCGGTTGCGGCGGCTCCCAGGCCGACAGCGGCGGCACCAATTTTTTTTACATTAAGCGCACCCAGAGGTGTGTGCACGTCTGGCAGATGTTCATAAAAAGGCATTGTGCTATCTGGAAAACCGGGACCAGCGCAGCCAATGCAAGGGGCACCGGCCCTAACCGGCCAATTAACGTAATGGTTCCATTGGCGTTTGGGACAATCGGCATGGGTAACCGGCCCTTTACAGCCTACTTTGTATAAGCAGCCTTTTTCGCCGGGAAAAGCGGCAAAAATACCGTCTTCATACTGCTGACGGCGCTGGCATAAATCGTGAATCGTCTGCCCAAAAAACATTTTTGGACGGTTATAGCTGTCCATTTGCGGCAAGCCATACATCAGCAGGTGGCTGAAGGTACCTGTTATCCAATCGGGATGGCTTGGGCAGCCTGGTATATTAATAACCGGTTGTTTGATGACATCCCATACCCCCTTGGCTCCGCCGGGATTAGGATAAGCGGCGGCCGGACCGCCAAAACAGGCACAGGTGCCGACGGCAATGACATGTTTGGCCCTAGGAGCAAATTCCCTAAGTGCCGCCAAGCCTGTAACCATTTCGTTGCCCCGCAGGAAAATATGGTTAAACCGTCCATTATCAGCCGTCATTACCGAGCCTTCCACAACAATCCAAAAATTTCCGCTTTCTTGTTCCACCGTATCCATTAGGGCTTGCACTGCCTGCTCACCCTGGGCGGCATTAAGCAGCCAGTGATACCGCAAATCGATCATATCATGGAGTACTTGATAAAATGTTGGATTTACGGCATTATCCAAAGAAACGGAATTGCCGGTGCAAGACCCGAGTTCCAGCCAGATTACAGGTGGCTTCGTCAGCTTGCGCTCGGCAAAGGCCTGACGCATGATTGGCAGCAGCTGCTCTGTCAGACCGGCGGTTAGCGCCGCCGACATACAGAGCTTGAGAAAATCCCGCCGGCTCAGCATATAGTCCCCCCCTTAGACAATAATAAAGTTAAAATTCCCAGATATATGCAAAAGAATACGCCTTACGGCGTATTCCCTTTAATTTGCAGCCTGTTTATATTCTTTCATAGTGCCCTTGGCCCATTGATTCACCAGGGCTTCAAAGGTGGCAATATCTAGGCCCAGTGTCTTTTCGATTGCTTTATCCATCTTGACACCAGCCTTCAGGTAATTGAGTACCTGCCCCAGTTTGGCATCACCATATACCTCGGCTATATAACGCACTGCCGCCAATGACTGACGATAAGCCAGGGCCTGATTCGGCAATTCATCGAAGTCAGCAGTTAGCTCAGCCATTGTATACAGCTGACCGGTCAGCTGGTTACCGGCAGTTATCCACTCATAACCGTTAATCCGGTATTCCATATATTGAGCCAGACCTTCTGTAAACCAGCGGCTGTAATTGCCTCTGGCCATATAATCAAGCACCAGATGCGTATATTCATGCGCAATCGGTCCGGTAGTAATAAACTCTTCTGCCGATTGAGCATTTTTCATCCAGGCTTTGGGTGACAACACCTGAATCACCCCGCCCCAGTAGAAGCCCATCGCGCTGGCATCGCCGGCCCAGCCATATGCTTTTTTCATTGACTGGCGGTCCGGATAGATCAGGACCAGTATTTTACCGCCAGGAGCATAATTAAGCGCTCCTGTGACCGGCTCAAAGGCAGCCTCAGCTGCTTTGGCTACCATGTCGGCCATATCGGCATCAGCTTCCGTATATTTGACGATAAAATGCGGTGTTTCTTTCGCCGGCATGTCTCTGGTCTGATAATCAATTTTGAACTGCATTGCCTGCCGTACCAGAGGGTACAGCCACATTTGCGGACGTCCCGGGACAATGCTTAACAGCATACTCGCCAATACCAGAACAACCACTGCCGACACACCGCCAGGAATCATTTGCATAAAATTTCGCATGATTTGCTGCCCTCCTTTCGAGCAAGTAAAGGACATTATACCATGCGCACAAGTTTACTTCTACAGGTTTTTTATGTAAATTAGATTTAACAGCTGCAACAAAAAAGAGATTGTCTCGTTGGTCGCTAGCAATGATACGGCCTTCCGCCTCATCGCTGGCACCAGCAAAACAATCTCGGTTCCTGCCTGTTAATAACTTCCGCTTACGGGTTTGTTGCCGCCCGCAATAGTAATACCGGCACTTGTTCCCAGCCGTGTTGCCCCGGCCGCAATCAGTTCCACAGCCTGCTCGCGGCTGCGGATCCCCCCGGAGGCTTTGATACCGATGCTGTCACCCACAATTTGTTTAAGCAGCTTAATGTCGGCAACCGTCGCTCCGCCCGGCCCAAACCCTGTTGATGTTTTCACAAACCGGGCCCCGGCTTCAACAACCGCGTTACCGGCCCGGCGCTTTTCATCATCAGTTAATAGCCCGGTCTCAATAATCACTTTTACGGCAGCACCGTCAGCGGCTTCGACTACCTGCCTGATATCGTCGGTCACAACGTCCCAGAGTCCGGCCTTTGCGGCACTAATGTGGATAACCATGTCCAGTTCATCAGCCTTCTGCAAAACTGCTTCCTTCACTTCCATTACTTTGACTGCCGTAAAGGTCGCCCCCAGCGGAAAGCCGACAACAACCGCAGTTTTCACCCTGGTACCAGCCAGGTGATGAGCAGCCAGCCCGGCGTAAACAGGATTTACGCACACCGCCGCAAACTTATGCAGTACGGCCTCTTTACACAAGCAGATAATATCCTCAATTGTACTCTCAGGCTTAAGGAGAGTATGATCAATATAGCTTGCTAAATTCATGCTGCTTACGTCCCTTCACCTTTTAACTGGCTGCTGAAGCCTTCCCCTGACAAGCAGGGCACACACCATAAAAATAAAATTGCTGGCCCTGTAGCATATATTGAGTCTGTGCTGATACCTGACCGACAAAATCGGAAGAATCAATACCGTGCAAATCATCAACCCGCCCACAAGTCAGGCAGCGGACATGAGGATGATTAGTGGTATCGGCATCGTAACGGAAACTGTCTTCCCCGACATTAAGTACCTGGACCAAATTAAGTTCCTTTAGAATCTCAATTGTCTTATATACGGTTGCCAGGCTCATCGTCGGATACAGGGGCTGAAGATCATTATAAATCATTTCAGCACTGGGATGGGATCTGGTAGCCGCCAAGGCACTATAAATAGCTAATCGCTGGGGCGTAACTTTGAACCCCTTATCTCGTAGCAATGAGGTAACGCAAATGTCCACTAATCTTCGCCTGCCCTTATAAAAATTACCAGTGGAAAATAGTTATCGGATAGTTCTTGTTTAATTTTACTCTCGTCATTGAGTACTGTCAAGGGAATTTTATACAATAAAATTTGAAAAATTTGGCTGCTGCTGGTCTTTCAGAGCGCCGGCAGAAGCCGCCCGTGCCCTTTAGGGTATAGATTTTTCTTTCCCTCCCTTAGACCAGGGGCACTGTATTTTATAAGGTCTGACAGCAAAAAAAAAACAAGTCCTGCTTCAGTCGCAGGACTTGTTACCGGACTTATTGCTATTGGGCCTGACCGCTAAATTTGGACTTAACCTGAGCGATATCCTGGGGATTGGCATTTTGAACATTATAGTAGCCTTTTTGCTGCATAAGGTCAAAAATTTGTTTTTCCTGATTATGAACATCGCCTAAAATAGTCATATAGTCGCGACGGAGAGTTTCGTTGGCAGCCTCAAGGGCAAAAGAATTGACAGCGGCTGCGGTATATTTGCTTTCATTGAGGGCAAGCTGCAGGTACTCACGCTCGGAAATGCTGACGCCCTGGCCGCTCATCCCGCTCTGGGTGCTTTGCCCGGATTGTTGACCCATTTGTGCCATTGTGATTTTTCACCTCAAATTATTGTAAATTTTGTCCGGCATTTAAGTGCTTGCTGATCGTTTGGAAATGCTGCTGACTTTTTTGGGCAAGCTGCTGAAACAGTTGCTTAGTCTGGGCATCCTGTACATTGCTGGCAAAGAAATTCATCGTCTTGGCGCAGTTTTGCTCCAGGCCCAGGAAGTCTTCCAGGTGCATCAGCTCTTTTGATGATAACACAGGTAATCCCTCCTTTCCGTTACTCGTCAATAGCATGCGTAAGTCTGGCGCCAATTATTCTCTTTGCGGCCATAATTTGTCTGACCGGCTAACTACCGATGGCACTCAACCCGGTTTCGACCTGTTTGTTTCGCCCGGTACAGGGCCTGATCAGCGGCATCAATCAGACTGGTCCTGGGATTCTCCCAGTCAGTATGACTTTCGAAAGTGGCTACGCCGAGGCTGATGGTAATGGTAATCCTGTCGGCATCCACTGCAAATTTAGTTTCTTCAATATATTGCCGGAAGTTTTCCGCCAAAACGGCGGCTTCAGCGAGACAAGTCTCTGGTAAAACAACCGCAAACTCTTCGCCACCATAACGGGCACTCATATCAGTCAGACGGAAACTCTCCTTAATCATTGCCCCCATCTTTTGCAGAATCACGTCACCCGCCAAATGGCCCCAGGTATCATTAACCTTTTTAAAAAAGTCAATATCCAGCATAATAAGACTCAGTGGGCGATGATAGGTGAGCGTCCGGCTGATTTCACGCTCAAGATATATTTCCAGCTGACGCCGGTTACCCAAACGGGTCAGCGGGTCAGTCAGGGCCAGCGCCTGAAAATGTTCGTAGAGGTAAGCACGCTCAAGACCAATTGCGGTCTGGCTGGCAATGGTACTCAGGGCCAGTTCTTTACCTGGCGGAATTTCCTGTTTCGTATTATTCCAGCCAAGTACAATCAACCCTTGTAGCTTTCCGCTCGCCAACAGCGGTAAAATATTAAGGCGCCTTACCATAAACACCGACATAGTAATCAAACCATACTTATGCTCGCCGGCTGCCGCCTCATCAATGGCGCTGAGCCCGCTCCAGGGCCAGGACGTTTTGCTGTCCGAGAAGACCCTTTGCATATGATCAATCTCTTTTTGTTCAAAACCAATGTCAAAAACGGGCTCGGTATGAATGCCATCATCCCGGTGATGCATGATAAAAGCAACCGCACCATTGGCAGAAAACAGATTATATAGTTTTTCCGCTACTTTAGTCAGAATACCGGCTGGCGACTGCAGGCTGGCCAAATCCTTAACAATATCATACATCAGACTAAGCTCGGCAAAGTTTTCTACCGTTGTTTCATAAGCACGCGCGTTTTTAATTGCTTCCCCGGCATGATGGGAAAACACACTGAGGAACTGAGCATCATGCTGGGTAAAATCCCGTTCTTTACGGGAAAATATTTCAAGAACACCAATGACATCCCCGTTGTGCCTGATGGGCGCACCAACCATCGATTTTAGGCCGGCTTGCCGAACGGCCTCAATAATACGTTCAGGCAGGCTATCAATGTTATCGATAACGATCGGTTTCTTTTCGGTAAATACCTTGCCCATCAGACTTTTATCGGTCTGAATTTTCTCAGATGGTTTAAAACTGCTGACATAGGCCACAATTCTCAGCGTATCGTTTTCAGCCAGGGCCAGATAAACATGATCACATTGAAACACCGTGCCGGTAGCTGTAACAACCTGTTGCAGCATAGCTTCCAAATCGTTTTTAGTTGCCAGGGTTGCGCCGAGCTGGATAAAGGCCTGCTGCAATATCCGCTCACTGTCCTTGGTCTCTTTATAGAGGCACATGTTTTCCGATGCCATATTTCGCAGCGCACGATTTAAGCGGGAAATGCGCATGTACGGGCGCAAAATTGAGGTTTGCATAAGTGATTGCAGAATACAATAATAGGCCAATACCTTATATATATGGCCCACAAGACTAAAACTATCCTGCGCATTTACATGCAGTGTACAGGCGATACCGCCCACAAAGCTGAAGACCAGACTGACCCGCAGCAAAAAAACCCACTGCTGGGACGGATTGCGGTAGCCGTACAAATAAATTGCCAGGAGGTTCAGCAGCATAGCGACATACTCAAAAACGATCTTTTCGATTGTCTGCCCCTGTTCAGGCATGAACATTGGCATCAGGGCACTTTCAAACAGCAGTACCACCAGGATAAGAGTAAAGCTGCATGCTGCAGTGACTGACAAAAGATAGATACGATGGAATATTGGATTTCTGCTATGCCGGGGGATATACACGGCTGCTAGCAACCCAATACTGCCCAGCAGCCGGCCGATGATCCAATACAGTGACGCTTTGTTCTCACTGTTGCTAGTTATAAAATCTGGCATTCCTGTATATGACAGCAGATGGGAGAAATCAAAAAAACCAACAGCTAAAAATACCATGGCAATAACCAAGTCGCGGCTGTTTCTGGTTTGAGGCCAGCTAAACCACACTACACAAAACACACTTAAGGCAATTACCAGACAGCTGACCTCCGCAACTGTATGCATAAAAAGGTAAATATCATCAGGGAACACTACATAAAAAAGACGCGGCATCCAGGATATTAAGCCTAATATTCCAAACAACACTGACGTAAGTGCCGCTAAAAAAACATTGGCTTTCAGCGAAGTTACTAAAAGCGACATCCTTTATCCCCCCTTTGGCCTGGGTCACTTTTTCATCTACTCTCCTACTAACATAATATGCATAACAAAGCCTGTTGTGCTTTATGTATAGAGATCAGACCAAAGTCCCGGATAACCAGGACTTTAGAATATTTCCTTTCTCAGGTATTTTATGTATAATAATGGTAACATGATAAGGAGGACTGCCTTATGCTTATCAGCGAGGTAAAAGCTGGCATGGTGCTGGCACAGGATATTGTTGATGACAGGGGCAATCTGCTTTTAGAACAAGGCATGGCCCTTACCGACTACTATCTTAAACGGCTTCAACAGCTGGGAGTTAACAATATCCCGGTCTATGACCCCTATGCCGCCGAATTAAAGAAAACAATGCTTGTTGCTCCTGAAACCAGAGAACAGCTCAATGTCTGCTTCCGCGCTTTATTTAATAAAAAAAACCAGGAGATCATAAACCCCGGTCTTAATACAGTGTACATAAAACAAATTCAACTGGCTGCCGGCCAAATGATTGATGAGACCGAAAAAAATCTTGCCTATATTGTTAATGTCCAGGTACGTCAGCCAACCGCTGATGAAATCGGCCACGCTGTCAATGTCTGTTTACTGGCGGTGGCGGCAGGGCTGTATATTAAGCTGCCCCGGCCGGTACTGCTGGATTTGGCGCTGGGAGCGCTGTTTCACGATTTGGGCAAAGCAGTTGTCCCCAACATTAATAACCCGGCCTTTGACCAGGAACGCCTGCACCCTATTTACGGGCAGCAGCTGCTGCTGAAAAACAAGATTGGCTCCATTCCTGCCCGGATCGCCGCTGAGCACCATGAGCGGTATGATGGCCAGGGATATCCTGCCGGCCTGGCCGGCAAAGAGATTCATCCGCTTTCACGGCTGGTGGCCATTGCCAATTACTTTGATAATGCCATCAATGCCGCCGGTATATCAGGTGCGCCGCGTCACACCATTACTGAAGAAATGCTGAAAAATGGTAATTCTCAGTTCGACCTGTACCTGTTACGCGCTTTTTTCCATACGACGCCCCTCTACCAGGTAGGCAGCCTGGTCCGGCTCACGACCAACCAACTGGCGTATGTGGTAAAAAATAAAGTGCGTTTTGCAGCTACCCCCACTGTTGAGCTTGCTGAACAGAATGTCCGGCCCGGAATCCTAACCGCTACCGGCAAACTGATAGATCTGGCTTTGCGGCCAAATATTGCGATTGCCGGGGTAATTGCAGAATAATGATAAAACGTCACGCGAATTATGCGTGACGTTTTTAAGTTCACAGCCACTTGCCGGAGGCAAATCGCCGCCACAGAATAACGCTCCTGATTAAAAAATCGCCGGCGGTAATATACCAGGCTGCAATAACATCATAGTTCCACACAACAATAAACAGATATACCAGTGGCAGACGGAACAGCCAGACGCCGGTTGTTGTTACATACATCGGCCAGCGGGTGTCCCCGGCGCCGCGGAGAGCCCCGCCCAGTACAAAGCAAAGGGCCAGGGTCGGCTGCTCCAATACGGCGATCATAACACATAAAGAACCCCAATAGACCACCTGCGGATCGTTAGTAAAAAAAGCTGTCAGCGGTTTGGCCAAAAGAAAAATAACGCCCCCCATAACCGCCATACTCCAAAAAGCAAGCTTAGTGGTCAGCCAGGCATATTGGATCGCCCGGTGCGGCATTCCTCGCCCTAAATGCTGACCAACAAGGGTCATGGCCGCCACGGAAAACCCAAAACCGGGCATAAAGGACATGGACTCAATCTGCAGGGCGATTTGATGACCGGCAAACTGTATAGCCCCCACCCCGACCAGCATAAAAACAAACACCAGCCGCCCGCCCTGCATGGCCAGCTGTTCCAAAGCGGCTGGCACACTGATATTGATAATGCTTTTTAGCGTTTCTTTTTTTAACGGTAGTATATGCCGCCAGGATAGGCGAACCTGGGGAAGCTTGCCAAGCACAATTAATGCCGCCATACCGCCGGCCAGCTGGGCCAGCCCCAGCCCCCAGGCGGCACCATAAGCGCCAAGCAACGGCACTCCCTGACCGAATACCAGGAGATAGGAGATAAACACGGCCAGGACATTATTAAAAATAGTAATATAAAAAGCCGTTTTGGTCTTACCCATCCCGCGCAAAGCGGCATTGGCAACAAACATAATTAAATAAAATGGCGTAAACATAAACGTGATCTTCATTAAACCGGCCGCTAATCCGGCCACCGCCGGTTCTGCCGCCGTCAAAGACAAAACCTGTTCCGCCGCCAGCTGCCCAAATGCCGCCAACAAGACCCCAAATACGGCCCCCAGCAGGATTGCCTGACCGGTTATATAGCGAACTTCCTGCCAGTTGCCCGCACCGCTTGCCCTCGCAATCAGGGCCGCTGCCCCTGTACCGGCAGCGGCAAAAACCATGGCTGCCGAAAACTGCAGCATAGTTGCCAGACCAACGGCAGCCAGCGGCACAGCACCAAGCTGGCCAACCATGGCGGTAACCAATACATTTACCGCCATAATTCCAACCCCTTCGGAGATGACTGGCCAGGCAAGCATAATGATCTGCCTGCGCATATAGTGTTTAATCGATATAATCACAGGTATGAGTCCCCTTTACAGCTCCAATTCCACTACTTTCTCCACCCCTGAATAATAACCCTTTTCTCTAATATAATGCCTATCTATTGTTCTAATTGTGCAAACTGATTATAATAATAAAGTTAGGATAACTTATGAATAAAGATGGTGAACATATGCTTATTAGTGAAATACCTGCCCTGATTGCCCGCGAACTGGGCGTTAAACCCCACCAGATAACAGCAGCCACCGCCTTATTGGACGACGGCAATACAGTCCCGTTTATTGCCCGGTACCGCAAAGAAGCCACCGGTGAGCTGGATGAAGAACAGATTCGCACAGTCGAAGAGCGTACTCTATATCTTAGGAATCTGCATAAGCGCCAGGAAGAAATTCTTGCCAGTATTGAAACTCAGGGTAAATTGACCGTTGAGCTGACTGCTGCCATTCAGTCGGCAAGCAAACTGCAGGAGTTAGAAGATCTTTATCTCCCTTACCGCCCCAAAAAACGGACCCGAGCGCAAATCGCCCGGGAAAAAGGGCTGGAACCATTGGCAGGCATCATGCTGGCTCAGCAGTTGGCCGACGGTGATCCCCTGGCTATTGCCAGAGATTACATTAATGCCGAACAGGATATAACCACGCCCGAGCTGGCACTGGCCGGCGCCCAGGATATTATTGCCGAAACAGTCAGCGAACAGGCCGGTATCCGGGCGCTGCTCCGCAAAGAGCTGTGGCAAAAAGCCGAAATTACCAGCCATCTTGCCACGCCGGAAACCGATGCCAGGGAATTTCTTATGTACAAAGAATACCGGGAACCGGTTAAACGCATGCCGGCCCACCGGATTCTGGCCATCAACCGGGGGGAAAGCAAAGGTACGCTCAAGGTTGACTTACTGGCCGACCATGAAACGAATACCAGGCTGATTACTCAGAAAACCCTTACCGGTCATTCAATATTTAATGAAGCTATTAGAGCAGCGATTGCCGATGGCTACAAACGCCTGCTGTTTCCGGCCCTTGACCGGGAAATTCGTGCCCTGCTGACAGAAAATGCCGAAAAGCAGGCCATCCGTGTATTCGGCCTGAATCTTCGCCAATTGCTCCTGCAGACCCCTCTGGCCGGCCATACGGTTATGGGCCTTGATCCCGGCTACCGCACCGGCTGCAAAATGGCCGTTGTCAGCCCTACCGGCGCCGTATTGACCTATAATACCCTGTACCTGACCATGAGCGAACGTCAGCGGGAAGAAGCCGCTGCCAAAGTCCTTGATGCCATCAACACCCATGGGGTAACCCTGATTTCGATTGGCAACGGCACGGCCTCGTACGAAACGGAAGAATTTACCGCCACCCTCATCAACACTCATAACTTAAATGTTCATTATGTCATTGCCAACGAAGCCGGTGCTTCGGTCTATTCGGCTTCCAAACTGGCCCGCGAGGAGCTGCCTGAGCTTGATGTTACCATCAGGGGCGCCGTGTCCATTGCCCGCCGGATTCAAGACCCGCTGGCCGAACTTGTTAAAATTGACCCCAAGTCGATCGGGGTTGGTCAGTATCAGCATGACGTAAATCAAAAAGAACTGGGCGGCGCGTTAACCAATATCGTGGAATCCTGCGTCAATCATGTTGGCGTTGAACTCAATACCGCTTCGCCGGCGCTGTTAACCCATGTGGCCGGCATAACCGCCAGTATTGCCAAAAACATAGTGTCTTATCGCCTGGAGAAAGGCACTTTTACCAACCGCAAAGAACTTCTGAAGGTAGCCCGGCTGGGGCCTGCCGCCTTCACCCAGTGCGCCGGGTTCCTACGTATTGCCCAGGCGGCTAATCCCCTGGATAATACGCCTGTCCACCCCGAATCCTATGCATTGGCGGAGGCTGTTCTAGGCCACCTGGGTTTTACATTACAGGATTTATCCAACAAAAATAGGCTCACTGCCTTGCAGCAGACAGCCCCCGCCGCGGATGCCGCCAAACTGGCGCTGGCCCTAAACGCCGGCGAGCCGACAGTCCGCGACATTTTATCGGCGCTTGCCAAGCCTGGCCGCGACCCACGTGAAGATGTTCCTCCGCCTCAAACCCGTAAAAATATTGTTAAACTGTCGGACATTACCCCCGGTACTATGGTAAAGGGCACTGTGCATAATGTCACTGACTTTGGCGCCTTTGTTGATATTGGCATTAAAATTAACGGCCTTATTCACCGCTCCGAGCTTAGTCACCGGCCTTTCCGTCATCCTATTGACGTGATCTCTGTCGGTGACATCATTGATGTAATGGTGATCAGTATTGACGAAGAGCGCCAGCGGATTGGCCTGAGTTTAAAGCAAGTGCCAAAAGCGTAGGAAAACCCTGTATCCAGGTTTGCCCTGGATACAGGGTTTTTATTTGGCACAGCAGCGTGGTTAGCCCCGTAAAACACTAAACGGCTCCCGGCCATAAACAGTACCTTCAAGACCACCCTTAAGCTCATCGGCAGCTAATTTTAACAGATAAATCTGGCCTTTGAGCGCGCTAACCAGGGCCTCATCGTCAATTTCACTCAGGTTAATCGCTGCACTGAGCAAGCCGCCGGTAATCCCGGCATGAGCCGCAGCCGCACCGGTCATTAAATCACTGACCACCAGTTTGTCTACCCTGTTTACTATTGCCTTGCCAATCTCAATGACTTCCAGGCAGGTCCTGGCCGTTTCCAGCGGTACCTCAGCGGCCTGTTTCAAGGCTTTTTGCAAGGCTGTATTGCGCGACTGCCTGGCTTCAGGTGTCAGGTCAGGCAGTCCGGCAGCCGCCAACAACCCCCGCAGGGCCAGCGCATCCCGGTCAATAAGAATGGTTAGCTCAATATGCAGTCTGGCCAATTCGGCCTGTTTGGCAATCAGCAGTTCATGGTGCTCCACTAATTGAGGACTCTGTAATGAATGATTAATCGATAATTCCAGGAGCGCAGCTGCCGTCAATCCATACATAGCAGCGGCACTGCCCCCTCCCGGCGGCCCATCACCGACAGAAATTTTTGCGGCAAATTCAGTAATGCTAAGTGAGCTGAGCATCGTTTTATCCTCTCCTCATCAATCCGGTGTCGTCGCTTATACAATTATAAGACCGGTTCACTCTACACTGACAATAAACTGATAATGTGGTTGGCCGCCAAAATATACCTCAATCTCAACGCTGCTCAGGGTAGCCTGCAGCAGGCCGGCCAGGGCCTGAGCCTCAGACTTGGCCAGTCCGGCCCCGTAATACAGGCTGATCATTCCGGTCTCAGGTCCGGTCAAATATTCCGCCAGCGCGGCAAGCGCCCCTTGCAGGCTGTCGGCCCAAACGGCAACACGGCCTTCAATTACGCCAATATATGAACCTGCCGGGACTGTCTGGCCCCGGACCTGTGAATCACGGACAGCAATTGTCACACTGCCGGACTTAACTGTTGCCTGCGCCTCAGTCATCAGGGCGATATTGGCATCAAGCTCACGTTCAGGATCAAAAGCCAGTACGGCAGCCAGGCCTTGCGGCACATTAACTGTCGGTATAATAGCAACTCTATCGCCTAACAGCTTCTTGGCCTGGGCAGCAGCCAGTACTATATTTTTATTGTTTGGCAGAATAATATATTTTTCCGCCGGTCCATTATGAACGGCAGCCATAAAATCCTCAACCGGCGGATTCATAGTTTGCCCGCCGGAAATAATGACACCGGCCCCCATCTGGCGCATAATATCGATAAGGCCAGCCCCTGATACAACGCTGATAACCGCCAAAGCGGCCTTGGCCGGCAGCGGTTCCGCCGCCGCATTAAAGGTGGCTAACGGCTCGTTTTGGATAGTTTCTCGGTGTTGATCAGCCATATTGTCAATCTTAATATCATGAAGGGTTCCCCAGGCTATGGCCGACTCCAGTACGGCACCGGGATGAGCCGTGTGGATATGGACCTTTAACACACTTTCCCCCTGGGCAAGGACCAGAGAATCGCCCATCTGCTCCAGTTGCCGTTTAACCTCATTCAGCCCGGCGGTAAAACGCTTGACAAGGAACTCGGTACAATAGGGATGGGCAATGTTCGTTTCCGCCGCCACGGCCGGTACAGTCAGTGTGCGGCCAAAATCAGCCTCAGGTCCGCTGAAACGGCCTTCCAGCCCTTCCAGGCAGCCGGCAAGAAACACAATCAAGCCTTGACCGCCGGCATCCACAACGCCGGCAGCTTTGAGGGCCGGTAAAAGCTCCGGTGTACGTTTAAGCTCCTCCTGGCCGGCACGAATGGCCTCATTGAGAATATCAGCAAATGCCAACCGTTCGCGAACCGCCCGGTGTGCGCCTTTGGCGATGCCTTTGGCTACCGTCAGGATAGTACCCTCTACCGGCCTGGCAACAGCCCGGTAGGCGTAAAGTACCCCATATTGAAACGCTTTACCCACCTCAGCCGAGGTTGCTTTATCTTTGCCGGACAGCCCCCGGGCAATCCCCCGCAGGAGCTGGGACAGAATTACACCGGAATTGCCCCGTGCCCCCATAATTGCGCTGTCTGCCGCCCGGCGGGAAAGGGAACCAATCCCTTCATCCGGCGCCTCAGCCACCGCTTTCGCCACCGCCCCCAAGGTCAGCAGCATATTGGTGCCTGTATCACCGTCCGGAACAGGGAAAACATTTAAACTGTTAATATATTCGTGTTCGCGCATAAAGGCATTATAGGCGCCGGCGATCATGCGGCGAAAATCTTTGCCATCGATTACATCAATACTTGGCTGCAATACATCTACCCCCTTTGAGAAGTTATTCACACTTATGCTGAAATATCAGGCCAATAATTCCTGGTCCTAAGTGCGCTCCCAAACATGAACCGATGCTGGTCAACGATACAGGCACACCGGGATATTGCTGTTTGACAGCATCATACACTTCCCTGGCCACCGCCGGTGCTTCGCCATGGGCGATACCAATATAGGCAAGCTCCCCATACTTATTCAGTTCTTCAATCATCCGCGCCAAAGCCCGCGTCCTGGTCCGGACCTTATCCAGCACCTGCACTTTGCCGGCGCATAGCGTAAGTATTGGCTTGATTTGGAGAATCGAGCCAAATAGCACGGCCGCGCCGCCAATCCGGCCGCCCTTATGGAGATACTCCAGTGAGTCAGGCAGAAACAGGGTATGGGTAGCGTCAGCCATTGTCTGCAGCCGCCGGGCAATGGTACTCGCAGGCTGGCCTGCTGCTGCCATCGCGAGGGCGGCTTCCGCCATTTTTACCATGCCAATAGCAGAGGTACAGGAATCAATTACATAGATCTCGCGGCCCTTAAACTCCCGGGCGGCGGCGAGGGCGCCATTGACAGTTCCGCTCAAACCACCGGCAACCCCGATCATAATAATAGCAGCCCCGTCAGCCGCCGGCGCAAAGGCCAAGGCGAAATCGCCCGGAGCCGGTTGCGAAGTCCGCGGATGAATCCCCTGTTCCCGGACAAGACGAAATAGTTCAGCCGTGCATAGCTCCGGTTCATTCCACACACTGTCTCCCAATATAACTTTCAGCGGCACGACGTGGAGATTGGGATAAAGGGACAGTATTTCTGGCGACACATTGGCAGTGCTGTCTAGCACTATATGTATATTTGACAACTTTCGTAAACTCCTCTCTTAATGCCTAAACTATATTTTACCAAATAATCCGGCGCAAATACATAAAAATATTACCGGACTGTCCTCGCAAAAGATATAAACAAATACGATAATATTATCTTTTCTGACAGGAAACAGGCTGTGCGGCAGCGAAAATACCACTAAATACAAGTTATGCAGCCTACTGATGCCCACTAGTAAAGCGATCCATGCTGCACTGTGCCGCAAAAACATCGCCCAGGCGGGGTATTTGCAAGCTGCCGTAAGGAGTACCTAATGGATGATGATAACCAACTTCTGTTTGCATTAGATATCGGTACGCGCAGTGTCGTTGGCTTAGTCGGCAAAACTGAGAACGGAGTAATTACGCTCTTAGCCTCGGACCGTGAGGAACATCATACCCGGGCGATGCTGGACGGTCAGATTCATGATGTGCAGGAAGTGGCCGGCGTATTGGCAGCAGTTAAAGCGCGGTTAGAGATCAGCACCGGTCCGCTGGCCAGGGTTGCCGTAGCGGCCGCCGGCCGGGCCCTGTGCACACTGAGGGGCAGCTCTGAGCTTGAAACCGCTGCCCGCGGTACCCTCACCCTGGACGACGAACGCTTGCTGGAACTGGCTGCAGTCCAGGCTGCTCAGGTGGAACTCGCTACCTCGGGCGCCATACCGGACCCGGCCGGTTATTACTGTGTTGGCTATAGTGTTGTTAGCTTTACCCTGGACGCCAGCCGCATTAAAAGCCTGATTGGCCAGCGTGGCAAACGTGCCGGTATCGAGGTAATTGCTACCTTTTTACCCCGGCCGGTAATCGATTCACTGCAATCAGCCATCCAGGCTGTCGGCCTGGAAATGTCCACTCTTACTCTTGAGCCTATTGCCGCAATCAATGCCCTGATTCCCTCAACGATGCGTCATCTTAATCTGGTCCTGGTCGATGTTGGTGCCGGTACATCAGATGTGGCCATTACCCGTGATGGTTCGGTTATTGCCTATGGCATGGTACCTTTTGCCGGTGATGAGATTACCGAAACACTATCCCAGCATTTCCTCTTAGATTTTAATATTGCAGAAACAGTTAAACGTCAACTGGGCGGCAAAAATAAGAAACTTACTTTTACAGACGTACTGGGCATGGTTCACAAGCTGCCGACTAAAGATATTATTGCTGCCATGACCCCGAAAGTAGGTGAATTAGCGCAAGCAATCGCCACTGAAATTTTAACCCTCAATACCGCGGCGCCGCAAGCCGTACTCTTAGTTGGGGGTGGTGCGCTAACGCCACTGCTGCCGGAAGCCCTTGCCCAGGCACTTGATATACCGCAGGCCAGGGTAGCCATCCGTCGCCCTGATTCAATGGAAGGCTTCACCGGCATACCAGCAGAATTGTGTACCCCTGATGCTGTAACCCCGCTTGGTATTTTAAAACTAGCCAGCGGCCGGGCCTTAAACTTTGTTAATATCTTTGTTAATAAGCAGCCAATCCGTCTCTTTAATCTCAGCCAGTTGACAGTAGCCGACGCCCTCTTGGCTGCCGGCATTGATATTCGGGCACTTCGCGGTCGCCCCGGTATGGCCCTGACCATTACTGTTAACGGCGAAACCCGGTTTATTGCCGGCAGCCACGGCACTCCCGGCCAGGTATTGTTAAATGGCCAGTCAACCCCGCTGACCGGCGCCTTACATGACCAGGATATTCTGGAGGTTACACTCGGCACTGACGGCACAGAACCAAGGCCGTTGCTGGCAGAGGTAATTGCGGTGCCGGAACCGTTATCCATCCGGATCGATGGCCAAAGCTATACCGTCAGTCCGCCGCTGACAGTCAATGGCCAGCCGGCAACAACGGCTACGGTTTTATGTGACCGCGATCAGATTGTTTCCCCTTCCGCCCTTACCTTGTTGCAAACCCTCGAGCTTTTAGGCCTCAAACCCCAACCGGCCGAATACAGCTATCAGGTCAATGGCAGGCTGCGCGCCTATAAGGTCTGGCCTAAATATACCATAAACGAAACTCTCGCCTCATTTGACCAATTGTTGCATTCCGGGGATGCAGTTGAAACTCTCCAGCTGCCGCTGCCTACGCTGGCGGAGGTTCTGGGGATTAGCACCACTCAGCTTATGCCAGCCGTCAGTGTGCTATTTAATGGTGTGAATTGTCCGGTCCCCATCCGCCGCCACACAGTGATGGTTAACGGGCACCAGGCTGAACCGGCTCAACCGGCTCAGCCTGACAGTGCTATTGAATTGATCACCGCCGCCAACCCTCAGCCCCTAATCAGTGATGTGCTGCTGGCCGCCGATTTTGATCCGTTGCGCCTGCCGGCAGCAAGCAAGGTAACTATACTTTTGAATGGGCTGCCAACTGAATTTACAGCCTGTGTTAAAAATGGAGACAGGGTGGACATCGATATTAAGCAATACTAACATAAGCTCACACGGGACTGTGACGCACGTCACAGTCCCGTATTACTTACCTCTATAATGAAGCAAGAGGGCTTTTACCATCAGCTAAAACACAACACACCGGTTGCGCCCTTGCTTTTTGGCACGATACAGAGCGCTGTCAGCCTCACGGAAGGCATCTTGACAGTCTGCACTCGGATTTTTGCAGGACACGCCAATACTGATGGTAATTTTAACAGACTCGCCATTATGAAAAAAATTACAATTAGCCACCTGATATCTGAGGCGCTCTGCAATCTTAAGCCCCAGCTCCAGGGCTGTGCCCGGCAGCACCAGGGCAAACTCTTCACCGCCATACCGAAATGCCATGTCCTTATTGCGAATACCGATTTTTATAATATTGCCGACAGTTGTCAGTACCTGGTCACCAAACAGGTGACCGTAAGTATCGTTAAGTTTTTTAAAGTGATCAATATCAATCACTAACAATACATATTGCGGTAAGTCAGCGGTTTTTTCCAGATAAGCCCGGTGATTCAGCAAGCCTGTCAGCTCATCTGTATGCGCCATTGCATAATGGTGGGCATTTTGCCGCTTAAGCTCGGCAATTTGACCTTCATGCTGCATTTGCATTTCCATGACCTTACGCATATGGAGCGCCGTAATCGATAAAACAGCAAAGCCCATCACATTATAAACCATTTCCAGTAAAAAAGCTGCCGCCACAAAATCAGCCCTGATTATATTAGCGGTCAGATACACCAGGGTAATAGCCATAGTCCGCATGGCCCGGTCCCGCCCACGCCCAACCTTCAGCACCATTTGCATTAAAAGCAGATGGTACAGAACATTGCTGTATAATGCCCCCGCCAGCGTCAGGCCGGCACACAGCGATAGATTGGCAGCAAACTCACCCAGTTTAGGCTGCCTCCGCCGCCAGGATAATATGATATTATAAATGGCATAAGCAGAGCTTAGCATAACAATAATAGCCCAGTGCGGCCCCGGATTGAGCACTGCAGCCACCATCGTAAATACTGCTGAAATACTACTTATTCGCCTGGTTATAATCTGCAGCTGGGAGGCAGAATCACCCCATTCACTCGCAGTATGCACACGGTTTATTGCACTCATTCCCCTAAACCCCTTTACAATCCAGGAGCAAATTGGCATCTCTAGTAATATATTATCTTACTAATCAGAAGAAATGTAAAGGTCTACCACGCTCTATGAATTAAAATAATAACGCAATTTTCTGGAAATTTCCACAAATTTCGTCAAAAAAAGTAATTCCTATGTTATATTTAAATAACATAGGAATTACTAATTCCTGAATTTTATTGCTGACGATAGTACTTGGCCACTTTGGCAAAAGCATTACCGCTGGCCGCAATAGTAGCACCAATATCGGCATGGGTATGGGCACCTGACATAAATGCAGCTTCAAACTGGGATGGTGCCAGGTAAATGCCCTGCTCGAGCATGGCATGGAAAAACACATTAAAAGCCGCAACATCTGAATGCCTGGCACTATCATAATCATATACCGGTCTATCACTAAAGAACAGCCCAAACATGGAACCGGCCTGATGAAACTGGAAGTTGAAACCAAAGGCCTCGGCCTGTGCCTGCATGCCGGCGCATAACGCAGCCGTCATTGTTGTCACCTTCTCATAAAAATCAGGATTCTCCACAAGTAATCGCAAGGTAGCGATCCCGGCCGTCATCGCCAGTGGATTACCACTCAGCGTTCCGGCCTGATATACCGGGCCGGCCGGGGCGATGAGCTCCATAATATCCCGCCGGCCGCCATAGGCACCAACTGGTAAGCCGCCGCCGATTACCTTGCCAAGGCAGGTCAGGTCCGGGGTGATATTATAGACCTCCTGGGCCCCCCCGTAGGCAACCCGGAAACCGGACATAACCTCATCAAAGATCAGCAGGGCACCGTAGCGCTCTGTCAGCCCCCGAACCTGATCGAGATAGCCGGACCGGGGCAGCACCAAGCCCATATTACCGGGGACAGGTTCAATAATTACAGCCGCAATATCCTCACCGTGTTGTGCGAACAGTTCCGTCAAACCCTTGATATCATTATATTCCGCCGTCAGGGTATTGCCGGCAATACTTTCCGGCACTCCCGGGCTGTCAGGTACACCCAGGGTTGTAGCCCCTGAGCCAGCCTTGACCAGCAGGCTGTCATGATGACCATGATAACAACCGGCAAATTTTACGATCTTGCCGCGTTTCGTATAAGCCCGTGCCAGCCTGAGCACGCTCATGGTGGCTTCGGTGCCGGAGTTGACACAGCGAACAAGTTCCATCGACGGAACGGCTTCAGAAATCAGACGGGCCAGTTCAGTTTCTAACAGAGTGGGGGCTCCGTAGCTGGTTCCCCGTTCCAATGCTTCTTTTAACTCACCGACAACCTCAGGGTGAGCATGGCCTAAAATCATAGGCCCCCAGGAACCGACATAGTCAATATAGCTATTGCCGTCAATATCATAGATACGGCTGCCGGCCGCTTTGGCAATAAAGGGCGGCGTGCCGCCAACGCCCCGGAACGAACGGACCGGGCTGTTGACACCGCCGGGAATATATTGCTTAGCCTCAGCAAAGGCTTTAGCTGATTTATCTAATTTGAATGCCATTGTTTTTCTCCTCCTACAACCAGCGTACAGCATCTAAGGCATGATAGGTAATAATCGTATCGGCACCGGCCCGCTTCATACTAGTGAGTGTTTCAATAACCAGACGCGGTTCATCAATCAGGCCCTGGGCCGCCGCCGCCTTAACCATTGCATATTCACCACTGACATTATAGGCAGCAACAGGCAGCAGGAATTTATCCTTCACCTGACGGACAATATCAAGGTAAGCCAGGGCCGGCTTAACAATAACAATATCCGCCCCTTCGGCGACATCAAGCGCAACTTCTTTAAGCGCCTCCCGCGAATTAGCCGGGTCCATCTGATAAGCCCGGCGATCGCCAAACTGCGGCGACGAGTCGGCGGCATCCCGGAAAGGACCGTAGTACCCGGAGGCATACTTGGCCGAATAGGACATAATGCTGACATCACTGCAGTCCGAACGGTCCAACAGCTCCCGGATAGCGGCAACCCTGCCGTCCATCATATCCGACGGCGCAACCATATCGGCCCCCGCCTGCGCATGGCTGTGCGCCACCGCGGCTAAGAGCGGCAGGGTCGGGTCATTATCCACTTTATCGCCGTTCAGCAGGCCGCAGTGACCATGATCGGTGTATTGGCACAAACAGACATCGGTAATAACAACAAGCTCAGGTAAGGCTTGTTTAATAGCCATAACCGCCTGCTGCACCGGACTGTTCATGTCCCAGGCGCTGCTGCCGCGCTCATCTTTGTATTCAGGCAGACCAAAAACCAGGATGGCCGGAATTCCTGCCGCATAAACCGCTTTGGCGATGTCAACAGCCATATCAGGTGACAGATGATAATTACCCGGCAAAGACGCAATCTCCTTTTTAACCTTGGAGCCAGGAACAACAAACACCGGATAGATCAGATCGGCAGCCGCGAGTGCCGTCTCCCTCACCATGCTGCGGATGCCGCCGGAAACTCGCAGCCGCCGGGGACGCTGAACAATAGCCATATTTACTCCTCCCTGTACATAGCCGTAATAGCGGCAATTAACCCTTTAATGGTATATTCCTCGGCAATAACATCCGGTGTAATGCCATTTGCCAGACAGGTCCCGGCGGTAATTGGGCCGATACAGGCCACCTTGGCTTTAGCAACAAGCCCGGCCCCCGCAGGGCCCAGCAGGGACAGCAGGTTGGTAACAGTTGATGAACTGGTAAAGGTAACAAGTTCAATCTCACCCTGGTTTAACTTTGCTGCCAGTTCCTGGCCGTCTGTATCAGCGGTTAGGGTACGATACGCCGGAACGACATTAACAACAGCCCCCTGTTCTGCCAGTTTTACCGGCAAAATATCCCGTGCTACCAAAGCCCGGGGAATCAGCACCTTCACACCGGGTTTTATGTAGGGTCCTATCGCCTCAACGACGCCCTCGGCCCTGAACTCGGCCGGAACGATATCAGCCCTGATACCGTAATTCCTCAACAGATTTGCTGTCGGCGAGCCGATAGCAGCTATCTTGGCGGCAATTGCCCTGGTATCCAGCCCGGCAGCTGCCAACCGGCGGAAGAAATGTTCGACACCGTTAACACTGGTGAAAATCAGCCAGTCATATTCTTTTAGCCTGGCAATGGCCTCATCAAGCGGACCATAGCTTTCAGGCGGTACTATCTTAATGGCCGGGGCTTCCATACAGCAAGCGCCTAGTTTAGCCAGCCCGGCGGTAAGCACGCTGGCCTGTTCACGGGCCCTGGTCACAAGTACTTTCTTGCCAAACAGCAGTTTATTGTCAAACCAGGCCAGTTTATCGCGCAAAGCAACCACCTGCCCGACAATAAAAATCGCCGGCGGTTTTAAGCCCCTGGCGGCAACAGCCTGCGCCGCCTGGCCAACATTGGTTACCAGTACTTGCTGCTCAGGTTTGGTGCCCCAGCGAATGACGGCTGCCGGCGTATCCGCCGGACGACCATGTTCCATCAGCTTGCCGGTAATATAGGGCAGATTCTCCACCCCCATCAGAAATACTAAGGTATCCACAGCAGTAGCCAGTTTATCCCATTGGATTGTCGATTCGGCCTTGGTGGGATCTTCGTGGCCGGTAATGACGGCAAACGAGGTGGCAAGCCCCCGGTGTGTTACCGGAATACCGGCATAGGCCGGTACTGAGATAGCCGAGGTAATTCCGGGCACGACCTCAAAAGGAATGTTATGCGCTAACAGTGTTAGCGCTTCTTCCCCGCCGCGTCCGAAAACGAAGGGGTCACCGCCTTTAAGACGGACAACCGTTTTATGTTCCCGGGCTTTATCTACCAGCAGTTGATTAATGTCCTCCTGCCGCATGGTATGATCGCTTGCGGCTTTACCGACATAAACAAGCTCAACATCCGGCCGGGCATGCTCCAGCAGGCAGTCATCCGCCAGCCGGTCATACACGATGGTGTCAGCCTCTTTAATGCACTCTATTGCCTTTATGCTAATTAGCCCGTAGTCACCAGGACCGGCACCGACTAAGTAGACAAATCCCTGTTCCATTGGCATCCCCCTTACCCCTATCTCAATCATCTATAGTAGCAAATAAAGATTTATTTTGTTGTAAACAGCTGGGCCAGTATTTCACGCCCGCCATTGTCCAGCATACGCACTGCCAGTGTCTGTCCCAAAACCGCCGCCGCGGCCGGGCGGCCATGGGCCGTGTCCCGAACCACTTCTTTGCCGTCAGGCGACATAATAACTGCATTAAGGCTAAGCTGCCCCGCCCTGTCAAGCTGCCCGTAAACGCCGATCGGGATCTGGCAGCCGCCTTCAACCTCAGACAGAAAGCTTCGTTCAGCCAATGTAGCCTGACGGGTCGGCTCATGATCCAGGAATTGCAGCATTGCCAGGGTCGCAGTGTCCTCAGCGCGCGCTTCCAGTGCCAGTGCCCCCTGTCCGACAGCAGGCAGACAAATATCCTGCGGCAGTATCTGTGTAATATGTGCATCCCAGCCCAGGCGTTTGAGCCCGGCCACCGCCAGCAGGATAGCGTCAAGATTTTCGGTTGTCAGCTTTTTCAGCCGCGTATCCAGGTTGCCGCGCAGGTCAACAATCACCAGGTCAGGCCGGGCATTCAGCAGTTGCGCCTTGCGGCGGAGGCTTGAGGTCCCTACCCGGGCATTAACAGGCAGATTAGCCAGGGTTTTATAGGCCGGGCTGATGAGGGCGTCACCGGGGTCAACCCGGTCGGTAACTGCCGCCAGCACCAGGCCGGCCGGCAGCTCGGTGGGCATATCTTTCAGGCTATGCACTGCCAGGTCGATTTCTCCGTTCAGCATAGCCACTTCCAGCTCTTTCGTGAACAGTCCCTTGCCGCCGATCTTAGCTAACGGCACATCAAGAATCCGGTCACCTGTTGTTACCATATTCTTCAGGACAATTTCCACTGCCGGGTAGCGAGCCCGCAGGCAGCCCGCCACATAATTGGCCTGCCACAACGCCAGCTTACTGCCGCGCGTACCGATGACGAGTTTTTGTTTCACTGTTTTGTTCCTCTCCTAAATAGTCTTCCTGTTCACGTGCCATTTCCAGCGCAATATCCAGCTTAAACATCTTCCGGAGAGCATCCTGATAGTGATGCTCCTTGTCGGTACCGGCAGCTTCGTTCAGCCTGACAATCGGGTCGCGGAGCAGCTTTCTTACAATCATTCTTGACATATTCTCAAATATCTTGCGCTCGTCGGCGGTAATACCGGGCAGCTTAGCCATGGCCCGCTTAATTTCCCGCTGCCGGATGCGCTCGGCCTTATCGGTCAGGCGGACCAGTGTTGGCTGGTACGATAAATAGCGGAACCTTTCAATAATTCCGGCCATTTCTTCATCGATCAGCTTTTCGGCTTCAACGGCCTCCTGCTCCCGTCCCCGCATATTTGATTCAACAACCGCTTCCAGGTCATCAATGTTATATAAGGAGGCGCCGGCAATCGCGCCGACCTCAGGTTCAATATCGCGCGGTACGGCAATATCAATAAACAGGATCGGACGGCCCTGCCGTTTCGGCATCAGATGGGCCACATCCCAGGCATGGATGATATAGTGGGGCGCACCGGTGGAGGTAATAATAATATCGGCCTCAACCGCTGACTGCATAAAATTCTCAAAAGGTACAGCCACCCCGCGGAACTTATCCGCCAGGGCAGCGGCCCGGTCATAGTTGCGATTTGACACAAAAACCGTTTTGACGCCGCTCGCCACAAGGTGTTTAGCCGTCAGCTCACTCATCTCGCCGGCTCCCAGCACCAGGACATTGGCGGCCGACAAATTCCCCAGTATCTTTTTGGCCAGCTCGACGGCCGCATAGCTGACAGACACAGCACTGTAGGCAATCCTGGTCGTTGTCCTGATTTTCTTGCCGACAGCAATCGCCCTGTTGAATAGGGTATTCAGCACGGTGCTGGTGGTACCGGCCGTCCGGGCCATAGCATAGGCAGTCTTTACCTGACTTAAGATCTGCCCTTCACCCAGCACCAGTGAATCCAGACTGGCACTAACCCGGAACAGATGCCGGATACATTCCTCTTCCTGAAAATAAAACAGATAGTCATAGCTTGTCTCAGCTAACACACCCGGGGCCATATGATCGAGAAACTCCTGCATAACCGGCAGGGCATCATCAGCCTCTTCAACGACCGCGTACATCTCAGTGCGGTTACAGGTAGACAAAATAACGCATTCCCGGATATCATCATATTCGGGCAGACGCTTATAGGCTGCTCTGATTTTTTCTTCAGAAAAGGAGAAGCATTCTCTGACTTCTACCGGGGCAGTTCTATGATTCAGGCCCAGTACAACAAGCTGCATGTCGTATTCTCTCCTCTGCCTCGCTAAACTTACCACTTTTAATTAAATTTAGCGCCTCATGGTCAATAGTCTCGCGCCAAAATTTTTCCCGCTCTTTCGCTGTTGACAGACGGCCTTTTATCTCAGGCCGCAATTTGGCAATCAGTGCCAGGTAATGGCCGTATTCCGGACCATACCTGGCAGCAATGTCCTCTTTCAGGCGCCTGGCCAAAGCGGGGCTGCCGCCACCTGTCGAAACGGTAATGAGTAAATCGCCGTGCACAATATGAGCCGGCACGTAAAAATCAGACAGTTCAGGTGCATCCGCACAATTTACTAACGCACCGGCTGCCCGCGCCTCGGCAGCGGCCTGCCGGTTGGCATCAGGCTGATCGGTAGCGCAGAATACCAGAAAAAAACTATATAAATCCCCCGGGTTATAGGCGCGTGGCACCCAGGTCAGACGCCTGGCTTCAACCAGGCTGGCAAGACCGGGTGTAAGCACCGGGCTAAATACGCTCACTTCAGCAGCAACTGCCATAAGCAGCATTACTTTTCGCGCCGCAACCGCACCGCCACCGACAACAGCACAGCGCCGTCCGGCTAATTTTAGATTGATTGGGTATAACTCCATTTATTTCACGTCCCGGGATGAGTTATTGTGCCACCAACATCTTATCATATTTCGCGGTTGAATGGTAATTTTCCTTTTGGCATAAATAAAATAATGAACCAGACAGCAAATCTGGTCCTGCCTGAACTGCACCTGAACCTAATCTGTTTTGACGGGCGGCGGCAGTGTTTTACCCGGTATGGAAAAATACGACTCCAGTACCCGCCTGGCAACAGGGGCCGCGGCCATGGACCCTTCACCCCCGTCTTCAACAAACACAGCCACGGCAATTTCCGGTTTTTCCACAGGAGCATAGCAGACAAACCAGGAATGAGTGGTACTCCGACCGGTTTCGGCTGAGCCGGATTTTCCGGCCACAGTTTGGGGAAACCCTTTAAAAGTGGCGGCACCGGTGCCGCTGGCGGCAACGGCAATCATCCCCTCACGGATTGTCTCCCAGACCTCAGGCCGCAGATATATTGTCCGCAGAATCTCCGGCTGCAGCTTGTCGGCTAGGTTGCCCTCAGGCGTCAGCACCTTGTCAACCAGCATTGGTTTATAGACAACCCCACCGGTGGCAACCGCCATAGCCAGCAAAGCCTGCTGCAGAGGCGTTACCAGATAGTACCCCTGGCCAATGGCGGCAATCAGCGTTTCGCCCGGATACCAGCCTTCGCCATAAGTAGCCTGTTTCCATGCGGTAGTCGGCACAATCCCCTTTTGTTCGCCGGCGAGCTTAATGCCGGTCTTTTGACCCAGACCAAAGGTCAGGGCGTAAGAGGCCAGATTGTCGGCCCCCAGGCGACGGCCCAGTTCATAAAAGACCGGGTCGCTCGACCAGGCCAGGGCCCCGCTGACTGTCAGTTTGCCCAGGCCTTTGGTATCCCAGCCGTAAAAGCTCCAGCCGTTTAACACATACACCCCGCGGTCATCGAATATTTCCCCGGGGGTGGTCAGATTCATCTCCAGTGCAGCAGCTAAGGTAACAATCTTGAACACCGAGGCCGGCGGGTAAGTATTCTGGATAGCCCGGTTATTGAGCGGGGTATTGGCGGTGGCAATAAGCTTGTTCCACTCCCGGCTGGAAATGCCGCCGGCAAAAACATTGGGGTCAAAGGCCGGGTTGCTGGCCATGACCAGTACACCGCCTGTTTTTACATCAAGGGCCACAATGGCCCCGCCTTTAGCCGGTGCGCCCTGCTGCCGGCTGGCCGCTACCTGAACAGTCAGTGCTTCTTCAGCGGCCTTTTGCAGGTTGGCGTCAAGCGTCAGCACCAGCCCTTTGCCGGGAACAGCCGCCTGGTCCCCCAGTGACCGCACCTCTTCCCCACCGGCATTCACTTCCAGCTTCAGACCGCCGTCTGTACCGCGCAGTGCATCTTCCCATTCCCGCTCCAGGCCATCCTTGCCCACTAAATCGGTGGCACTAACTCCCTGACTTTTGCGCCTGACATATTCCTCTGCACCAATACTGCCGACAAACCCCAATACGTGAGCCGCCAGTTCTTTGTACATATACTGCCTGACCGGAATGGCCTCAATGATCACACCAGGCAGATAATCCTGCCTCTCCTCGACTTGGGCGATCATGGCAGCATCAATGTCCCGTTTGATCCGCACCGGGGTATAGAGGGAATCCTCACTGCCTTTTAGCAGCTGTTCAATCTCATCAGCGGGAACACCGGTAATCGCCGCCAGCAGCGGAGTAGTCTCCGGTGGATTTGTATACTCACCGGGAATAATTGATATGGCAAAACTAGGCCGGTTAGCCACAATCACGGCACCGTTCCGGTCATAGATTGTCCCCCGCGGGGCCTGGTCGGTAATTTGCCGGGTACGGTTTTGTTCGGCAATTTTTTTATATTGCCCGCCCTGAAACAACTGCATCCAAACCAGCCTAAGCACCAATACGCCGACAATACCGGCGGCAATGAGGGCTAATATGCCAATCCGGCGGCTTTTCTCGTCCCACATATCTATCCCCTTTTCTTAGTACCGTGCGTCACCTAAAAGTTCGGCTTATATTGCGGTCTTTTTCCGCACTGCTTCGTTGTCGTCGCCTTACAGATTGCCGATCTGCGCGGCCCGCGCAAGTAATAAGAGACCTATCACCTACCGGCCTCATTACAGCAGATCTTACTGAATCAGTTAGCGTCCTCCGCCTTGCATTGCGAAAAAATCTACGTTGTCTAAAACTAACATCTAACTGTGCCAGGGTACTAGCACCCAATTTATATTACTTAGTATCCCGGATTAAGCAAAAAAAATAGCAACCCTGTGGCCGGCGCCTGGTTGCTATCGCCCGTATTAAGAACTTTCAGGAAAACTTTCGCTTACTGCAGGTAATCTTTGCCGACTATGACCCGGACGGTATTGGCTTTGCTAGCATCCCGGTTAACCTGCAGCACATAGCGGAATGGCAGTCTTGTTAACTTGCTGCTGGCTTCACTGCTATTGGCAATGACCACCGTATTTCTGTTAGCGGCTCTACTGCCAGCCACACTGATCACATCATACCCCTGATCGCGGAGTGCCGCGGCCATCTTTTCACCGGCTCCCGGCGCACCACTGGCGTTCACCACTTCAAACCGCAGCTTACTGCCAGCGGCCGGCGGTTTGGCTTCCGGCACTTTAGGTTTGCCGGTTTCTTTAGGTTTGCCGGTCTCTTTAGGTTTGTCGGTTTCCTGCGGCTTATCAGGATCTTCAGAATCAATAATCGCTTTTGGTTTGGGGTCTTTTACCGCCGCCGGCTTTTTCGGCACGTCAATGATTTTCATTTCCTGCGGCACAGACCTTTCATACTGAGCTGCGGTGGAGCGGGCGGCGGCCACAAACTTGTCATCGGCAGTCATACCCTGGGAAAAAATCACATAGTTTCTCAATCCAATAATATCAGGCAGCCAATAACTGATATCCGCAATATAGGCCGGTTTTCCCGGCACCATATCCGCCTTTAAGCCGACCTTTGACGCATCATTTAACAGTTTCGCCAGATTTAGCATTTCTGCTGTTGTCATATCGGTATCAAGAGCTGCGTTTACCTCCCGGATAATGCCCGGTATCCGGGGCAGTATGAACGGGCTGCTTGCTTCTTTGAGCATCGCTTTAATAAACTTCTGCTGGCGCTCAATCCGGCCGATATCGCCATCCTCGTCACGGTAGCGAACATATTTAATTGCGGTCCTGCCGTCCATTTCCTGCAGGCCGGGCTTAAGGTCAATCAACAGGTTGTCATAGGGATCTTCGTAATACATACGTTTTTCAACATCAACGGTAACGCCGCCGACGGCGTCAACTATTTTGTTAAAGGCAGCAAAGTTAATGATCGCATAATAATCCATAGGAATACCCAGCAAATCCTCAACTGCCCGTTGTGACAGCTTATGGCCGCCTTCTGCATAGGCATGATTAATTTTGTCCCAGCCGTAACCGGGGATTCTGACCCTGGTATCCCGGGGTATGGACAGCAGGGTCACTTCTTTGGTGCCGGTGTCGGCAGTAATGACAAACATCGTATCCGAACGGCCGACATCATCACTGCGTTCATCTACTCCCAGTACCAGGATATTGACTTTGTGCGGCAGTCCGGTTACATTCGCCCCTGCCGGCCGGGCCTTTTCAAAGGTACCGCCTGTTGACCAGTAATAGGTGGCACCAGCCACGGTAATAAACAAAAGTAAGCAAATGAGTATCAGCAAAAAATGGCTGCGCCGGCTTTTGCGCTGATCAACAAGCCGCTTTTCGAGGCGTGATGTCATAACACAATCACCCTTCCATCGTCTTTATATTACCTTTTACTACATAACAAGACAAGCCCCCTGTCGCCGGGGACTTGTCTTGAAGTATAGCAAATTACAGTTTAAAAGGTCAAGCATTTTTACAAAAAAGAGCAGGCCAGCATTACAGCTTGTCGGTAACAGCCTTGATTTTCCCGGCCATAGTCAATTCTTTGTCCCGCCTGTCGTCAATTCTGATTGTCGTCATAACCCGCTGTGCATCGCTCATAAATGGCACTTCGTGCATTTGTCGAATAACCGCTAAAATCCGGTCAAGATCCCCTTCAATGACAGTTGACATTGGCGTTAATTGATATTTTAGGTCTGGGGCCTGTTCGAGGACTTTGTGGCAGCCGGCCACAAAGTGACTGACACTAGGGGAGCCTGTACCCAACGGGGCAATGGTAACTTCAACAACAGCCATAGCTATCTTCCTCCTTGCGTAAGAAATTAAGCCTTTACTGCCAGATATTCTCGCTATAGCAAAAAAAACCTGCCGCCGATGCGGCAGGGTGCCATTACTGTTCTTTGGGAAACTTCTTGTCGATAATGCCCCAAATCTCCGGTTGTTCCTGGCCAAGACGCCAGATCGCGATACCGGCCGGGTTATATTTGGCCACTATGTCCAGTTTAGCCGCTGTACTTTTATCGTTTTCAAACCATACTTCATGATTTTTGTATTTGAACCACGGTGCCTGTGCTTTGTCATCATAGTTAATTTTAGCACCGTTTTTTTCGGCCAAGACAATGGCATCCACATATTTAATGGTTTCCCCTTCTTTGCCCACCCAGTCATAGCCATAAGCGCTGATACCGATGATGACTTTATGGGGGCCGCCGGCTTGCTCAATTGCATATTTAACGTTTTTTTCAAACCACTCCACCGGCGCCACCGGCCCTGGTTCCGAGGTAGCCCAATGGTTATCATAAGTCATAATCTGCAGAAAATCGGCATTGGGGGCCAGTTGCGGATAATCGTAGGCCCCGGAAACATCTTCCGCCACCTCAACCCGGGGGAATACCGAAATAATCACTGTTTTATTTATGGCCTGCATTTTGGGATACAGTTCAGCCATAAAAGCAGTCAGGTTGTCTTTATGTTTGGGCGGCAAAAGTTCAAAATCAATATTGATGCCGTCATAGCCTTTTTCCTGGACCAATTTAACAATACTGTCGGTAACTTTGGTGCGTACTGCCGGATCGCCAAGGACCTCATCAGTAGAGCCGGTTTTGTTGGTTATTAACGGATACATCTTAAGACCGGATTGACGGGCAGTATCATAGACCATTTGGCTGTCCTTGGCCTCTAAGGTACCGTCTTTAGTAGCTTTATACCAAAAGGGACCCACAGCCGATAAACTCTTCGCATGCGCCTTCATACTGGGGAAAGAACCGCTCTGGTCAGGGGTGCCGGGCCAGGGGTTTTCATAATAGCCAATCACCATCCGCGGGGGCATAGTTACATTGCCAGGTGCTTGCTGGTTTTGATCCAGCGGTTTGGGCGCCGGTTTATTGCCGGTGCCACAGCCACCAGACAAAACAGCAGCTAAAACAAACAGGATGATGAGAATACTGACGATACTTTGTAAGCGACTGTTAGTACACAAAAACTCTCACCCTTTCCGTAACTTAAATTGATTTATTCAATCTTAGTATTGGCGGGGTGAAAGTTCTTATGCCCTATTTTTAAAATTTAATTATTTAAGGAAGTTTTGTTGCCAGCGCCTGGGCAACCAGTTCTAGTGTCTCCCACTTTTTGCAGAAGCAAAACCGGACCTGGTGGCTGCCTTTGGTTTTGTCAGCGTAAAAAGAGGATCCCGGGACAGTAGCAACACCGGTCAGTTCAATAAGTCTGCGGCTAAAGGCGGTATCATCGGTAAGCTTTAGCTGTTTCATAATACCACTGGCATCGGCAAGCACATAATAGGCCCCTTTAGGCAATTCACACTGGAAACCGGCCTCCCGGAGAACACGGAGGAAAAAATCACGGGCCTCGGCATAGTGATTTTTTAGTCCGGTATAATATTCTGGTTCAAAATTCATGGCCTCAGCAGCGGCGTGCTGGAAAGGGGTCGGTGCACCGACGGTAAAGAAATCATGGACTTTCCGGATCCGCTGCGTAATCCGGGGCGCGGCAATCGCCCAGCCCACCCGCCAGCCGGTAACAGAATAGGTCTTGGAAATAGAGTTAATCGTAATTGTCCGTTCGGCCATGCCTGGCAAAGAAGCCATCGATATATGCTCGGCCTCATCGTAGAGGATATGTTCATAAATCTCATCAGCAACAACGTACGTGTCCCATTTAACAGCCAGTCCGGCAATTTCCTGCAGTTCAGATCTGGTAAATACCTTGCCGGTCGGATTATTGGGCGTATTAATAATAATTGCCTTGGTCTTTTCATTAAAAGCAGCAGCCAGTTCGGTCGATGAAAAATGCCAGTCGGGTCCGTACAGTGTAATATAGCGCGGGGTGGCACCCGACAGGATGGAGTCAGGACCATAATTTTCATAGAAGGGTTCGAAAATAATGATTTCATCGCCTGGATTAATCAGCGCTTTCAGCGTGGCAATCATCGCTTCCGTGGCACCACAGGTAACCGTGATATCTGTGGCCGGATCACAGTCAATCTGATTATACCGGCGTACTTTGCGGCTGATGGCCTCCCGGAGTTCAGGCTCGCCAAAGGTAACCGGATACTGGTTGTACCCGGCTGAGATAGCGCGGATGGCAGCTTCCTGAATGGCCTGGGGGCTGTCAAAATCGGGAAATCCCTGGGAAAGATTATAGCCGCCGGCCGCATCGCAAATCCTGGTCATTTCCCGAATCACTGATTCGGAAAATGTTTCGGTAATCCTGGATAAGTTTTTCATAACATGCTCCCTCCGCCTTAGGTATTGGTATTGGCAGCCTTCCAGGCTTCCTCCCTGATAAGCCTCATAACCTGACGCTTGATTTGCGTAAATTGTTCACTCAGCTTCAGGTCAAAGGTGCGCTGATTCGGCAGGTCAACCTCTATTCTGGCTTTGATTCTCCCTGGCCGGGCTGTCATAATATAGATCGTGTCACCAATAAAAACGGCTTCATCAACATCATGGGTAACAAAAAGGATCGTCTTATGCGATTCATCCCATACATCCAGCAGCAGTTCCTGCATGACTGTGCGGGTTTGGGCATCCAGGGCACCGAATGGTTCATCCATTAACAGCACCTCAGGGTCATTAGCCAAGGCCCGCGCAATAGCTACCCGCTGCTTCATGCCGCCGGATAAATCACGGGGAAAGAAATTTTCAAAGCCTCTCAGGCCAATTTTATCAATATAGTGCTCAGACACCTCTTGGCGTTCTTGCCTGGTTTTGCCGGCAACATCCAGCCCAAACTCAATATTTTCCCGCACCGAAAGCCAGGGAAACAGGGTGTAGGTCTGAAATACCATGCCCCGGTCCCGCCCGGGTTCTGTGATTTCACGCCCGTCTAAGAGTACCCGGCCGGAAGTAGGGGACTCGAGACCGGCGACAATCTTTAAAATTGTAGATTTACCACAGCCTGACGGTCCGAGGATGGTAACAAACTCACTGGGTTTAACGGTAAAACTGGCCTCCGCCAAAGCCGTAACCTGACGGTCTTTCCCGGTGAATGTTTTACTGACGCCGTCAATGATTAATCTTGCCTGCGCTGTGTCTGTCATGCTACCGGCCTCCTTTCCCCAGCCAGGGGAACATCCTGGCATACAGCCATTTAAATGCCACATCGATGAGTATGCCAATTACACCGATAACAATAATGCCGACGATGATATTCCCGGTCTTTAAAAAGCGCTGGGACTGCATAATCATGTACCCCAGACCAGAGCCGGCAGCAACGATTTCGGCAACAACCAGGTACGTCCAGGCCCAGCCAAAAGCAATTCTCAGAGTATCAACGATACCCGGCAGGCTGGCCGGCAGGATAACCCGGCGGAACACGCCAAGCCGTGAGACACCCAGCGTATAGGAGGTGTCAATAAGGTCATGGGCCACATTTTTAGTAACATCCATAACCATCAGGGCCAACGGGAAAAAGGTGCCGAAAAGAATAACGGCAATTTTTTCGCTTTCACCAATACCGAGCCAGAGAATAAACAGCGGTATAAAGGCGGATGCCGGCATATAGCGGATAAAGCTTAACAGCGGCTCAACCAGCGCTTCACAAACCTTGAGGCTGCCCATCAAAATCCCCAGCGGCACTGCAATCACCGCCGCCAGCACAAAGCCGACCGTAACCCTGACAACACTGGCCCAGATATCAGCCAGCAGATCAAACTCAGTAAATAATAATACCCCATCTTTGAGAACTTTGTCCGGCGGGGGTAAAAACATAGGAGGAATAAGGTCGCTGTAAGTAAGCGCCGACCAGATGACGCCTAATAGAACAAAGGTCAATGCGCTCAAAGTTACGTACAGCGGTGCGGCAATTTCAGCTTTAGGTGTTAACAGTTTGCACTTGACCATAATTCCAGCCTCCTTATGGATTATATTCTTATATCCGGGGAAAAAGGCCGCGCAGAAGCTGAAAATGCCTCTAGCACGGCCGTATAGCCTTACCGGCTACTTAACCTTGGTTATAAAAGTGTTGTCGATATATTTGTTCAGATCCGGGGCCTGGGATAAAAGTTTTAGTTTAATATAAAAGGCACTGGCCCGGTTGCCCACTGCATAAATTGCTCCCGGCTTTTCCTGGGTGCCATAAAACTCCAGATTATCTTGCAAGCCATAAAACTTGACGGTCTGGCTATCGGCAGCCACCTCTTCGGGTTTCATCTTGAAGGCGGCTGCCAAAATTTTATTGGCTTCTTCGGGATTTTTACTAATAAATTCAGTGGCCTCAGCCAGAGCCGCCACCACAGCCTGTACGGTTTCAGGATTATTTTTAGTGATATCTTCCCGGAAAGCTAATACATCGGCAATAAGACCCGGGGTATCTTTGGTAGTAGCCAGCACTGTTTCACCGGCAGCCTTGGCCTTACCTAAATGCGGTTCCCAGGTAACAGCAGCATCTACTCTGCCGGCCATAAAGGCGGCGGCAGCTTCGCTGGCCTTCATATCAACGGCTTTAATATCACTGTCTTGCAGGCCGTTTTCCTCAAGCAAAGTGTTTAAAAAGAAATGCGCGGCCGATCCCCGATGGAAGGCAATCTCTTTGCCTTTCAGATCAGCAATGGTTTCAATACCTTGCCCTTTTTTTACAATCAGGCCGTCGGCGCCATTAGATGCATCAAATGCCCAGACAAATTTCATCGGCACACCTTCGCCGGCAGCGGAAACCGACACATCAAGGGAGGCAGCCATCGCTTGAATCTTGCCGGCCACCAATGCCTGTTTGCGGTCACCGACACCTTCGATTGACTGCAATTCGACATCAACGCCCCGGTTTGTAAACATGCCTTTTTCTTTGGCAACAAACAGGGCGCCATATCCCGTCCACGGGGTATAGGCAATAATGACCGGTTTTTTCTCTGCTGCCTGTGGCACTGCCTGCTGTGCCGGTTTATTGGCGCCGCAGCCGGCAGCCCCTATAGCCAGCATGGCTGCTATAAGCACCAGCAATACTATTTTTTTCTGCATAAAAATCCCCTCCGGTATAATATTTATAAAGCACAATCTTAAGGTATTTCGCCATTTTTCCCTGTATTTCCTGCCTGACACCAAAATTCATTTTGTGTTTATTTTTAGTGTTTTTATGCGAATTATCTTTAACGACTGGACGTTGCGCAGGGCACCACATTTCCTCCGTGGGGCATAATACTAATTCGAAACTCCTGCCGGCCAAGCGCTGCGGCCGCCAATTGTAAGGCAGCCTCCAGGGAAACTGCAAACAACATGCCCGCCTTTTCCAAAAAAACCTGGTTTTCCGGCTGTGAAACAATAATAACTGGCGTGGATTTGGCAATAAAGCCAAGCTTTAAGGCAACAAAGCCAGGTACTGTAAATTCCTCACGCAACGCTGTCTCACGGGCATAAAGTGTGGAATAGTCAAACCACTGACTAAAGTCGGGTGGCTCACTGATCTCCCGGCATTCCATAACAACGATCAGAATACCGCCGGCCCTGACAGCAAGACAGGCATTCTCAATGGCCTTGGATGCCTGATAGAAATTAATGTCTTTAAGATAACCACCGGCAGAAGCAATCACAACATCAGCCGGGTCCGACACCGGAACACCGGCAATCGCTGCTGCTTGGCGGCAGCCTGACAGCCAGGCCTCATACCAGTGGCCGGCAACAAAGCCGGCAAAGTCGCCGGCAGCCGTAAATACGGCATTGAGGAGAAAATCCGGCTTAACCATAGCCGCTATCTCGAGCATATCAAGATGCATCTCATTTGTCGCCAGATTACCCTGCCGGCATTCCGGGTTGGGACCGTTTCCCTGACCCGGGCTTAAGCAAAGACGGTGATTGGCCTGGATGGTTTCATACCCGGCAACGCCAGGGAGGATTGCTTTACGTCCGCCGCCAAAACCAGCCAGCGAGTGATACGTAATGCCGCCGGTCAGAATAACTTTACCGGCCTGGAGGACATGGCGGTTAATATAGACCGGTGTTCCCCGGCGGGTACAGCCGCAATAAGCAAAATCGGCCGTTTCTGCTGCACAGCTTTGGACAATATTTATCCGGTCTACGACCTCCTGGCCATAAGTCAGCTTATTGTCTTCCCAGGTATGCCGCCGGTGAGCTCCCAGCGCAGTCACCAGTGTTATATTGCTGTCAACAATACCGGCACTATTAAGTTCATCCAGCAGGTCCGGCAGGAACAGGTCATGCCGGACCCACTGCCTGGTAATATCAGAAGCGATTATTACAATTTTGTCACCTGGCTGCACCACTTCCCGTAAAGACGGTGAGGCAATGGGGTTATTCAGAACTTCACGGACAGCCAGGGAAACATCGTTAACAGGTACTGTTTCCCGGCCTTCAATGAACTCAATCAGGTTTTTCTGCGGCAGACAAATCGTTAGCTCCTGCAGCCCAAAAGCTAGTGAAATCTGTTTCATCATCTATAACTCCATTCCAACTGGATATCAATACAACTTTTCTAATTCTACCGATTTTCCTTTTATCCTTTTTTTCACTAAAGCAAAAAATAAAAAAAACACGGACTGCCTTAGCAGTCCGTAAAAACATAGCAATGATTAATCTTCATAGCTTTGCGCATAAGCCACTTGCAGTACATCGTCAGGCAGCTCTTTCTCCCAACGGGCAACAACTACGGCCGCTACACAGTTACCAATCAGATTACAGGCGGTACGGGCCATATCCAGAATACGGTCAACACCAAGAATAATGCCGATGCCTTCCACAGGCAGGCCGAAAGCGGCGGCAGTACCGGCGATAACGATCAGTGATGCGCCAGGTACCGCGGCAATCCCTTTGGTGGACAACATCAGGGTGAGAACCATAAGGATCTGCTGAGAGATATCGAACGGCACACCATAGACCTGGGCAATGAACACAACCGCCAAAGCACTGTACAGGGTTGAGCCGTCAAGATTGAAGGTATAGCCGGTCGGTAATACGAAAGTAATTATATGTTTGGGCACACCGAACTTCTCAAGCTTTTCCATGGCTATCGGCAGCGCGGCTTCACTGGAGGCGGTTGAGAAGGCGATGAGGATTGGCTCTTTTAACGCCCGGAGTAAATGGAAGAAATTCACACGGATAACAAACGAGGCACTGAACAATACCAGGAAAACGAAAGCAATCAAGGCAAAATACAGGGAACCGATCAGCTTACCCAATGGAATCAGCATCCCCAGACCAAATTTACCGACAGTAAAGGCAATCAGGGCAAATACGCCGATCGGCGCCAGCTTCATTACATACCAGGTAAACTTAAACATAATTTCGGCAACGCTGATACACATATCGACTGCCGGTCTGCCCTTAGCGCCCATAGCAGCGGCGGCAACACCGAAAAATGTCGAAAATAGGATGATTTGGAGCATATCGCCACGGCCCATGGCATCAACTATATTAGTAGGGACAATATTAACAAGCATTTGCGTCATATCAATGCTCTTGTTCGCGGCGGCAGCAGCGACACTGGCGTCACCGCCAGTAACATTAACACCAACACCGGGCTGGAAGACATTAACAACAACAAGACCGACAATCAGGGCCAACGTTGTGGCAATTTCAAACCACAAAATAGTTTTCGCGCCCAGACGGCCTAATTTCTTGAAATCGCCGGTGCCGGCAATACCCATAACCAGTGAGCTGAACACCAAAGGTACAACGATCATCTTGATCATACGGATAAACATATCCCCAACCGGCTTAAGCTCTACAGCATATTTAGGGAAGGCATAGCCAAAAATCACACCAAGAATAAGACCGATAAAAATCTGAGTTGTCAGGCCCATACCTTTCTTCGGGGCAGCTTGAGGGTGAGACATAAATTACCTCCTTATATTCTCTGCTTAAATAATCTGTCAGAATTTAATGTAAATGAGCCTCTATAAAAAACTACAAAAACATACACAAAGTTTCATTTATAAATAATAAGTATACATAATACAATGACCCCGCTTAAGCGGGGTCATTCATCTGCCAGAAACAGGAGGCCTTCGAGAAATTTCTTGATATTAATTTTTCCGTGATAGGTACCTTTGCCCTGAATAAAAGCCATCTCCTGTCTGATTTCTTTAAAATCAAACAACGCGCCGCTGTAAACCTCAAATTTGTCGTTGTGATAGTCTTCAATCCCCATATTGGCAACATTCTGCATAGCTTTCGCGATTGCCCGCCGTACCCGCTGCTCAATTGTCTTGACATCCTGGCCAATTGCCTGGGACAGCTCGTTATAGAGTTCATGCAGCTGGTAGGCCTGATGTTCATCGCCTGTTACCCGGGAGTCTACCTGTTGGATCAGTTGGTGAATGTTTTTAGCGCCCGCCTCACCAATAATGCCGAGTTCTGAAAACATCCGGTTAATCCGGTTCTTTTTGGTATTATCGTCTGCCTCGGCCGGGCGTGCTGGCGGACTGCCATATTTGGCAGTAGTCTGGGAAATCAACGACATCACGGCCCTCAGCCGCCTGCTTTCCTCAACCCTGCGGATGACGGAAACAATCTCCAGAACATTAATCGGCTTGTGAATATAAAAATCTATACCGGTTTGATAAGCTTTAGTAATCATCGGCTGGCTGGTACTCTCAGATACCATAATAAAAGAGGTATCCAGGGTGTTATCCCGCATTTTTCGAATCAGCTCAACCCCGTCCTGCCCCGGTAAAAGCATATCAATCAACGCGACATCCGGTGCATATTCTGTGATGAAAGCCTCGGCTTTTAACCCGTCACCACACTCGGCAACGACTGTCCCCAACTGATATTTATTGATAATATTGCTAATAATTTTCCGGACACTGACATCATCTTCAATAATTATAAACCGCATGGCTTATCCTACACCCCTTTATCATCCTGCCTACTTGCTCTCCCTGCTGACTGCCAGCTTGGCCAGCGGCAAAGCAACGGTAAATACTGTTTTTCCCGGTACGGATATAAAAGTGATCTCACCGCCCAGAAGTTCTGCCAGATTTTTAACATGAATTAAACCCAGGCCTGTTGACATTTGCCCGGTAACCTCGGAGAACTTTGTCGAATACCCTGGTGCAAAGATAAGTTCCCGGTCCTCAGGCCGAATGCCCGGGCCGTTATCGGCGACTGTAAGCACCAGTCGGCCACCGCTGCAAAGCCCGGTCACAGCAATGACGCCTGCAGACTGGGCGGCTTCAACCGCATTGGTAATAAGATTATCCAGGATAGAAACAATTGTATAGTATTGATCGGTAACAAGCTGGCCCTCATAGTCAAAGGTAATTGTGACCGGCTTGTCCAAACTGCTGATAAAGCGTCTGGTATTCTGCTCAACAATTTGAAAAAACTCGTCTAAGGGCAGACCTTCCTTAGTAACAGCCACATCCAGAATCTCTTCTATCCCGCGGGTTACGCGGTAGTAATCCTTTTTTACCTCATGGATGTCCCGGGCAATGGCCAAGGCCCGGGCGGCTGGCGAATCAGTCCGGGCCAGTTCACCCGGGCTGGCAGCATTAAGGGTTTGATACAGCGTATAGCCCTTTTCCATAACCAGCTCAATATCGCCTGAGGATTTTTTAAGATAAAATAACTCTGCTTTAAGCCTGGCGATAATCAGGATAAGTTCCGCATAGCGGGCTGCATGATCTTCAGCCAGTACAAAGTCCCGGTACCGTTTCAGCGAATAATAGCCGGCCACGGCCAGTAGCGCCCGCCCAACCCCCATTGATACGACACTTGTCAATACTGTCTCCAGACTTAGGCTGACCAATTCCCGGCGAATCATTAATTCAACACAATTGCTGGCAATGTCACAGATGCTCAATAACAGAACCAGAGCCGGTACATTGCCGGTATAATCCCGTATTCTGAGCACTCTGAACAAAAGACCGTAGGTAAGATAATAACAAAAGGATGGCAGATTATGGAGTGTGGCACTCAACAGTGTTTCATTAACAAAAGGATATTTGATGGCCGTACGGAATAAAAGAATGAGGCCGCCCGAGGCTGCCGCCACCCGTACAATAGGCAAACGTTCAAAATATAAGAGCAGTGTGGCAAGCACGGCCACACTGAGCGTAAACCGGAAATAACCGTCAAAGGGGTAAGTAAAAACCAGACCCGTAATACTCACTAACAGGATAATATGGGGAATCATACGTTCATAGCTCCGTCGGTGTGGTTACGGAAAGTATTCAGAAACTCCTCCAGAACACCGGCTGTCAGGCCCCAGATAACATAGTTTTTATATTGATAAAACAACACCTGGTATTTATATCGCCGCCGGTAGCCCTGAGGATAGTCGGGCGGCAGCAGGTCAAAGGGAAAACCGGCCAACGGTTTGGTTGCCATCTCCATCGACGCCACCCGCGGCTTGGTATTGAGTAAAAATTCCAGGGGAACGGTAAATACCTCTGCCACTTCAGCGGCGTTAGGTGTAAACGGTAACCCGGCCGCTAAGTGGATGACAAACGGGTAAATCATTACACCGATGGGATTAACCATAATGTCGAGCGGCCCCAGTACCTCAATCGCTTCCGGCTGCACGTACAGCTCCTCAATCGTTTCCCGTACAGCCGCAGCCAAGGGGCTGCTGTCCGCGGCCTCTATCCTGCCGCCGGGAAAACATATTTCGCCAGGCTGCCACTGCAGGTTGCCTGACCGTACCTCAAACAAAACAGAAGGGTGGCCATCAACATCAACCAGCGGCACGGTAACAGCGGCCTGCAGGTAATTATCAGCATTGGCAATCTTTACTGAGTGGCTGCGCAGCATGGCAGCCACCTGACTTCTTATTTGTTTTATATCCATAATATCCACCTAAAACTCTATTTTTCCCGTCAAACCGGGGGTTACAACTTTTTGCCCGTCATTAGTAATGAAAATAGCTTCGGTATCCGGAAATTGCTGTAATAATCGCTGACCCTTCTCAACCCCGAGCACAAACAGGGCCGTGCTTAAGACATCGGCATCATTATCGACCTTGGAGATAACAGTAACACTGATTACCTGCCGTGGCTGCCCCCCGGTACGGGGATCGATAATATGGGCATATCTCACATTATCTTTAATAAAAAAACGCTGATAATCGCCGGATGTTTCCAGTGAGTCCCACTCCGTCAGCGCCACTTTGGCGGCTAAGCCTTCCATATTCCGGGGATCCTGCACACCGACCCGCCAGGCTTGCCCGTCAGGCCTGGTGCCGACAACCCGCACCTCACCGCCGGCATTTATCAGCGCTGACTTTATCCCTTTAGCCTTTAGAACCTCAATTGCCTTACGGTTTGCATAGCTTTTGGCAACTGCCCCCAGGTCAATCCGCATACCTGCCTGAGGTAAAAACACGGTATTTTCCTGGTCATTCAGCTCCAGCAAGCGATAATTTACCAGTGGCAGCACAGCCTTAATTTCCGCCTGACCTGGTACAAATTCACCCTTATGCCCCACGCCCCAAAGCTCTGTCAGCGCCCCTACCGTTACGTCCAGCGCCCCCTCAAATTTTTCTGAGCGATCCCGGGCCAGTTTAAGCATCGCAATGATGTCCGGGTCAACTTGGACTTTGTTTTTGCCCGCGGCCTGATTAATCTTAGTAACCTGACTATTATCATCAAAGCGATTGGTTAGCTCATTAATGCGTTTAAACTCGTCAAACGCAGCTTTAACAGCTGCTTCATTACCCTGACCATAGGCTGTTATGTCGATAATGGTATCCATAAGAAATTGTGTTTCTTTGTAGGCTTTCGGTGCCAACAGCGCACCCGTTCCACAACCTGCACTAAATACGATCAGGATAGCCAAACAAACACTTATCAGTATGGGATGTAAACCCTTCATTAACAACAAGCCTCCGGATACATATTATTCTAAAGTACCTCCATAATATTCGGGTCCTAATAACTAAAAACCTGCATAATCAAAAATTTACACAATTCCGTTAATTTTTGACCTATCTTAAACTAATTAGCCTTTAACGAATAACAGCCACTCTAGTCTGAGTGGCTGTTTAATCGTTTGCTGATTAAAGAATCTCAAACACCTTATTCAGACGGGTCAGTTCAAATAATTCCTTAACAATGCCTTGAATGCCTTTAATGGCCACGCCACCACCGTTTTGCACAGCCCGCTTCTGTACAGCAACCAGCACACCTAAACCTGAACTGTCGATATAGTCAACATTCTGCATGGTGATAACAAAGCGCCTAAACCCCTGGTCAATATATTCAATTAACTTTGCTCTGATAGCCGTGGCCTCTTCCACATAAATACTGCCGGTAAGCGTGACCTGTACTTCGTTGTCCACCACTGAGAATTCCTGAAACATGCTCATCCCTCCTCTCCCCAAAAATCACACTCGCTTTTGCTATTTATTATTATAGCACTGATTTGCCGATTCGTTGATACATTAGCTGCCAACTATAAATAAAATAAAAAATTAAACCATTATAACTCTAGCAGGAATAAAGTAAGTCTATAACGAATAATTCATATTGATAAAAATATTCACAAAACAGCGTATCATGACGATACCTGAAGTTCTGAAGAGCTAACTCATATTTTATCCAACTAAATACCGGTGAAATAAGGCTACGAAAGTCTCATCCCAGCAGCAGTGCCTGGGGTTTCTTGGTAGTCTTTTTTTGTTGGTAATAGTGACCTGGCAGTCATATAAATAGTTAGGAGTTGATTTAACATGCATATGGCAGACGCATTAATCTCCCCGGCAGTCGGCGGGGTCATGTGGGCAGCAACAGCCGGTTTGGCTGCTTATGCCGCAAAAAAAGTCCAAAGCGAGCTTGATGATCGCAAGGTTCCCTTAATGGGAGTACTGGGAGCTTTCGTATTTGCAGCGCAAATGATTAATTTTTCAATTCCGGGAACCGGTTCCAGCGGCCACTTGTGCGGGGGGCTCCTGCTGGCCATTTTGCTCGGGCCACAGGCTGCCGCCTTAACGATCGCGTCAATCTTAACAATTCAGTGCTTGTTTTTTGCCGATGGTGGTCTGCTGGCCCTTGGTGCCAATATCTTTAATATGGGTTTTGTCGCCTGCTTTATCGCCTACCCTTTGATCTACAAACCATTAACGGCCAACAGCCCCTCACAGGGACGGATATTTTTTGCTTCCCTATTGGCAGCCGTCATTGGCCTGCAATTAGGTGCCTTCGGGGTTGTGCTGGCAACACTCTTCTCCGGAATTTCAGAGTTGCCCTTCTCGGCCTTCGTACTCCTCATGCAGCCTATCCACTTAGCAATCGGGTTAGTGGAAGGACTGATTACAGCGGTTATTGTTTTATTTATTATGAAAGAATCACCGGAAATTCTGCAGAAAACGGCACTGGGACAGCCATTGGGCCCTATTCCCGTCAAAAATGTTTTTATTACTCTGTTAATTGCCGCCGTACTCACCAGTGGGGCGTTAAGCTGGTTCGCCTCCGCCAACCCGGATGGGCTGGAATGGTCAATTACCAATGTAACCGGCGCACCTGAATTAAATGTCCCGGCAGGAATTCACAGTTTCTTTGCCGAAATACAGGAAAAAACCGCCTTTCTGCCTGGTTATAACGTTAAGCCGCCTGCAGAAGAAACCGCGGCGGCCTCAGTTGGAGTCAATGCAGTTGAGACGGAAGAAACGGCAGCCTGGCCGGCAGTTGACAGCGGCACCTCCCTGGCCGGGTTAATCGGCTCGGTCATGACTTTAGCCCTGGCCTATATCATCGGAAAAGGCCTCCAGCGTTTCGCAAGGTAATCGATAAGGGGATACGGCCCAACCGTATCCCCTTATCTAACCTCCCCTCACATTTATGGTTTCGTAAAAGAGGTTGATTTATGCTAAAAATTGAAGCAAACTGGCTCGATTTACGCTATCTTGATGCGATCTCCACCCAGGACACCTTGATTCACCGCCTCAACCCCTGCGTAAAGCTCATTACCACTCTTGTTTTTATCATTGCAGTTACTTCTTCTTCCAAATATGAGATTACCGGACTTTTACCTTTCTTTTTATTCCCTGCAGTTTTAGTTGCCCTCGGCAACCTGCCCTTATCATTAATTCTGAAACGATTGTTAATCATTGCACCTTTTATCGTGTTCATCGGCATTTTTAATCCGCTTATCGATCATACACCGGTTATAAACATCGGCTCACTGGTCATTAGCGGCGGTTGGATTTCCTTTGTCTCGCTTACAATCAGATTGTGCTTGACAGTCACTACGGCTTTAATCTTAGTAGCAACAACAGGCATTGATGCTCTTTGTTTGGCATTGCTGAAAATAGGCGTTCCTAAGATCATTGTGACCCAGCTGTTATTCATGTATCGTTATATACATGTCCTGGTGGAAGAATTTGTTCGCTGTATCACAGCCTACAGTCTGCGGTCTTTTCATGGCGAGGGAGTTCAGTTCCGGGCCTGGGGTTCCCTCTTAGGCCAGCTCCTGCTTCGTTCTATTGACCGTGCTAACCGTATTTATCAGGCAATGCTCTGCCGGGGCTTTGACGGCGAGGTCCGGCTGCTTCGCACCAGGACCCTGACAGGAGCAGACATAATATATCTCATCTTTTGGGTCACTTTTTTCATGGTTGGCCGCTGGTTTAATCTGCCGCAATTATTAGGCAATCTACTCATGGGGGTATATAAATGAGCCATCATATCGTTGAACTAACAGATGTGACCTACACTTATCCGGACCGGACGGAAGCGTTACGCGGCTTGTCGGTACGCATTACTCATGGGGAATCGGTTGCCATTGTTGGCGCCAATGGGTCAGGAAAAACCACGCTTTTATCCCACCTGATCGGAGTACTTTTGCCCACTTCCGGAACAGTAAATATTGGCGGTTATCCGGTCACTAAACAAACATTGCCGCATGTACGCCGGGCAGTCGGCATGGTTTTTCAGAATTCTGATGATCAGCTGTTTATGCCTACAGTGTATGATGATGTGGCATTTGGACCATTAAACCTGGGATTTCCTCCGGCTGAAGTGGATGCCCGGGTAACCGCCGCCCTAAACACGGTAGGAGCTTGGCCGCTTAAGGACCGTACTCCTTACCGGCTGTCAGGCGGTCAGAAACGGGCGGTCGCGATTGCAGCTGTTATCGCAATGGACCCGTCTATCTTAGTAATGGACGAGCCTACAGCCGGACTTGATCCACTGGCCCGCCGTCAATTAATTAATCTGCTCAAAACCTTTACACACACCAAGATTATAGCCACCCACGACCTGGATTTAGTATTGGATCTATGCCCCCGTACAGTAGTTATCGGCGCCGGCACGGTGCTTGCCGACGGGCCTACTCTGGATGTTTTTAACAACCAGGACCTTCTTAACCAAGCGCACCTGGAGAAACCTTTCCGAATGCAAGGCTGTCCGGTTTGTTGCCCCTCATAGCATAAAAAACCCCCATCATTAGCACCCGGCACGCCCGAGTCCTATGATGGGGGTTTTTATACTGTGTATACTCTGACACGATCAGTGACAGACCCCGAATAAAATTCATTCTGTCACCAATCGGCTATGTATACTTTATTCTTGTATTTATTATAACACCTGTGTATACAAAAATCAATCGGATTTTTTGACAGATTTTTGTTAGTCAAATTGCATTGGCCGGTGGCGTTTTTATCACGCAAATGAGCCGGTCTTGCGGGCCGGCTCATTGTAAGTAGAGGCTTCACTTCATATCGGCTAACAGCTGCAACTGTCTTCATCCCCGAAGCAGGTTAACAGCAATATTATGATGATAATCACAATACACCAACTGTTACCGCGACCATGCCCACCGTAACCACCAAAACCAAAGCCCATGTCATTCCCTCCTTCGTTTAACTACATTAATAAAGGTTAATTCAATGTAGTTTATGCAGTACCCAATCATTAAGTTACTAGACCCCTGGAGCCGAAACCACTTCGCCCTCAGCCGGCAACAAAAATGGATATCCTTTCGGCTATCCACAAAGGTAATTTTTTATTTTTTTATATAATCCTGGAGTCCCTCTTGCCAGGAACGGAAATAATCGCCCCCGGCCAGCTCCAGCATATAGTTGCGCAATACGGAATAAGCGGGCCTGGCTGCCGGCAAAGCCAACTCCGCCGTACTGATAGGCCTTATGTCTACGCTCTGGCCGGTAAGCCTCACAATCTCCCTGGCGAATTCATGCCAGGTGCATTGTCCTTTGTTGGACATATGATACGTACCATAGTCCCAAGTATGCACCAGGGTCATAATGCCCTGGGCCAGGTCCAGAGAATTGGTCGGTGATCCGATTTGATCATTAACAATGGTAAGAAACTCACGTTCCTTAGCAAGTTTTAAAATAGTATGGATAAAATTATGGCCCAGCCCATAAAGCCAGGAAGTCCTGACAATATAAAGCCGGGGGCAAATCCTGGCAGCAATTTTTTCCCCTTCCAGCTTGCTCCGGCCGTAAATATTTAGAGGATTCGGCTGGTCAAACTCGGTATAAGGGTGGCTGCTTTTTCCATCAAATACGTAATCAGTACTAATATATATCAATTTGCTGCTATAATGCAGACAAGCTGCGGCTATGTTCCGCGTACCAGTCACATTAACCTTAAATGCGGCGTCAGCCTGAGACTCGGCCGCGTCAACAGCGGTGAATGCACCGGCATGAATCACAGCATCCGGGCGAATTTGATTAAAGATAGTGCGAATCTGCTGGGTATCTGTAACATTTAATTCCCTGGAGCTAAAAGAGAAAAGCTGTACATCGGCGATATTTGTCAGCTCACTAAAAGCCCGCCCTAATTGGCCTGTTCCACCGGTAATTAACATTTTCATCCGTCTATCCTCAGTATTGGCAAACGCGCCAAAGGTATGGCTTTTAGTTCAGGGTACTGCTTATCTTTGACCGATAAAGCCGGTTCAGCCACTGGCCAGGTTATAGCCAACTCTGAATCATTCCAGCAAATACCGCCCTCATGTTGAGGGTAATAGAAGTCCGTGCATTTATAACTCAATAATGCCGTCTGGCTCACTACGCAAAAACCGTGGGCAAAGCCTTCAGGAATAAACAATTGCTTTCTATTGTCTGCAGTTAAGGTGATACCGACCCATTGGCCGAACGTCGGTGAGCCATTTCTGATATCTACGGCCACGTCAAACACTTCTCCCTGCAAAACCTGCACTAGTTTTCCCTGGGGATTCGGCTGTTGAAAATGGAGCCCGCGCAGAATGCCTTGTGACGATAAGGATAAATTATCCTGCACAAACGTTGCGGCAATACCTAGTTCCGCATAGCGGGAGGCATTCCAGGTCTCCATAAAGAAACCCCGGTTATCTTCAAAAATATCAGGCTCAATGACCCTTACCTCCGGCAATACCGTTGCATAGCATTTCATGATAGCGCGTCCCCCTGCGCTACATTCAGTAAGTACCGCCCATAGCCGTTATTGTTATACATTTTGGCGATGTTAAGGATTTGCTCGGCTGAAATATAACCCCTACGATAGGCAATCTCTTCCGGGCAGGCAATTTTTAATCCTTGCCTTTGCTCAATTGTTTCAATAAAATTGGCTGCTTGCAGCAGCATATTATGAGTCCCAGTATCAAGCCAGGCAAACCCCCGCCCCAGGCGTTCTACCTTAAGTTGCCCTTTAGTGAGATACAGCTTGTTGATGTCGGTAATCTCCAGTTCGCCCCTGGCACTGGGTTTAAGGCTCAGGGCCATATCGACTACCTGCTCGTCATAAAAGTACAAACCGGTTATCGCATAATTTGATTTAGGTTTTACAGGTTTTTCTTCAATGCCAATCGCTTCGCCCGCCTTGTTAAATTCAACTACGCCATATTGTTCGGGATTACTAACCCGGTAGCCAAAAACAGTAGCCCCGATATTTTTGCTGGCGGCATTTTGGAGTTTGCCCCCCAGGCCATCGCCATAATAGATGTTATCCCCAAGCACTAAGGCACAGCCGTCACTGCCAATAAAACTCTGCCCGACAATAAAAGCCTGAGCAATACCCCCGGGATACGGCTGGACTGCATAACTGATATTTATGCCCCATTGTGTACCGTCTTTCAGTAGTTGCTGGTACAAGGGCAGGTCCAGCGGTGTCGATATAACCAGTATTTCTTTTATACCTGACAGCATTAGTGTGGACAGTGGATAGTATATCATCGGCTTATCATATACCGGCATAAGCTGCTTGCTTACTACTTGAGTCAGGGGATACAGCCGGGTACCTGTACCGCCTGCCAGGATAATGCCTTTTTTAATCATCCCTCACACCCCTGACCGTTAATAAGCCCCAGACGCTCACCACGATAACTGCCTGTTGTAATTGCTTCACACCACTTCAGATTAGCTAAATACCACCCAACTGTCTTGGCGAGTCCGGTGGCAAAAGATTCCCGTGGAGCCCACCCGAGCTCAGTCTGCAGTTTAGAAGCATCAATGGCATAGCGCTGGTCATGACCGGGGCGGTCTTTAACAAAAGTTATGAGTTCACAGAAATCGTCCCTGTTCCCGCCAGGTTTCATTGTGTTCAGCAAATGGCAAATTGCCTGAGCTACCTGCAGATTAGTCTGCTCGTTATTACCACCGACATTATAGACTTCACCAGGGCGTCCACAGGTCAGCACTTTCAGTATGGCACTGCAATGATCCTGTACATAGAGCCAATCCCTGATATTGCTGCCATCACCATAAACAGGCAGCGGCTGGCCTGCGAGTGCCGTAAGGATGATTAAAGGAATAAGTTTTTCAGGGAATTGATACGGTCCGTAATTATTTGAGCAATTGGTTATCAAAACAGGCAGACCATAGGTATGAAAGTAAGCCCGCACCAGATGATCCGACGCAGCCTTTGAAGCCGAATAGGGCGAATTAGGTGCATACCTGGTTGCTTCAGTAAAATATCCTTCCGCCCCTAATGAGCCGTAAACTTCATCAGTGGATATATGGAGAAAACGAAACGATGTTTTCTTGTCCGGATCCAGATTAGACCAGTAATCACGCACACACTCCAGCAATTCAAAGGTCCCGACGATATTTGTCTGGATAAATGTTCGCGGACCGTTAATCGACCGGTCCACATGGGATTCGGCAGCAAGGTGGACAACCCCGTCCGGCCGGTATTGCTCAAGCAATTGCCGCAACAAGGTCCGGTCCTCAATAGATCCTTTAACAAAAGTATGGCGTGGCTGATGGTGCAGTGATTTCAAATTGGTCAGATTACCCGCATAAGTCAGTTTATCAAGATTGATAATGTGGCAGCCGGTATTTTCCATAATATAATGAACAAAATTACTGCCAATGAAACCAGCCCCGCCTGTAACAAGCAATGTCTGCAATAAAGTCACCTCCAGTTACTTCTGAGTTGTAGAATAAAGGATAAAGGGTTGCTGATTTATATATTTTTACCATCGGGATAAAGTGTTCCGGTATATGTACCAGGCAATGGCTCGTTAACTTTACCATAATTATTGACGGTTTGAATTACGGTACTAGCCATATTAATCTTTTGGTGAGGGCCGATAGGCAGACTTAATACCTCGTTAGCCAATAGTTCAGTTAACGGAAAATTGCCTGCTTTAAAGCCCAGGTCATGGTAAGCCCCTGACAAATGTGGCGGTATCGGGTAGTGGATTAATGTTTCAATCTCTTTGTCCTTTAGGTACCGCTGCAGCTCATCTCTACTCCTGCTTCTGATAACAAACTGATGCCAGACAGGTTCTGCCCATTCGGGAACATACGGCACTGACAGATTTTCGCCGTTTAGTTTCTGCAGGTATATCTCCGCCAGACTCCGTCTGCGGCGGTTCCATTCATCCAAATGCTTTAACTTTACCCGTAAGAATGCGGCCTGCAGCTCATCCAAACGTGAGTTAAACCCCTGAACCTCGTTACTATATTTAATCTTTGAGCCATAATTTCTTAATGACCGTATTTTTGCCGCCACCACATCGTCATTTGTTGTTACAGCCCCGGCATCACCGAAGGCACCGAGATTTTTACCCGGGTAGAAGCTAAATCCGGCCGCGTCCCCCAGGTTGCCGGTATGCCGGCCTTTATAAACCGCCCCCTGAGCCTGAGCAGCATCCTCCAGTACCTTTAGGTGATACTGTCTTGCTATACTATTGATGGCATCCATATCTGCCGGCTGGCCATAAAGATGCACAGCAATGATCGCCTTTGTATTCTGATTGATGGCTGCAGCTATTTTACCTGAATCCAGGTTGTACGTCTCCGGTTCCGGTTCTACAGGTACCGGCCGGGCCCCGGCATAAGTAACTGCCAGCCAGGTAGCAATATAAGTATTGGCCGGAACAATAACCTCATCACCGGTTCCAATCCCCCAGGCCCGCAGTACCAGGTGCAGTGCTTCCAGGCCGTTGCCTACACCAATACAATGTTTTACACCACAGTAACGCGCAAATTCGTCTTCAAAATGCCTGAGTTCATCACCCATTATATACCAGCCAGACTCCATGACACGGTGGTAAGCCACATCACATTCTGACTGGAGTTCCCGGTAAGTAGCCTTTAAATCTAAAAATGGAATATGCATATGCTCCCCCTTTAGCTGGCGGAAGTTGGGTCCTGAACGGCTTTAACAAACCCATCATAATCGCGAAAATAATCCGTTTCATCATAAAAATCAGAAGCCAGTACCATGCAGACAGACGCTGATGAAAAATTATCCAGTTCCCGCCATATCATCCCGGGGATATACAGGCCCTGATAGCTGCGGTTTAGATGTATTTTCGCTTTCCGGAAACCATCATCAACACTAACGTCAAAACTCCCCGACATAGCAACAATTACCTGCTCCAGCTTCATATTTGCATGGCCGGCGCGGGTTGCCCCGCCGGGAACATCATACAAATAAAATATTCTTTTAAACTCAAAGGGAATATGACGTCCGGTTTCAATGACACTGAGATTTCCCCGCGGATCATGGATTTTAGGTAATTCGATCAGCCTGATCTTCTCCACACCCATACACTAAATCCCTCCTAAGCAATCTATCTCATATCGCCGGCTGCCACTGTAGGTTCCCATATAATTACTAATCAGCGGCACTCATACTGCAGAGTGTCCAAAATAGAACCTGATTGACTTTTACCAGTCTCAACTTCTATCATAATATGCAGCAAGCAGGTAAAATTGACAGCGATCCGCAAAATTTAGCTGCCTGACTCCGACTTTCTGAAAAAAATAAAGCCCGCCAAGTTGTTATGAGTGTGCTCTCCTAAACAATCTGACGAAGCTTTATATTCCTGTTTGCATACTAATCAATGCTTATTTCCCTGACAACCTTGCAGGGATTCCCGGCAGCGACAACGTTAGCCGGAATATTATCCACTACGACACTTCCTAATCCGATCACTGAATTATCGCCAATAGACACACCTTTTAAGATCGAAGCATTGGACCCAATCCAACAATTCCTGCCAATACTGATTTGTCCAAATTTCCCTTTATTGCCTCTGCGGGCGTGCGGTTGAACACCATGGGCATCAAAGTCCATAATAGAAACATTAATGCCGATAAGCGTATCGTCGCCGATTATGATTTTATCAAGACAAATAGCTGTAAAATTATTATTAATCGTAACATTATTGCCGATTTCAATAAGCGCATTCTCGCTTCTTGTATCAAAATGGGAATTTCCACTCCAGTAGTGGGGTGACGGCCACACACCCAGCTTTACATTCTGCCCGCAGGCCACTCTACCCGCCCCGGTAAAAATGCAGGGATGAATAATATAGGGTTCCCCGCTGACGGCGCCGGTGCTCAGCAGGCTGTATAACCAGATTCTGGCCTGCAGGTATAAACATCCGGCTTTGCTAATATTGGCAACGTTTTTAAAGTCCATTTTGCTTCACTCCTGCCCCTCTGTATTTTCTTCAATAAAATTATTGCCATTTAACAGATACGCCTTATTGCATCTGCTGCATGTCAGTGCAGCATCTAATTTCTGACCGCAGTTACATATATAGGCCTTGAATATTGCCGGGTTGCCATACCACAAGGTGTTGTTGGGTATATGTTTAGTAACAACTGATCCGGCACCAACCATCGCATATCTGCCAATGGTATTGCCGGCAACAATCGTAACATTAGCACCAATTGTTGACCCTTCTTCGAGAAGTGTTTTTTCAAAGTGCAGCGGGTATTGCTTGGTACGAGGCCGTATATCATTGGTAAATGTCACATTGGGTCCTAAGAAGACATTGTCTTTGATCCTGACTCCATCCCAGATATACACACCGCATTTTACAGTAACATTATCGCCAATAAATACATCATTCTCAATAAATACATAAGCACAGATATTGCAGTTTCTGCCAATGACTGCTTTAGGCAATACATGGACGAATTCCCATATCCTTGTACCATCACCAATATTTTCAGAATCTACTATCGCCTGTTTGTGTTTAAAGAAAGGCATAAGCCAACCTCCTTAAACTTCTCAGTAGGCCTCTTTAGCCAAAACTGGAATAACATAACCCGCTCCGGTGTTGAAAATAGGCCCAAATAACATCACTGCTGGTAACAGGTTGCTCTTGCTCTTCCAACATTTTACCAGGTTTATGGCTGGCCGGCAGGCATGAATACAAGGTACTCAGATGCGCAGGCCAACCCAGATAATGTTTTTCAAGTATTGTATTTTTCAAATAATTACCTTGGTGGCTGCGGAAATCGGCATCACTTATTAATCTGTCGATTGCTGCAAAAAGATCGCTATAGCTGGTAAACAGCGTCTCGACAGTCCCAGGCATCACATCTGCGCTAAGGGTTGCAACATTAACGGCTAAACCAACCGCCGGAATACCTAAGACACCGGCTTCAAGTACTGCCGTCATTGACCCCATCGGCATTGAAACCAAATATATATCTGCCGCGCTGTGAAATAAATTCAGATCATGCTGAATGCCAAACGCTCTGATCCGCCCATTGCTCTCACGCTTGAGCCCGGCCCACTCACCGGCGTCGGCAGGTCCTATCACTAAAACCTCAACATTCTCGTGCAGCCTGATGATTTCACGGAGCAAACTGATAAAATTGTAATCACCACAAGGAACCAGCTTATAGGGAGTGGCGATTGTTAGAAAAACGATCTTATCTGAGCTTATACCCAGTGTTTGTTTTGCTAACTGCTTATCCTGCAGTGCCGGTGGCAGTTTAAGCGGTATGGGCAGCATAACGGATGCGGGCGAGTTTCTCCGGGTCATACTTAAAAGCTGGCCGGCAGCTCTAAGCTCCACCACCAGGTCGGCAATGCTCATCCCGATCGTAAAGGCATGGTCGGCGTGATTGAGAAACAATACCGGCGGACCGCCGTCATCACCAAAAGCAATCGGTGCAATGGGGTCATGGGGATGAATATGCAGAACAACCAAATCAGCCCAGGCCGCCGCTATATCACGCAGCATTTTTGCCCGCTGGCACAAATTAAGATTTGTGGTGTCGAGAGCATTGTACCAACCACCGGATTGCATAGCAGCTTCTATCAACCAGGGTGGATTAGTGGCGCTGTTCAGCGTACCGACCACGGAATGAACCGCTGTCTGATCCATAGTAATCCAACGCTCAACTAATCTGGTATGACCGCCGGAATGGTAACCTTGGCTCAATACATGCAAAACATTTCTCTTTTCAGTAGTTCTGGGTGGAAATGCTATAATTGGCGCAATTACACTGTCCTTTAATTTTTGCGCGACTTTGCGCAAAACTAATTCTGCCCGGGGTGAACTAAAAAAACCTGGATGCAAATGATGCGCAGCATCGGCAGCCTGCTTTACCAAGCTCACAGCGTTTTCAAGATTTCCGGTTAGCACCGAAAACTCAGCACGTTCAATTAATGCGTAAAATTTCCTTTTTGCATTTTCTATCCATTGTTTATAAAAGCTGACTTCATGCTCATAAGTAAACCATTTTTTGATCATTACATCTTGCGGCGGCTCATAAGGGGCGACAGCATGCGGCGGCAAACCCCATTTTTCGATAAACTTTTGTTTGTTGGTCTCCAACAGGCTATTATATTGAATAGCCTGTTCGCCAAAAGAAATACTGCCAAAATGATGAATAAAGGTATCCCAGCATAAGATCAGGCGATAGCCGGCATTTCTGATGCGCAAGCAATAATCGTCATCTTCATAATTGCCAGGCGAAAAAGCTTCTTCCAGTAAACCGATTTTATTGATTATTTCAGTCTTAATTAGCATGCAGTAACCAACAAGGCGGGTTCTGGGCTCCCAGAGATCCGGATTAGAATTGTTTCTCTGCCTTGCAAAATCGAGCATTTCGGCAATACTGGAATATTCACAGGGGGTGCTTTGAAAATTGGAACAGGAATTGGTTACTGCCCCGACAGCCCCTATGTCCTCGGCGCTAAACAAACATCTTCTCAGGTTAACTAGCCAGTAAGGTGTTACAATCGTGTCATTGTTTAATAGAAGTACACTATCCCCGCAGGCAGCCTTAATACCTTGATTGCAGCCTGCGGGAAAACCAATGTTTTCATTATTGGCAATTAACTTTAAATCAGGCTGGGCTTGCAGCCACTCGACCGTTCCATCTGTTGAGTGATTATCGATCACAATGATTTCATACGAACCTGGTTCTGTATAATCTCTAATGCTTTCAATGCACAATTTATTGTAGTCCAGTTTATTGTACGTTAAGATAACGATACTTGTTAACGGCTGAATAATTTCATTTTTGCCAGCTTCGTTATTTACGTTAACTGGGCCACTCTCGCCTAAGCTGTTCACTCAAATGCCTCCTCTAATTCCGTTCAGCCTGCTTCCGGGTTCCCGCCTGCCGGCCAATATAACATTTTTCATGTTTGCCCGAATATGATCCCCTTGCCTGTTTGCAAGGTCCAATATATATATGCTGACCCTCCTCAAAAATCAACTGGCGGCTGTATTAAAAAACGTTCCACCATTTCTGAAATGACAATATCAGGCTTAATTTGAGTAAGCAGCTCATAATCCAGACAGGGTGTATGGCATAAATATATTTTACTAAAGCTTTCCATAAGAAATGGTAATAAAAACTCGATAAATGAATCGTGAAAAACTACTGCCGTCGGTAAGCTGGTATTTTTGTTTAAGGTAATCTGTATTTTGCCGGAGTTAATTAGTTGATTATCATAGATTATCTGGGCCCGCGGCTGCTTCACCTTGCCCCAGGAAAAAATTGAGGTTCTGGGAGGAGTAAGTTTGTTGCCTAAATCCTGAGATGTTTCCTCGTGTACGAAGCTTATGTCGCCCCAAGCCAGAATTGGTATATTAAAGTCTTTTCTAATAATATTCATTAGATATTCATAGGCAATAAAACCGCCGATACCATTCCAATGCGTGTTCCCGGTGGGATACAGTTGATATTCGGTTTTATAAAGTTTTAGAATGTCAACCGGAAAATATAACGGTAAATTATTTAGGTTGCAGGCATTTATTAGCTGATAAACCAATCTGGTCTCATCCATTATATAATCATCAGGTAAATGTTCCGGATAGATACTCTCTTTATTAGGCGCAATCAGAAAATAATAGTTAATTCCTCTGTTTTTGAGAATAGCAAATCTGGCTTCTAAGGTCCGCAGCCATCTTCTAAGTTCAAATTCTGTTAATTTTAAAGTGCCGTTATTTTGTTCGACAACACGATTTGTATCATTCTGTAAAAAAAGCCAGTTATCTTTTCCAATTAACACTTTTATATCACTCATTACAATGCTCCTTATATCCGAACTAACTTCAAACGTGAACCGTTGCTGCCAAACACCAAACAACGAGGCTGGCCATTAGCAGTTTTTTCATCTATAGTATTCTATGTTCAACCTTATTGATATGGTTATACTGCACCACAATAGAGCGGGCTGTTGATCATAGACACTTGGCGGAAAAACAGTTATATGAGCAATCAGCTTTTAGCAAGCCGGTAATTGAAACATTTGTTCCTGTACGACAATAATAACCTTCTGCATCAGCCTCTAATTCACTTATTAATGCTATTTTATGCCCTAATTAAAATTAGTTGCCAAAAAAATTCCGCTCGCTATCAACTTATATCTTACAAAATTTGAAGTTCAAATATAGTATTAAAAACCATAAAGCAAGGCTTCGCATAGTATAATTACGAAGCCTTTTAATCCATATAAATGACGCTGAACGCTGGAAATGTGGTTGCCTTCCGGACTACGGGTATAAGCCAGTTAAATTAATAATTAGTCCCAGTATCGACTCGCAGTTGATCTAGTTAAGGAAGCTCACATACCTCCAAAGTGAAATGATCCCCGTCCTATGGACGGGGATCATTTACATAATAGCAAATATAAATCACATTGAATATATTATTAAGTATACCAATATATTCCTTCTATTTTGCAAGACATGTACTTCTCACGCAGAGCTAGATGATAATAATTTACCAGAATTTTTTAGTAGCAAGACTTTGTATGAAAGGGGGAACAGGAAATTTATTTAAATACAGAATTAGGGTATCCACAGTGTCAAAATGGACTAATAATTCAGTAGGTTTTATGCTACTTACTTGAAATGTTTAACATTAATTAATTGTATAATTGAAAACCATATCCACCCAGAAGATTACCCAATGCTGCTTCCACGATAAAATTAAGGAGGGAAAACATTCTGAGTGCAATAAGTCTTCAGCTACAAAAATTTGGAGCTGGCCAAATTCCATTAAATGGCAATGTTGTTTTTGATACTATATACAACGACTTTGGATCTGTAAGTTATGATACGTCAACTGGTGAAATAACCATAGCCAAAACAGGACGATATCTGATCAATTGGTGGATAGCCACCACTACAGGCGGAAGTACTACAGCAGCTTTTTCAATTGTAACATCTCAAGGTGATACCTTTCCCGGAGAAACACCATTAAAAAGCAATCAAATCGTTGGTTTCACAGTTATTCAGGTTGATACAGCACCTATAATAGTAAGATTAGTAAATCAATCAACAAGTTACGTAAATGTTCCGAATCAACTTAATGTTAAAGCAGCTTTAGTACTAGTTGAAGTACCTGATGAGGAGGGAGCTACTGGTGAAACAGGAGCTACGGGCACTACCGGTGTCACTGGAGCTATTGGTGAGACTGGCGCTACGGGCGTAACTGGGGCCATTGGTATAACAGGAGCTACCGGTGAAACCGGAGTCACTGGCGTAACCGGAGTTACAGGCGTAACCGGAGCTACTGGTGAAACCGGAGCTATCGGCATAACCGGCGCTACTGGTGTGACTGGAGCTACTGGGGAAACTGGTGCCACCGGTGTGACTGGATCCACTGGCGTAACCGGGGTTATCGGTGAAACAGGAAGCACCGGCGAAACCGGAGCCATCGGTGAAACCGGAGCCATCGGTGAAACCGGAGCCATCGGTGAAACCGGAGCCATCGGTGAAACCGGAGCCATCGGTGAAACCGGAGCCATCGGTGAAACCGGAGCCATCGGTGAAACCGGAGCCATCGGTGAAACCGGAGCCATCGGTGAAACCGGAGCCATCGGTGAAACCGGAGCCATCGGTGAAACCGGAGCCATCGGTGAAACCGGAGCCATCGGTGAAACCGGAGCCATCGGTGAAACCGGAGCCATCGGTGAAACCGGAGCCATCGGTGAAACCGGAGCCATCGGCGAAACTGGGTCTACGGGTGTAACCGGTGCCATCGGCGAAACCGGATCCACCGGTGAAACCGGCGCTACTGGCATAACTGGGGCTATCGGTGAAACTGGGGCCACTGGCGAGACTGGAGTAACCGGGGCTACCGGCGAAACCGGGGCTACTGGCGAGACTGGAGCTACTGGTGTAACCGGAGCTACTGGCGTAACCGGCGCCACCGGTGAAACCGGAAGCACTGGGGAAACTGGGGCTACTGGTATAACAGGAGCCACTGGAGAAATCGGGGCTACTGGAGAAACCGGAGCCACCGGCATAACCGGTGCCATCGGCGAAACTGGAGCTACTGGTACAACTGGAGCCACCGGTGAGACTGGAGCCACTGGCGAAACAGGCGCAATTGGTACAACTGGGGCTACTGGCGAAACCGGAGCTATCGGCGAAACAGGCGTTACTGGCGTGACTGGAGCTACTGGTGAAACCGGGGCCATCGGCGAAACCGGTGCTACTGGCGAAATCGGGGCTACTGGCGAAACTGGAGCCACCGGCGAAACCGGGGCTATCGGTGAAACCGGTGCTACTGGCATAACCGGCGCCACTGGTGTAACTGGGGCCACCGGTGAGACTGGGGCTACTGGCATAACTGGGGCTACCGGTGAAACGGGAGCCATCGGCATAACTGGAGCTACTGGCGAAACTGGTGCTACGGGTGAAACTGGTGCCACCGGTGAAACTGGTGCCACCGGTGAAACCGGAGCTACTGGCGTAACCGGTGCCATCGGCGAAACGGGAGCTACTGGTATAACTGGAGCCACTGGTGAAACCGGCGCTACTGGGGAAACCGGAGCCACTGGCATAACTGGAGCTACTGGTGAAATCGGCGAAACTGGGGTTACTGGTATAACCGGAGCAATTGGTGAAACAGGCGCTACTGGTGTAACTGGAGCCACTGGAGAAACCGGATCCACCGGCATAACTGGAGCTACTGGCATAACAGGAGCCATCGGCGAAACCGGCGCCACTGGGGAAACTGGAGCTACTGGGGAAACCGGGGCTACTGGCGTAACAGGTGCTACTGGCGTGACTGGAGCTACCGGTGAAACCGGGTCCATCGGCGAAACGGGGGCTACGGGTGAAACGGGAGCCATCGGGGAAACCGGAGCTACCGGTATAACCGGAGCCACTGGCATAACGGGAGCTACCGGCGAAACTGGGCCTATCGGTGAAACCGGCGCTACTGGTATAACTGGTGCTACTGGCATAACCGGCGCCACTGGTGAGACCGGAGCTACTGGGGAAACTGGGGCCACCGGCATAACCGGAGCTACCGGCGAAACCGGAGCTGTCGGTGAAACAGGCGCTACTGGCATCACTGGAGCTACTGGCGTAACCGGTGCTATCGGTGAAACAGGCGCTACTGGGGAAACTGGAGCCATTGGTGTAACTGGAGCCACTGGCGTGACTGGAGCTACGGGTGAAACCGGGGCCATCGGCGAAACGGGGGCTACTGGCGTAACGGGAGCTACCGGCGAAACTGGCGCTATCGGTGAAACCGGCGCTACTGGCGTAACAGGAGCTACTGGTGAAATTGGAGCTACCGGGGAGACCGGAGCCATTGGTGTAACGGGTGTCACTGGGGAAACTGGGGCTACCGGCGAAACTGGAGCTACTGGCATAACTGGGGCTACCGGCGAAACCGGATCTTCTGGTACAACTGGGGCTACCGGCGAAACCGGATCTTCTGGTACAACTGGGGCTACTGGCGAAACCGGCGAAACCGGGGCTACGGGTGTAACTGGGGCCACCGGTGAGACTGGGGCTACGGGTGTAACAGGAGCCACTGGCGAAACCGGTGCTATCGGTGAAACCGGCGCCACTGGTATAACTGGGGCCACTGGCGTGACTGGAGTAACCGGGACTACCGGCGAAACAGGAGCTACTGGCATAATCGGAGCTACCGGTGAAACGGGAGCCATCGGCGAAACTGGAGCTACTGGGGAAACTGGAGCCACCGGCGAAACCGGTGCTACTGGCGAAACTGGCGCTACTGGGGAAACCGGCGCTACTGGCGAAACAGGCGCCATCGGCGAAACTGGGGCCACTGGTATAACTGGGGCCACTGGTATAACTGGGGCCACTGGCGAAACAGGCGCCACCGGTGAAACCGGAGCTATCGGCATAACCGGCGCTACTGGCGAAACGGGAGCTACCGGTATAACTGGTGCTACTGGCGAAATCGGGGCTACTGGTGAAACTGGAGCCACCGGCGAAACTGGGGCTATCGGTGAAACCGGTGCTACGGGGGAAACCGGGGCTACGGGTATAACTGGTGTAACCGGAGCTATCGGCGAAACGGGAGCTACCGGCGAAACCGGTGCTACCGGCATAACAGGAGCCACTGGCGTAACCGGAGCTACTGGCATAACCGGAGCTACTGGTGTAACGGGGGCCACTGGCGAGACCGGGGCTACTGGCGAGACCGGTGCCACTGGTGTAACCGGGGCCACTGGGGAAACCGGCGCTATCGGTGAAACCGGCGCTACTGGTATAACCGGAGCTACCGGCATAACAGGAGCCACTGGCGTAACTGGAGCTACCGGTGAAACAGGTGCTATTGGGGAAACTGGGGCCACTGGTATAACTGGGGCTACGGGTGTAACCGGGGCCACTGGCGAAACCGGAGCCACTGGGGAAACCGGAGCTACTGGCATAACAGGAGCTACTGGGGAAACTGGCGTAACTGGATCTACTGGCATAACCGGCGCTACTGGCATAACCGGCGCTACTGGTATAACCGGCGCTACTGGTATAACCGGCGCTACCGGTATAACTGGTGCTACTGGGGAAATCGGGGCTATTGGTGAAACTGGAGCCACCGGCGAAACTGGGGCTATCGGTGAAACCGGTGCTACGGGGGAAACCGGGGCTACGGGTATAACTGGTGCAACCGGAGCTATCGGCGAAACGGGAGCTACCGGCGAAACGGGAGCTACCGGCGAAACTGGGGCCATCGGTGAAACCGGTGCTACTGGTGTAACAGGAGCCATCGGCGAAACTGGAGCTACGGGGGAAACTGGTGCTACTGGCGTAACGGGA